>NZ_JBJIEP010000006.1:0-322470 GCF_046557955.1 Shinella agrisoli | reverse complement strand
CTCCTGACCGACGAGCACGAACTGATGCTGGAGGCGATCCGGGCGAAGGACGTCGAGCTCGCCGACGAGCTGGCCCACGCCCACACACGGCAGTTCCAGGACAATTTCATCGCCTTCCTGCGCGAGAACTATACGACCGAGGTGTCCTTCGGTCGTCTCGCCGCAGCCCAATAGCTAGGTCTCTCCCCACCCCAACAGGCACTGGAGCCGCCGATGGATTCGAAGTAACGTGATCTACTCTGGGTGGAGGGCAGCACGATGGATTTCACGCCTCTTCGACACTGGCCATTCTTCAAGGAGAACCCGGCGGTCGCGCTCCGGACCGTTGACCGCCTTCAGGCAATTGACCGTTGGTTGCGCACCCCGAAGGATGAAGGCGGGGCGGGCGTTCCCTCGAAGGATTCCGACACCACGCTGCTGCTGGCGACGTGGAATCTTCGCGACTTCGGCAGAAAGGGCGCGCGGGGCCATGGAGAGCGAACGCTGGAGGCGCTCTACTATATCGCCGCCTTCATCTCCGCCTTCGACCTCGTCGCCGTGCAGGAGGTCAACGACGACCTCGATCTTTTCAACACGTTGAAACGGATCCTCGGACGGGACTGGGATTTCATTGCGACCGACACGTCGCCGGGCAAGCCGGGAAACGACGAGCGCATGGTCTTCCTCTTCGACACGCGGAAGGTGCGGTTCCGTTCCATCGCCGGGGAGATCACACTTCTCGAGGACGAACTCATCCGGCTGAATGAGCAGAGGGCGGAGATACCCCCTGGCGGCAAGCTCATCCTTGCCGACGGAACCGAGAGCGACATCCCGCCCGGCGCCGTGCTCAAGCTGCCCGACGGCTCGAAGATCCTGAGTGGACAGCAATTCGTGCGCACGCCGTTCCTCGTCTCCTTCCAGGCGGGATGGTTCAAGTTCAACCTCTGCACCGTGCACATGCTCTACGGTGAGGGACGGGCGGGACTGGAGCAGCGCACCAGGGAGATCGCGCAGATCGCCCGCGTCTTCCAGAGCCGGGCGGCGGCCGAGCGCCGGCGGAACAAGGAGAAGAAGCGCGACGAGGATGCCAACGAAGCCTATATCGTGCTCGGCGACTTCAACATCGAGAAGGTCGGTCATGCAACGATGAACGCCCTGCTCGATAACGGTTTCGCTATGGCGGAGGAACTGCAGAACGCTCCCACCAACATGTTTCAGACGAAGCACTATGACCAGATCGCGGTGCTCAAGGGGCATGGCGTGGTGCGCCAGAGGAAGGGCCTGGCAGGTGTGCTGGATGTCTTCCAGGTCGTGTTCCGCGCATCATCCGACGACGTTGCGGTGCTGAAGCCCAGGGACCGCGCCAAGCTGCCGCTCGCCGGCGCCTCCGACTTCGACGCGTATTTCGATCAGATGGGCGAGAGCGCGATGCGCGACAGGCACGACAAGCGGCGCAGCTTCGACAACGGCGTATCGGTGAATGCCGGCGATCCGCGCACCCGCGAACAGGCCCGCGAGTGGTATGCGAGCGCATGGCGCACCTATCAGATGTCCGATCATCTGCCCATGTGGACAGCGCTGGAGATCGATTTCAGGACGGAATATCTGAAGAAGACCGAGCAGGAAGCGCTGGCCCGCCTCGGACCGCAAGCATAAGCCCCAAATACCGGAACCGCAGGAGCGGAGGCGAGCATTCAGCTTCGCTTGTTGCGGCCAGCGACGAGTTCGACATGCGGGAACGCCTTCTCCAGCAGCCGGCGCAGGCCGAGGTTGACCTGGTCGAACTCGATGCCGATGCGCGAGACCTTCTGGGCGCCGCCTATGCGATGCTCTCCGCCAGAACATCCACGAAGGTCCGGACGATGGAACCGTCCCTGTCGAGCCTGGGATTGAAGATCGTCACATCGATGCCGACCGCCCTGCCACTGCCGATGCCCGTACGCAGCGTTGTCGCCAGTTCGTCCCAACTCAGCCCGACCAGGACGATACCGAAGCCCCCTCTGCGGGGACCCTACGCCTCGCCTCCATCGGCTTCGTCCGCCGAGGCGTCCTCCTGCACGCCCTTTCGGCTGAGGAGGCCCGCGTCCTCCAGCGCCTCGATGTCCGGCAGGTCGCGCAGGGTCTTCAGGCCGAAGGCGGTGAGGAACAGCTTTGTCGTGACATAGGTATAGGGCGCGCCGGGGGTCGGGCTGCGGGGGCCGGAGGCGAGGAAGCCGGCGGCCCGCAGCGCGGCGATGGTGTCGCGGCCGACCTCCCTGCCGAAAATCTTCGACAGCTCCCCGCGGGTGACCGGCTGGAAGTAGGCGACGGCCGCCAGCACCATGGCCTCGAAGTCGGACAGCGCCGCCCCCGGGCCGCGCACCGGGGCTTGCGACGCGCGGATGGCGGACGCATAGGCCGGGCGGCTTCTATGCTGCCAGCCGCCGGCAACGGCGACGATCCCGTAGGGTCTATCACGTAGTTCCTCGATGAGGTCGTCGATCAGCAGATCGATGCTGCAGTCCTTGCCGACCACCCGCGCCAGTACCTCGCGGCCGACCGGCTCGGCCGCGGCGAAGATGACCGCCTCGACGCGCAGCATCCATTCGCGCCAGCGCAAGGCCGGCGGCAGGTCCGCCAACTCCCGATCCAACAAGCGTTCGCTTGCGTCCTTTGTCCGAGACGTTCGTGTTCTGCCGCCTGCGTCCGGTTCAGCCATTGTCATAGTCCATAGATCCGGAACGAACTGCGCCCTGACAGTTCGCGCACGGCGCCAAAGCTCTCCAGCCGTTCGAACAGGCGGGTCGCCGCCCAGCGCGACAGGTTGCTGCCCGGAGCGGAGGCCGGCACGGCGTCCGCGGCGAGCAGTTTTTCGATGACGGCCCCTGCCCCCTTGGTGCGCACCTTCGGCGCGGCGGCAAGCAGCGTGTCGGCGCGCCGGGCGATCGCGCCGGCGGCGCTGAGGGCCGTGCCCGTCCCCTCGGTGAGGGCAAGGCAGACGGCACGCGGGAAGGCGGGATCGCCGGGGCGCACGCGGCCGCGCCCGCCGGGCGTCTTGAAGGCCGGGCCGTAGCGCTCGGCCATCAGCAGCGGAACGGGACGATGCCATTTCAGCCTGGCCGCGATCAGCATATCGGCGAGCATCCAGGCGAGCGGTTCGCCGTCCGGCCGCTCGGCATGGATCGCCGTCACCAGCGCGGCGGCGGCAAACGGGACGGGGCGGGCGGACTGGAGCGCATCGTCGGCGTGATCGGCCGCCGCGGCGAGCCGGTCGTCCCATGCAAGGCCGAGACGATCGGCGAGCTCGGCCACGGCCTTCGCGGAGAAGGCGGGTTTTCGCGTAGAAACCCTTTCGAAGGCGGAAAACACCCGGCCGGCCGGTCCCGGATCGCCGCCAGCGGCAGTGAGCAAAAGCGCGTCGCGCAGCGCCGCCTCGTCCTCGCTGCGCCCCAGCAGCCGGACCGCCACGGCGGCGCATTTGAGGGCCTGGCGCGCGCGCCAGCAGCCGGCCCAGATCGGCGCGGCGCGAACGAGATCGTCGAGCGATTTCAAAGCGACGCCGGCGGCAAACGCCGCATCGGCCGCATCCGCCGCGCCGCCGCGCGGCACGGCCCAGCCGGGCAGGGCGGCCGTGAACGTCTGGGCGGAACCGGGCGAGGCGACAGGCGAATCCATGGTGGCCAGCCTATAGCAGATGTGCGGTTTTATCCACGCTTTTCCGCGCCAACCGCACCGCATGTCCACGGCATGAAACGACCGATAAGATTGCCTTATCGGATGTTCTGCTCTTTATGGAGAGAACGTCCGCTTTCGCCGCGCAGGAGCGCGAAAACCACGCCCGGCAAGGCGCTGCGCCGCCATACGGGCAAGCCCGGGGGATGGGCCGTTTGCCGGAAGCGCGATGCACGGGCGTCACGCGACCGGCCGGAATCCCGGTCCCCAACGCGCTATGCCGGCACAAAGCCAGTCTGCGGGGAAAAGCTTGATGTTTCCCTTACGGCTGCCGCCGGAAATACAAGGCTCATGCCCATCGCCGCCGCGGCATCAACGCCCCCTCCCCTTCCGGCACACCGGCAGGGTTCCCCCCCATGCCCCGTGCCTATGGCGAAGCGGCGGGGCACCCTGCGCTCTTTCTCCGCAATTTCAAGCGCAATCGGTGAACGCAGCGTTCTTGCAGGCGGCCTTTTCAAGTCCGGCGCGATTGCCCATGTTGCGGGCAACATTCCCTTGCAACGGACGCACGGCGTCAAGGCAGACATCATGAAGAAAATCGGTTTCCTTTCCTTCGGCCACTGGACCCCCTCCCCGCAATCCGGCACCCGCTCGGCGGGCGATGCGCTGCTCCAGTCGATCGACCTTGCCGTCGCGGCCGAAGAGCTCGGCGCGGACGGCGCCTATTTCCGCGTGCATCATTTCGCCCGGCAGCTCGCCTCGCCCTTTCCGCTCCTCGCCGCCGTCGGCGCCCGGACGAAGAGCATCGAGATCGGGACGGCGGTCATCGACATGCGCTACGAGAACCCGCTCTACATGGCCGAGGACGCCGGCGCGGCGGACCTCATCTCCGGCGGGCGCCTCCAGCTCGGCATCAGCCGCGGCTCGCCCGAGCAGGTCATCGACGGCTGGCGCTATTTCGGCTACCAGCCGCAGGAGGGCACCAGCGACGCCGACATGGGGCGCCGCCATGCGGAAGTCTTCCTCGACGTGCTGAAGGGCGAAGGTTTTGCCCGTCCGAACCCGCGGCCGATGTTCCCCAACCCGCCGGGCCTCCTGCGCCTCGAGCCCCATTCCGAGGGGCTCCGCGAGCGGGTCTGGTGGGGCGCGGGGTCGAACGCCACCGCCGTCTGGGCGGCAAAGCTCGGCATGAACCTGCAAAGCTCCACCCTGAAGGACGACGAGACGGGCGAGCCGTTCCACATCCAGCAGGCGGCGCAGATCCGCGCCTATCGGGAGGCCTGGAAGGAGGCCGGCCACGGCCGCACCCCGCGCGTCTCGGTCAGCCGCAGCATCTTCGCCCTCGTCGACGACCGCGACCGGGCCTATTTCGGCCGCGGCGGCAAGGAGGAGGATTCGATCGGTTTCATCGACGACAAGACACGCGCGATCTTCGGCCGCTCCTATGCCGACGAGCCGGACAGGCTCATCGAGCAGCTGGCGCGGGACGAGGCGGTCAGGGAAGCCGACACGCTGCTCCTCACCGTGCCGAACCAGCTCGGCGTCGAATACAACGCCCATGTCATCGAGGCCATCCTCAAGCATGTCGCCCCGGCCCTCGGCTGGCGCTGAGGCGAAGGCCCTCGCCTCCCGCCCGGGGCCAAGCTTTGCCGGGCAGCCGTCGGCCGCTTGCCCGGCGCGCCGCAGGCCATGGCAACGGCGGCCGCATGGGAGCAGGCCTCACGCCTGCGCCCGTTCCAGCGCCTGGAGCATCGGGTAGATGCTGAAGGCGGCGCGGCCGGCCTTCTCCGTGAGGTTCCGCAGGTAGCCGCCGGGCGAGCGGATGGCCTCGCCGCGCTCCAGCATGGCGGCGATCACCACCGCAGCGGCCTGGCTGCCCATCGCCGCCTTCGCCTTGCGCCAGGCATCGGGCGAGATGCCGAGCATGGAGCGCGCAAGCTCCGCCGCCGCCAGGAGATCGGCCCAGGAACGGATGCCGTCCTTCGCGTAATCGGCGATCTGCGGGCAGATCCGCACCAGCCGGCCGAGGCTGAGGGCCATCTTCTGCTCCGGCGCCCTCCCTTCGGCATCTGCCGCCTCGCCCTTATGACTTTCCCGGCCGTATGGTTCAAAGGGTTGGTCTGGTTTTGAATTCTGAATATGCTGCTCGTCTTGAAGGTCATTGGCGCTCATTTCCTGTTCCGAAAGGCTTGAGAGATAAGCGTTTTCCACATCGGCGCGCAGGCGCAGCAGCTCGTCCCGCCGTGCCGCGAGGATATTGGCGGCCGTGCGGCGGCCGAGGCCGAAGACGAGCGCGGCAAGCCGGTCGGAAAAGCCGAGCCAGTCCCCCGCCCTCTCCTCCTCCAGCGCGCAGGCGACGATCTTGGCGATATCGCGCTGGTGCAGCGTCACCTCGCTGCGCAGCGCGCGGATCGCCCTGTCCTCGGCCCGCGCGGCCTCCGCCGCCTCGAATATCTCGCCGGCACGCAGCGCCAGCGGCGCAAGATCGAAGCCGAAAGCCTCCTCCAGCACGCCGTTGTCGTCCCGCCGGCAATAGCGCTTGCCGTTGGCGCTGTCGCGGCGGAAGATCATGCCGGCCTCCACGAGCGCCGCCAGGTGCCGCCGGATCGTCGCCGGCGCCATGCCGCGGGCACGCACGGAAAGCTCGCGATTGGAGGGAAAGACGATGATCGGCGCCGTGCCGTCGAGCTCGCGCGCCGTGGTGAAGGAAACGAGGGCCTCCAGCACCGAGATCGTGCGGTCGCCGATGCCGTAGGCCTGGCGGGCCTCCGTCAGCGCGCGCATCAGCTGCCATTTGTCGGCGCGGCCGCTGTCGTTGCCACCGTCGCCGGCGCGCAGCTTCTCCTGCCGCTCGGCCGCCTCGCGCTGCCGCAGGAACAGGCGCGCACTCATCCGTCCGCCGCCGAAAGGCGTCGTTGCAATATGCTCCATCATGTCGGGTCCCCTTTCCGAGGCAAGGAGGTCCCGTCAACGCCCTCCATCCGGCCCGCCGCTTCTGCACGGCATGCCTTTTGGCAGACGAAGTTCTCCGTTTCGCGCGGCGCAGGCGCCGCCGACCCTTGACTTTGACTGTCGGAAGTGATTCTCTCGAATTGCTACATAGAAGAGGGCTTCCGAAATGGTGACGTTTTGGGGGCCTTTTTTCTTGTCTCCGCGCTTCCTTTCGCTGGTTTCTCTGGTGTTCGCCGGCCGCTCACGCGGCCGAATCGGGTCGATTTGCGGTCAGGTCTTCCCCGCTTCCGCCTCGCTTCGGGCCGCAAGGAAGGCCGCGTAATCGTCCTTCATGCGCGCCGTGAGCGCCTCGATGAAGGCCGGGTCGGCATCCGGCGTGAAGGCGATGCGCACCGCCCTGCCCTTGCGCTCCACCCGGGCGAAGACCGCGCCGTCCGGCCGCGCGATGTCCTCCACCCCGGGCGCGGCCTTCGGCGTGCGGCGCATCAGCCGGTCGAAGAGCAGCTGGAAGCGCTCGTCGCTCGGCGCCGTGCGGAAGCGCTCGGAGGCCACTTCGTCCTCCGCCTTCTCGATTTCCGCGCCGTTGCCGTTCTGGAAGAGCGCGCCGAGCGCCATCCAGCGCTCCCGGCCGGCCTTCGGCGCCGGGCCGATGTCGCGCACGAAGCGGAAGGGCACGGCCTCGGCCACCTGCAGGAGGCGCGACAGCTCGCTCTTCTGCACGGCCAGCGCATCGCAGACGAGCTTGCGCTCGAAGCCGCGGCCGACCAGCGTGTGCGCGAAGAGCGCGCGCTCGATGAAGCTCAGGTTGCGCCGCTCGGCATTCTCCTTGCCCTGCGCCAGCACCAGCTCGTCGTCGCTGAGCGGCTTGACGATCGCCTTGACCGGCTGGCCGAGGCGGCGGGCGGCCTTCAGGCGGCGGTGGCCGTAGGCGACCTGGTAGCGCTCGCCCTCGCCCGGCCCTTGGCCTGCAGCCGGGCGCACGAGGATCGGCACCTGCTGGCCGCTCTCGCGGATGCTTTCGACGAGCGCGAGGAAATCCGGATCGTCCCGTTCCTCGTCGCTGAGGCGGTCGCTGACGAAGGAGGCGTCGATCCTGTCGGTATCGAGCGCGACGACGCGCTCGCCCTCCTGGAGCGCCTGGCGCAGCACGCGCGCCTCCTCGGCCTCGCGGGTGATCGAGGACAGCGTCAGGCCCATGGCCTTGACGGCGCCGGAGGAGGCCCGGCCCGGCCCGGCCGGAGGATCGCCGGCGGACGGCATCGATTTCGTCTCCGGCGCGGCCTGCGGGCCGGCGGGCAGGATGTCGCCGCCGAAGAGCGCCTTGATCGAGTTCTTGCGGTCGCGGCTGGCCATCATGTGCGTCCCCATGCGGTATGGATGAGCTGTTCGATCTCGCTGTTGACGGCCTCCAGCGAATCCATCGCCCGGTCGTAGGTGCCGCGCGAGAAGTTCTCGCGGCCGACCTCGTAGAGCGTCTGCTTGGTGAGGCCCGCATCCGAGACGGCGGTGGATTTCAGCATGGGCGCGGTCAGCACGCGATTGCCGAAGAGCGAGCGGAGAAAGCCGACGATCTGCGCCTGCGGGCCGTCATGCGGCTCGTAGCGGGTGACGAGGTAGCGCAGGAAATCGAAGTTGAGCTGGCCGCCCGCCTCGCGCACGACGCCGAGCAGGTCGGAGGTCATGAACAGGAACTGGCTCATCGAGGCGACGTCGAGCATCTGCGGATGCACGGTGACGATGACCGAGGTGGAGGCGCAGAGCGCCGAGAGCGTCAGGTAGCCGAGCTGCGGCGGGCAATCGACGACGACGACGTCGTAATCGTCGGCGACGGAGGCGAGGGCGCTCTGGACGCGGGTGAAGAACAGGCCGTGCGGGTCGCCCGGCCGGCGCTCGGAGAGCGCGCGCGGCGTCGCATGCTCGAATTCCTGGAGCTCGAGATTGCCCGGCACGAGATCGAGATTGTGGAAATAGGTCTTGCGCACGATGGCGGAGAGCGGGCGGGCCTCGTCGTCGTAGCGGATCGCGCCGTAGATCGTGTCGTTGCCGACGAGGTCCAGTTCCGGCTGGTAGCCGAAGAGCGCCGAGAGCGAGGCCTGCGGATCGAGGTCGATCGCCAGCACCCGGTGGCCGGTCATGGCGAGGTGCTGGGCGAGGTGGACGGAGGAGGTGGTCTTGCCGGAGCCGCCCTTGAAGTTGGTGACGGAGATCACCTGCAGGTGCTCGCCGCGCGCCGGGTCGCGCCATTTCACATAGGAGCGGGCCTTGGCGTCGTTGCCCTTGGCGCGCGCCTGTTCGGCGAGGTGATGGCGCAGCGCATCGATGTCGGCGAGCGAGTACATGCGCCGCCCGCCGGGGCCGGTCGCCAGTTCGGGCCCCTCGCCCGCAAGCGAGATCTGCCGCAGGTAACCGTCCGAGACGCCGATCAGCCGCGCGGCCTCGCCCGAGGTGAAGCTGCGCAGCGTCTTCTGCGAGGTCGGCGGAAACAGCCGGTCGCGCATGGCCTTCAGCTGCACGGAAAGGGCCTGCGCATCCTCCGCGATGGTCTCGTCCGCCGGACGAAGGCTCGGCGCCTCTTCTACCATTGTTGTCTCCGACGGCAGGGCCATCCAAGGGTCTCCGTTCATTTCCGGCCCGCCTGCGCTTCATGCCCCGGCAGACCGTCTCGCCCATTATCGGCCGATTCTCCTTCCCGGGGATATGCGGGGACGAAAAAATCTACAGACGGTTCGGGCAGTAACGGCGATTTCTGCAATCTTCGCCTCATTCCGTAAGGACGGTGAGGCAAGCTCCGAGTCGCGTCAAGCCCTTTCTTGCCGGGAAAACGCCTGTGCACAGGCGGCCGGGAGCCGGGAAGCGGGGCTTTGCCGCTCCAACGGTAACCGCGCCGGGCGCGGCCGGCGCCGCCCTGTTGACAGCTGTCAACATCCCCGCGACCCATCAGCGGCGTGAATCGATGCGCGCCGTCCGATTCAGGAAAGTCGTTGGACAGGATTCGCCCGGCCAACGACACTCCTCCCATGGAACAGGACAGGTCAAGCCATTTCGTCCGCCGCGACCCGGCGCGCAACATGAACCGCTTCTACCGGCTGACGGTGACGCGCGACCTCTTCGGCACGGTCCTGCTCGTGCGCGAATGGGGCCGCATCGGCGTCTATTGCCGCACGCGCTGCGAGGAGAAGGGAAGCGGCGGCGAAGCCATGCGCGACGCGGCCCGTCTCGCCGCACGCAAACGGCGGCGCGGATACGTTCCGGCCGGCGGGTGAGGGAAGGGGGCGTTGACAGCTGTCAACCCGCGCTCCGAAGACGGGGGAAGGCGCAGCGTGCGGGAAGGGCAGGGGGCCTCGGCCGAGGCCGTCCTGCCGGATGCGGCCGCCGGTCAGCCGCACATGGCGCGGGTGATCCTGCCGGTGGCCGCGTCGGTCTCGATGGTCACGCGCTCCTGCCGGAAATCCATGGTCACCGGATCGCCGGGCTTGATCTGGCGGACGATCGTGGCGCCCGTCAACCGCATGGCGTCGGCGTCGGAAATCCGGTCCCTGCCGACGAGGGCGTCGGCGGCCTCGCGCTTGCAGGTGCCGGGCGCGGCGGCGGCTGCTTCCGGCTCGGCCTGCTTCTGGCAGCCGGCGGCGGGGAGGGCGAGAAGGCAGGCTGCGAGCGCAGCGGCGTGGCGAATACGAAGCAAGGCATGTCCTTTCCTGCAAAAGCGCCAGGAACCAGCCGATTGCGGCGGCAGCGGGGCAGGGGGCCGGGCGGATGGACGGAGCCCGGCGTCTGCGAACCCGAGAGGTGAGGCGAGGGGGCCGGCCATCTGGCGCGGGCAGCCGCGTGCGAACGATCCCTCCCGGGCAGGGGCGCGCCGGCTTTCCCGGGGCGCTAGTAGACGTTTTCGTAGGCCGCGCAGATTTCCGTCTGGGTCTTGCCGGCGAGGTGGGCGATTTCGCCCTCCTTGTGCTTGACGTAGACGTCCGCGAACCCATCGGGGAACCAGCCGCAGACCGTCGCATTCTCCCTGAAGCGCTGGAGGGCCGCCTCGAGCGTCTGCGGCAGGCGGACATAGCCGCGCGCGGCAAGCGCCGCTGCGCCCAGCAGCGACAGGTCTTCCTGCGTCGCCTCCGGCACCGCCAGCCCCTCCTCGATGCCCTGCACGCCGGCATGGACGATCGCGGCGAGCGCAAGGTGCGGGTTGGCGGCCCCGTCGGCGGCGCGGAACTCGAAGTTGAACTGGGCGGCGCGGGCGACGTCGCTGATGTCGGAGACCGGGCAGATGCGCACGGAGGCCTCCCGGTCGCGCAAACCGAGATTGTTGAAGGCGGCGCTCCAGCGATGCGGGGTGAGCCGCAGGTAGGACACGACGCTCGGCGCGGTGATGGCGATGATCGAGTCGAGATATTTCAGGATGCCGGCGACGAACTTTCCCGCGACGTCGGAAAGCTCATGCTTGCCGTCGGGATCGTGGGTGAGGGGGTTGCCCGCCGAATCCAGCATGCTCATGTGGATGTGCACGCCGTTGCCGACGCCGGCCGGGTCGCGGATCGGCGTGAAGGTCGGCTCGTAGCCGAGCTCCCGGGCGACGAGGCCGACGAGCTCGCGGGTGATCAGCGAATGGTCGGCGATGGTGACGCCCTTCTGCGGCCCCATCGTCACCTCGAACTGGCCTGCGCCGAATTCCTTCAGGATCGTGTCGGGCGTGACGCCCGCCGTGCGCATCGCCGCGACGACCGCCTCGCAGAAATGCCGCTCCTCCTGGAAGCCGCCGAGCGTGAAGGCCTTGCCGACCTCGGTGACGCGGTGCTTGATCTGGAACTCGTGCTCGAAAGCGCCGTAGAGCGTGACACCCGCCACCCTTTGCAGGCGTTCGAGCGCGGCTTCGAGGATCGACCGCGTGCAGAACTCCCACGGCCGTCCGTCGGTATAGCGGATATTGCCGATGACGAAATTCTCGTTCGGCGCGCCCTCCTCGCTTTCGATGCTGACGCTCGTCGCCGGATCGGGAAGGAGCACGAGGTCGCCGAGCGAGCCGAAGGGGCTCTCGGCGATGGCGTCGAAGCAGGTGATCTGCACGTTCGTCGGCGTCCAGCCGACGCCGCGCTTCAGACGCTTGTCCATCTGCGCCAGCGGAAAGGCCTTGCCGCGCACCTTGCCCGAAAGGTCGCCGCAGCACACGACCATCATTTCCTCACGTTTCATCGGCGTCCCCGTTCGTCTGATCGTAGCCCGGCATCGAGAAGCGGATGCCGTCCCAGTCGTTGATGCGTTTCTGCGTCGCCTCCCAGTCGGCCTCCGAGACGCGCACGATCAGCGCCTCGACGAGCGCCATGGCGGCGGCCACCGTGTCCCACGCCGTGCCGGCATCGATCGGCAGCGCGACGATGTGGTCGGCGCTGCGCGCGGCCGGCGACATCCACTTGTCGGTGACGACGACGATCGTCGCCCCGCGCTTTTCGGCGATCGTCTCGGCAAGGCGCGCGAGGCTGAGCTGGTAGCGCCGGAAATCGAACAGCAGCACGACATCCTTGCGGCGCATGCGCAGCACATGCTCCGGCCACATTTCCGGGTTGTCGGCCATGTGGTAGATGCCGCTGCGGATCTGGCGCAGGTGGATCGACAGGAACGCGGCGACATTGTCGCTGACGCGCCCGCCGAGCAGGAAGACGTTGCGCGCGGGATCGGCGAGCAGGTCGGCGAGGATGTCGAACTGCGCCTGCGAGACCGCCGCCGTCATCTCCTGCATGACGGCCGAGAGGCGCGCGACATATTCCGACAGGAACTCCGAATGGCCGACCGGCTTCTGGCTCGACTTCAGGTCGAGCGGCGAGCGCTGCCCCTCCTTCAGCTCGGCGATCAGCTGGCGCTGCAGCTCCTGGAAGCCGCCGCAGCCGATCTTGCTGACGAAGCGGGTGATGGAGGGCGCGCTGACGCCGGTCTTGGCCGCCAGCTCCTGGATGCTTTCAAGGCCCGTGAAGGGATAGTCCGCAAGGATGGCATTGGCGATCTTGCGCTCGCTGGCGGTCAGCTGCGCTGCGGCGTCGCGTATCCTCGTGCGGATCGTCGTCGACGATTTCCCGTCGTTCATCGGCGTCTGTTCCCCTCATCGGCACGGATATTCGCGCCATGAAAAAAATTAGTCAAACAGAAAAACATGATTGACTATGATCGAAAAATTTCTTTGACTGCCTGGCATGGAAACCCGTCCTTGCGGGCTCATGACGGATCCCCGCCCCATGCTCAGGTTCGCAGGCCGCGACACGACCAGATTGCTGCAGACGGGCGACCCGGAGCCGGTGGAATGGGTCAACGCCGCCGGCGCCTCGTCCATCTTCCTGACCTGCGAGCATGCCGGCCGCGCCGTGCCGGCCGCGCTCGGCGATCTCGGCATTCCCGCGGACGAGATGGACCGCCACATCGCCTATGACGTCGGCGCGGAGGGCGTCGCCCGCGGCCTTGCCGAACGCCTCGACGCCGCGCTCGTCCTGCAGCGCTACAGCCGCCTCGTCATCGATTGCAACCGTCCCTTCGAGGCGAAGGACTGCGTCGTCTCGCAGAGCGACGGCACGGTGGTGCCGGCGAATGCCGATGTCGGCGACCTCGATCGCCGCAGCCGCTATGTGGAGATCCACCAGCCCCTGCACGAGGCGATCGCCGCCGCGCTCGACCGGCGCCAGGCAGGCGGAAAGCCGCCTCTGCTCGTCTCGGTGCACAGCTTCACGCCGGTCATGCGCGCGACGGGCGCCGTCAGGGATTTCGAGCTCGGCCTGCTCTACAATCGCGACGCCCGCCTTGCCGAGCGGCTTGCGGAAACGTTCCGCGCCGCCAATCCCGGCGTCACCGTCAAGCTCAACGCGCCCTACCACGTCGACGATATCTCCGACTACACGATCCCGGTGCACGGCGAACGGCGCGGCATTCCGCATGTGCTTCTGGAAGTGCGCAACGACCTCATCAACGATGCCCGCGGGCAGGAGGAATGGGCCGGGCGGCTTGCCGGTCCCCTCCGCCTTGCGGCAGCCAGCCTCGAAGGAAACGCCTGATGGCCGCCGACCATCCGACCACCCGCGACGTGCCGCTCGACCCGGCCGCCTCCGCCATCCTCTTCATCGACGTGCAGAACTTTTCCGTGCGCCGCGAGGGCGGCGAGTTCAAGGACGTTCCGGATGCCGAGATCGCGGGGAAGTACGGCTATTATTTCAAGCGCATCCACGAGGTGGCGATCCCGAACATGCAGCGCCTGCTTGCCGGCTTCCGCAAGGCCGGCATCGAGGTGCTGCACACGACGATCGAAAGCCTCACCAGGGACGGCCGCGACCGCAGCCTCGACTACAAGATCACCGGCTTCAACGTGCCGAAGGGCTCCTGGGACGGCAAGGTGATCGACGAGCTGGAGCCGCTGGAGGACGAGATCGTCTTCCCGAAGAGCTCGTCGAGCGTCTTCGTCTCCACCCATATCGACTATGTCCTGCGCAATCTCGGCGTAAGACAACTCGTGCTGTGCGGCCTTCTGACCGACCAGTGCGTGGAATCGGCCGTCCGCGACGCCTGCGACCTCAACTACCTCGTGACGCTCGTGCCGGATGCCTGCGGCACCTATTCGCAGGAGCGCCACGACACGTCGCTGGGCGCGATCAAGGGCTATTGCCGGCAGGTCTCGACCGACGCGCTGCTGAAGGAAATCGGGCAGTAGGAAATACTGCCCACACGAAAGACGGGACGAGGAGCATCCGGAAAGCGGGCCGCAGAACAAGACAAAAGGCCGGACCGCGCGACACTTCACTGCCGAAAGGCATCAAAAAGGGGAACGACCATGATGAAGACTTCCAAACTGCTTCTGGCGGCTGCGGGCCTGGCGCTCGCCGCCTCCACGGCGCTTGCCGACGACGAGAAGATCGTGATCGGCGGCGCACTCTCGATGACGGGCATCCAGGCTCCGCTCGACACGCCCGGCTACAACGGCGCGCAGGTCGCCGTGAAGTATCTCAACGACAACGGCGGCGTGCTCGGCAAGCAGGTCGAGTTCATCAACATCGACGGCAAGTCCGATCCGGTGACGGTGGGCAACGTCGCCGTCGAGCTGATCGACAAGGGCGCCCAGGTCATCGTCGCGCCCTGCGACTTCGACTTCGGCTCGCCGGCGAGCCGCGAGGCGCAGTCGGCCGGCCTCGTCGGCATCTCGACCTGCGCCTCCGACCCGCTCTACTCCTCCTGGTCGCTCGGCGACAAGCAGTTCACGCTCTCCATGTGGAACACCACGATGGGCGCGACCGCGGCCGACTTCGCCGTCAAGGAGAAGGGCTGGAAGACGGCCTATGTCGTCACCGACCAGTTCATCGCCTACACCAAGTCGCTGTCGAAATATTTCGTCGAGCAGTTCAAGACGAACGGCGGCGAGATCCTGCTGGAGGACACCTACACGAACGGCGACAACAACTTCTCCGCCCAGCTTTCGCGCCTCCAGGCGCTCGGCAAGAAGCCGGACGTGATCTTCGTCTCCTCCTACGGCCAGGACATCGGCATGATCATCCGCGCGCTGCGCGAGGTCGGCTACGATGCGCCCGTCCTCGGCGGCGATGCCTATGACGATCCGGCGATGCACGAAACGCTCGGCGAGAAGTTCGGCAACAACGTCTATTTCGTCACGCATACCTGGATGGGCCCGGAAGCGCATCCGGATATGGCGAAGTTCATCGAGCTCTACACCGCCATGCACGGCAAGGCGCCGGACACCTCGTTCGTGTCGACCGGCTGGGACACGATCATGCTGATCGCCGAGGGCATCAAGGCGGCCGGCACGGCGGAAGGCGGCGCGCTCGCCAAGGCGCTCGAGGACGGCCAGTTCAAGCTTCTGACCGGCGACCTCGACTACGGCGCGGCGGAGGAAGGCCATGTGCCGAACAAGGCCGCCGCCGTGATCGAGCTCAAGGGCGGCAAGCCGGGCTTCGTCGGCTGGCGCAAGCCGGAATCCCTGCCCAAGCCCTGATCGGACATCCCGGGCCGGCTAGAAGGCCGGCCCTCTACCTTCGGAAAAGCCATGTCTGAAACGCGTCTTGCGGTAAATGACGTGTCGGTGGAATTCACCGGCCTCCGCGCCCTCGACCACGTGTCGCTCTCCGTCCTGACCGGCGAGATCGTCGGCCTCATCGGGCCGAACGGTTCCGGCAAGACGACGCTCATCAATGCCATAACCGGCCAGGTGAAGCTTGCGACCGGCACCATCACCGCCGGCGACACCACGCTGTCGGGCCTTGCCCCGCGCGCGATCGCGCTTGCGGGCGTCAGCCGCTCCTTCCAGATCGTGCGCCTCTTCAACACGATGACGGTGCTGGAAAACGTCGAGGCCGCGGCGCTCGCAAAGGGCGCGTCGCGCGCCGCCGCCACGGAGCGCGCCAACGGCCTGCTTGCCGAGCTCGGCCTTTCCGCGAAGGCGGACGAGCTCGGCGAAAGCCTCAGCTACGGCGACAAGCGGCGCGTCGAGATCGCCCGCGCGCTCGCCGCCGAGCCGCGCTTCCTGCTGCTCGACGAGCCGGCCGCCGGCATGAACGACGCGGAGACGGAAACCCTGCTCCATACCCTTTCCGAGCTGCCCGGCAAGCGCGGCCTCGGCCTTCTCATCATCGACCACGACATGGGCCTCATCATGCGCCTGTGCCAGCGGCTGCACGTGCTCGCCTCCGGCCGCACCATCGCGGAAGGGGACGCGGCCCATGTCCGCAGCCACCCGGCCGTCATCGAGGCCTATCTCGGCAAGGGGGCGGCCCATGCTTGACGTCCGCGACCTCTCCGTCAGCTACGGCACGATCCGCGCCGTGCGCGGCGTCAGCTTCACCGTCGGCAGGGGCGAGCTGGTGAGCCTGCTCGGCGCCAACGGTGCCGGCAAGTCCTCGACCATCAAATGCATCGCCGGCGCGCTGAAGGCGGCAGGTGGCTCGATCACGCTCGAAGGCAGGGACATCACGGCGGCCAGCCCCGAGCAGGTCATCCGCGCCGGCCTTGCCACCGTGCCGGAGACCCGCGACGTCTTCCCGGACCTGACCGTCGCCGAGAACCTCATGCTCGGCGCCTACATCCACCGCCGCGACCAGGCCGGCAACCGCGAGAACCTCGAAAGGCTGCACGCGCTCTTCCCGCGCCTTGCCGAACGCTCCGGCCAGCCGGCCGGCACGCTTTCGGGCGGCGAGCAGCAGATGCTCGTCATCGCCCGCGCGCTGATGGCGCGGCCGCGCGTCCTCCTCCTCGACGAGCCCTCGCTCGGCCTTGCGCCCGCCATCGTCGAGCGCATCTTCGAGATGATCGAAACGCTGAAGACATCGGGCCTCACCATCCTGCTCGTCGAGCAGAACGTGAATCAGGCGCTTGCCGTCGCCGACCGCGCCTATGTCATGCGCCTCGGCGCGATCGTCGCATCGGGAACGGCGGACGAGATCCGCTCGACCAGCGATCTCAGCGCGCATTATCTGGGAGGCTGATCCATGGCTTTTGCGATCCAGTTCGTCATCGACGTGCTCAGCCTCGGCGGAGCCTATGCCCTCATGGCGCTCGGCCTCGTCATCATCTACGGCATCCTGCGCCTCGTGAACTTCGCCTATGGCGAGCTCATCATGGTCGCCGGCTATACGATGTACCTCGCCAGCGGGTCGGGCCTGCCGTGGCTCGTCATGGCCGTCCTTGCCGTCGCCATGGCGATCGTCTTCGGCATCCTCACCGACTATGCCGCCTTCCGGCCGGTGCGCGCCAAGTCGGTGACGGCGGTGCTGATCACCTCCTTCGCCTTCTCGAACCTCCTTCAGAACGCGGCGCTGCTCTTCATCTCGCCGCGCCCGCGCAACGTGCCGCTGCCGGAGGTCTTCTCGCAGACCGTCTCGATCGGCGGGGCGATCACGCCGGTGCGCAACCTCATCACCATCGCCGCCTCCATCGTGCTGCTCGCCGCCGTCGCCTTCCTGATGCGCAGGACCACGCTCGGCATCGCCATGCGCGCGGCCGCCACGAACTTCACCATGGCGCGCATGCTGGGCGTGCCGGCGAACCTCATCATCTCCTCGGCCTTCGCGCTGTCCGGCTTCCTTGCCGGCGTCGTCGGCATCCTGTGGATCGGGCGCATCGGCACCGTCGTGCCGGGCGTCGGCCTCGAACCGCTGCTCGTCGCCTTCATCGCCACCGTCATCGGCGGCATGCGCAGCCTTCCCGGCGCGGTCGTCGGCGGCTTCCTCTTGGCGCTGATCGACACGACGCTCAACTACACCCTGTCGCAGGACCTCCTGAAGTTCCGCGACGCCTTCACCTTCAGCCTCGTCATCCTGATCCTGCTCTGGCGTCCGCAAGGCCTCGTCAAGGGCCCGGCGAGCGGGCAGCGGACTTGAGGAGCGGACCCATGAAGCATTCCTATCTCACCGCCCTCATCCTCATCGCCGTCGTCGCCGCCATCGCCGTCGGCAGCCAGCTCATCGGCATCCGCCTCTACGACCGCATCGCCACCAACCTGCTGATCTCGCTGGTGCTCGTCGTCGGCCTGCAGACCTTCATGGGCAATTCGGGCCTCCTGTCCTTCGCCCATATCGGCTTCATGGGGCTCGGGGCCTATACCTCCGCCGTGCTGACCATCCCGGCGCAGATGAAGGGCATGGCGCTGCCGGACCTCTACGAATTCATGAAGGTCATCGAAATCTCGCCGCTGCTTGCCATGCTGGCAGCCGGCGTGCTGGCGGCGGCGGTGGCGGCCGTCGTCGCCTATCCGCTCATGCGGCTTTCGGATGCGGCGGCCGTCATCACCTCCTTCGCGCTGCTCGTCGTGCTCTACACGGTCATGAACAACTGGAGCGCCTTCACCAACGGTCCGCGCACGCTCTTCGGCCTGCCGAAGACCACGGACATGCCGCTTGCCGCCGCCGTCGCCGCCATCGTGATCGTCGTGGCGCTGCTCTTCAAGGAATCGCGCACCGGCAAGCTGCTGCGCGCCTCGCGCGAGGACGAGGTCGCCGCCGCCGCGCTCGGCGCCGATATCCCGCGCCTGCGCTGGCGGGCCTTCATCCTCGCCGCCTTCATCGCCGGCGTCGGCGGGGCGCTCTGGGGCCACTTCATCACCTCCTTCGCGCCGAAGGCCTTCTATCTCAAGGAGACCTTCCTCATCATCACCATGCTGGTGATCGGCGGGGCCAACACGGTGACGGGCGCCGTCGCCGGCACCATCCTCGTCACCTTCGCCTACGAGGGCCTGCGCGGCACGGAAGGCGCGCTGAACGCCACCGCCATCGGCGCCGGCCAGGTCGTCGGCCTCACCGAGATCGTGCTGGCGCTCGCCATGATCGCCGTCATGGTCGTCAAGCCCGGCGGCCTCTTCCCGAACCGGGAGATCGGCCACATCCTCACCCGCGCCCGCCGCAAGAAGGAGACAGCGACATGAACTGGAAAACCGCCTACCGTTCCTTCTATTACGCCAACGCGCAAGAGCCGGACGACATCGCGCTCGACCCGGCAACGACGGCGCTGCTCGTCATCGACATCCAGAACACCTATCTCGACCCGAAGGACACGCCGGAAGAGACCGCCCGCTGGCAGCCCTTCTACGAGCGCATGCGGGGGACGGTGATCCCGAACACGGCGCGGCTGATCGAGGAATGCCGCAGGCGCAAGGTGGAGGTCATCTTCGCGCGCATCGCCTGCCTGAAGCCGGACGGGCGCGACCGCTCGCTGAGCCAGAAGAAGCCCGGCTTCAACTACCTGCTGCTGCCGAAGGACCTGCCCGAGGGCCAGGTCGTGGCGGAACTCGAGCCGCGTGCCGACGAGATCGTCATCACCAAGACGACCGACAGCGCGCTGACCGGCACGAACCTGCGCCTCATCCTGCACAATATGGGCATCCGGGACGTCATCTGCTGCGGCATCTTCACCGACCAGTGCGTCTCCTCGACGGTGCGCAGCCTCGCGGACGAAAGCTTCGGCGTGGTCGTGGTCGACGATTGTGGCGCGGCGGCGACGGACGAGCTGCACCGGCGGGAACTGGAGATCATCAACATGATCTACTGCCATGTCGTCTCGCTCGACGAGGTCCTGACCTTCTTCAAGTAACGAGGATGGAACCATGCCCGGCCTCTACACGCGCGAAAGCCGATCGGTCTCGAAAATGGCGCATCTGCGGTTCTTTCCGCAGGCGGTCGTCGGCGGAAGCGGGGCGTATCTCACCGGCGACGACGGGCGAAGGCTTCTCGATTTCGCCGCCTCCTGGGGCGCGGCGAGCCTCGGCCATTCGCATCCCGCCATCCGCGAGGCGGTGGACCGCGCGCTTTGCGACCAGGCGGGCGCGAGCTACCTCTCCACCGCCAACGAGCCCACGGTGCTGCTTGCCGAGAAGCTGCTTTCCCTCGTGCCGGAGCGCGCCCGCGGGCGCGTCTGGTTCGGCCATTCCGGCTCGGACGCCAACGAGACGGTCGCCCGCATGGTGGTCGCGGCCACCGGCCGGCCGCGCATCCTCGCCTTTTCCGGGGCCTATCACGGCGGCACCGTCGGCTCGATGGCCGTTTCCGGCCATCCGGCGCAGCAGGGCAGCCGGGCGGCCGGGCTGACGCTCGTCCCCTATCCGGACAGCCACGCCGCCGGCAGCCCCGAGGCCGCGAGGGACGCCGCCCTTGCCCATCTCGAAAGGCTCCTTGCGACCGAGGTCCCGCCGCAGGAGGTCGCCGCCTTCTTCATCGAGCCGATCCAGTCCGACGGCGGCATGCTGGTGCCTCCGGACGGGTATTTCAAGGCGGTGGAAGCGCTCTGCCGCAGGCACGGCATCCTCCTCGTCTGCGACGAGGTGAAGGTCGGCCTCGGGCGCACCGGCCGGTTCAACGCCTTCGAGCATTCCGGCATCGAGCCCGACATCGTCGTCTTCGGCAAGGGCCTTGGCGGCGGCCTGCCGATCTCCGCGGTGGCCGGCCCCGAGGCGATCATGAACCACGCCGTCGCCTTCTCGCTGCAAACCGTGCACGGCAACCCCGTCTGCGCCGCCGCCGCGCTCGCCGTCCTGCAGACGATCGAGCAGGACCGCCTCGTCGCCAATGCGGAAAGAAGCGGACAGGTGTTGCGCGATGCGCTCGGCCGCCTCGCGGCGCGCCATGCCCTCGTCGGCGACGTGCGCGGCCGGGGCCTTGCCCTCGGCGTCGAGCTGGTGGCGGATCGCTCCAGCCGCAGGCCGGCCGCGCGCCAGACGGCGTTGACGGTCTACCGCGCCTTCGAGCTCGGCCTCGTGCTCTATTACGTCGGCGTGAGTTCCAACGTGCTGGAGTTCACGCCTCCCCTGACACTGACCGAGGCGGAAGCCCAGGCAGGCGTCGCGATCGTCGACCAGGCACTGGCCGATGTCGCAGCGGGGCGGGTGGACGAAACCCTCCTTGCGGATTTCGCCGGCTGGTAGGCCGAGCCTGCCGAAAAGCACCGCATTCGCCGTCTTCCTGTGAAACCCGATGGCAACTGCGGCGTTCAGGCGTTGTGGCGATCCAAATTCGGACGGCTCACACGACGCTGGCAGAAGAAAGGTCCATTGACGATGAGAAATGAGCCCCCCTCCGGGATCGACGAGTTGCACGCCATCGTCGATCAGAAGCTGACCACCCTTGTCCGCGAACTGGAAGAGGCGGGATGGAACGCGGAGGACATCGCCTTTGCGATCGACGGCGTCCTGCGCCGGAAGTGGCTCGACCAGGCAGAGGCGCTGCGGCGGACGCGGGCGGCGGTTCCGGAAGATTTCGTTTCGGACGGGAACGAGGGTTAGCCCGGGTGCCGACACAGTATAGCAGGGAGAAGCCGATGCCAGCCACATTCCAGGTCATCGCCTTGAGTTCGCTCGATCCGGACGGAACCGATACCCGCAACGAGCCCGACCTGCTTTATCCCGAGGCGCTGAAGACCGCGCAAGAATTCAAGGCGCAGGGAAAGGCCTTTCGCGTCATCATGAAGGGCGGGCATTCGCCGCAGCAGCTCCAGGCCTTCCTCGATCTCGGCGCGCTCGTGTAGTCCCACGTCCCCTTCCGTCACATCTTGCCCATGAGGACCGGGCGACCGCAACCGGCACCTCGCCGCATAGCCAGGGGCGCCGCCTGCGGAAGACGACGATTTCGAGCATCGCGCAAAGAATGCCCATCGAGGCATCGCGGGTGGAACGGTCGTCCGGCCGTGGCCCGGAAGGCCGGGACCTTCCGGCCACGGCCTTCCGGCAGGCGTCACTTTGGCCCCGGGGGAGGGGGCCCTAGTGTGCCATGACAACTTGTCCCTGCGCGCGCAGCCCGTTGAGGGCGGCGTTCATGGCAATGGCGGTGACCGCGCCCATGATCACCGGGGAATGAAAGACCACCTGCGACCATTCCGGCATGAACTGGAAGAAGTCCGGCTTGACGATGGTGATCATCGCCATGGCCACGCTCAGACCCACCACCATGAAATTGTTGAAGGTCGTGTCGAAATCGATCTTCTGCAGGGTCTTCATGCCTACGACGACGAGCGTGCCGAACATCACGAACCCGGCGCCGCCGACCACGGGCTTGGGCAGCGAGGCGATAGCCGTTGCCAGGACCGGCGACAGGCCGAGCACGATGAGGAAGCCGCCCGCCAGCGCCACGGTCCAGCGGCTACGCACGCCCGTGATGTTCACCAGCGCCACATTCTCGGAAAAGGCCGTGTAGGGGAACGAGTTCAGCATGCCGCCGAGCATCGTCGACAGGCCGTCGGCCCGAAGCAGGTCGGCGATGGTGCGCTCCGTTGCGGGCCGGCCGACCATATCGCCGACGACGATCGTGTCGCCCACGGATTCCACCCAGGTAATGGCGACAACGAGGCACATGGTCAGGATCGGCACGAGATGGAAGGTCGGCATGCCGAAATGGAAGGGCGTGACCACCGCGAGCGGCGCCGCATCCCTGACCGCGCTGAAATCGAGCATGCCCAGGACGGCGGCGAAAGCGACGCCGACGATGAGGCCCAGGAAGACCGAGATGTTCTTCACGAAGCCGCGGCCGAACACGTTCAGCAGGACGATGACGGCAAGCACGAGGAAGGCAAGGCCGATATAGGCCGGCTTGCCCGCGTCGGGCACGAAGCCGCCCGCGGCATACTGGATCGCGACCGGTAGCAGGCTGAGCCCCATGACCGTCAGCACCGCACCGACGACGACGGGCGGGAAGGCCCTGACGATGTAGCGGCCGAGCGGGGCCATGAAGATGGCGAAGAGCCCCGCGGCGATGACCGCGCCGTAGACCGCCTGCAGGCCGGCATTCGGCCCGTCCGCCAGGATCGCCGGGTTGCTGCCGATGGCGATGACCGGCGAGATCGCAGCGAAGGTGATGCCCTGCATCAGGGGCATGCGCACGCCGAAGCGCCAGAAGCCGACGGTCTGGATCAGCGTCGCGAGGCCGCAGGTGATGAGGTCGGCCTGGATCAGGTAGGCGATCTGGGCCTGGGTGAGGTTGAGGGCGCTGCCGATGATGAAGGGAACGGCGATGGCGCCGGTATACATGACGAGCACGTGCTGGAGCGCGAGCACCGCCATGCGGGCGGGCGGCAGGATTTCATCGACGGGATGGACATGCCGTGCGGTCTGGTTGGCGCCGGCCGCAGCCGCGCCATGGTGCGCTTGTTGGGACATGGTCTGAACTCCGGAAAGGGGAAGGGAAAGGGCGACTTGCGGTTCTCACCAGAAGCCTTCATGCGCTTTCGCAATCTCCCCTTCGAGTGCGGGCACGGGGCCAACGACCTCCACCTTGCGCTGCCCGGCGTCGAAAATGTGCCCGCAGGGCATGTCCATGGTCAGGTTTTCCGGGTTGTCGCCGGTCAGTTCCGCAAGACGCTTCTCCGTCATACCGTAGACGAGGCGGCCGATGCCGGCCCAGTAGGTGCCGCCGGCGCACATGCAGCATGGCTCCACCGAGGTGACGAGCGTGCATTCGGCCAGGAATTCCGGCGCATAGGCCTTGGCGGCCGCACGCGCGACATTCATCTCCGCATGGCCGACGCCCTTGTCGTCCTTGAACGTGTTGCCCGAGGTGAGGAGCACGGCTCCATCCGGTCCCGCCAGCAGCGCGCCGAAAGGATGGTTGCCGGCCGCCCGGCTTTCTTCCGCGATCTTCATCGTCTCGCGCAGATTGCGCAGGTCTATGTCCGTCGCCTGTTCCTTGTTCTGTCTGTCGAGCATTCTTCACTCCTCCTGAAAGCCTGGAACTCCCGGGGTCAGAGTGCGCCAGAAGGGGGCTTGCGCCAATTAGAATGAATTGCGCATAGTGTGCGAAAAAACTGAACGGGGGAGGCGGGCCGTGTCGGCGTTCTCGCGGGAATTTTTCACTTTCGTCGAAGTGGCGCGCGAGCACTCCATCCGCCGCGCGGCGGAGAAGCTCAACCTCTCCGCTTCCGCCCTCAGCCGACAGATGCAGATCCTCGAACAGACGTTTGGCGCGCGTTTGTTCGTGCGCACGCCGCAGGGCGTGCAACTGACGGAGCAGGGGCAAGTGCTGCTGGCGCAGGCCGAGCGTTGGCTTGACGACGAAAGCGCGTTGCGCGCCGCCCTGCAGCAGGCGGGCGGCAACGTGGCCGGAACGCTGCGCCTCGGCGTCATGGAATGCCTGGTGCCCTATATCCTGCCCGGGCTGGAGGCGGGGACGGGGCCGTCCACGCTGAAGGTCTCGGTGGGGGACACCGGCACGCTGGTCGCCCAACTCTGCCGCAACGAGATCGACGCGCTCCTTGCCTTCAACGTGCCGCGCCTGCCGGAGCTTCGGGTCTATGACGAACGGAGCTACGACCTCGGCGTGGTCTATGCACCCGCACTTGCGCCGTCGGGCAAACCGCCGTTCCGCATCGAGAACTGCCTCGGCCGGCCGCTCTGCCTGCCCGATACCAGCCTTTCAGTCTGGCCGCGGCTGGATGCGGAGGTCTACCGCATTCATGCGGAACCGCACATCGCGCTCAGGAGCAACTCCATTGCCCTCATCATGGAATATGTAGCGGCGGGCAGGGGCATCAGCTTCCTGACCTGGCTGGATGCCGCGGCGGGCGTGGCCGAGGGGCGCTTTCTCTTCGCAAAACTGGAAAGCCGCCGCCTTTCGGAAAAACTCTATCTCTGCGCTGCCGCCAATGCCCCTTTGGGACCATTCCAGGCGGCGCATACGCGCGCGCTCTTCGCACGCGTTCCCGTTTCGCAGCAGCCTGGCCAGTTCAACAGCTTCGAGCCGCAGCCCGGCTCATGATGCCGCCGGCGGGACGGACCGCCTGGCGGGCGGGCCGGCGAATATGGATTGACGGCGGCGTGAACAGCGTGGTGCCCACCGCCATGGGCGATCGTTCACGGCCGCGGCCGCCCGCGTTCGATTTCTTCCAAGCCCGTCGAAAAGGCGCGGGATTGGGATGTATATTAATCAAGAAATCCGATACAAATGGGGCACCGTTTCGTTCCAGGCATGCCCATGACGCACAAATTCCTTGTAATCGATCCCGAAAAAGACCTCGCGGCGCTCAAGGGCGTATTGTCGCTTCCCCGCATCAAGCTATTGAAGGAATTATCCAAACGGCCCGGAATGAATGTCAACGACCTGGCGCAGGTGTCGGGCCTGCCGCAATCGTCCGTTTCATCCCATCTTCAGGTTCTCGAAAAGGCCGGGCTCATCCGCTCCGACGTGCAGAAGGCCCGCAAGGGCAACCAGAAGATCTGTTTCGCCGTCTACGACGAGCTCATCGTCACCTTCCACCCGAGCAGCCAGGCGCTGTCGCCCAACCTCATCGAAGTCTCGATGCCCCTTGGCCTTTACACCAACAGTGCGGTCACCGGCCCCTGCGGCATCTGCTCGACGGAGGGCATCATCGGCCTTCTCGACGTGCCGGAGACCTTCATGGATCCCGAACGGATGAAAGCAAGCCTGCTCTGGTTTACCAGCGGGTTTATCGAATACCAGTTCCCGAACAACGCCAAGCTGCGCGGCGACAATATCGAAACCATTGAAATCGTTATGGAAGTAAGCTCCGAGGTTCCCGGTACCCTCGCCAATTGGCCGTCCGATATCGTGCTTTCCGTCAACGGCAGGGAAATCGGCGTGTGGACGTCACCGGGCGATTTCGGCGACCGGCGGGGCACCTATACGCCCGACTGGTGGAAGCTGAAAGGGTCACAGTACGGCATGCTGAAGACCTGGTCGATAGGGCCGGGGGGAACCTTCGTCGATGGCCACAAGATTTCCGATATAAAAGCCGAAGACCTCGACCTGGACCTGCATCGATCCATTCGCCTGCGGGTCGAGGTCAAGGCGGAGGGCAAGCACCCGGGCGGCATCAACATCTTTGGGCGCGGTTTTGGCAACTATGATCAGGATATAATTCTTCGTTTGAAAACAAAGAGATAAATAGTATTATTTTTATGCCGCATCCACCCGTGCTTCGCAGCGCAGCACATTCACCCCCTTGACAGGACGGCGTTCTCCCAAAACTATATCGGGTAATACGATTTATATCGTAAGACTTGAATGCTTGGGAGGAGCCAATATGAAGGCACGCGTGGCCGTCCATCGGGATTTCAAGATCAGCGACATCGACGAGCGGCTCTATTCCGCCTTCATCGAGCACATGGGACGCGCCATCTACGGCGGCATCTACGAGCCCGGCCATCCGCAGGCGGACGAGAGGGGCTTTCGCAAGGACGTGCTCAGGTTCGTGAAGGACCTGAAGATCCCGGCGATACGCTATCCCGGCGGCAACTTCGTGTCCGCCTATCGGTGGGAGGACGGCATCGGCCCGCGGGACAAGCGCCCTGTGCGCCTCGACCTTGCCTGGCGCTCGAAGGAGACCAACCAGATCGGCATCAACGAATTTGCCGACTGGGCCGGCATGGCCGGCATCGAGATGATGCTCGCGGTCAACCTCGGCTCGCGCGGGCTGGACGATGCCCGCAACTTCCTCGAATACGTCAATTTTCCCGGCGGCACCGCCTGGAGCGACCTGCGCCGCTCGCACGGCCGCGAGGACGGCTACGGCGTGAGGATGTGGTGCCTCGGCAACGAGATGGACGGCCCCTGGCAGATCGGCCACAAGGTGGCAACCGAATACGGGCGTCTTGCCAACGAGACGGCCAAGGCCTTCAAGGGCTTCGACAAGTCGATCGAGACGATCGTCTGCGGCAGCTCCAACGACGGCATGCCGACCTATCCCGAATGGGAGCGCGAGGTCCTGGAGGAATGCTACGAGAACGTCGACTATATCTCGCTGCACAAATATTTCGGCAACAAGAGCAAGGACACCCTCAACTACTTCGGCAAGATCGAGGAGACCGGACGCTACATCCAGACGATCGCCGGGGTGATCGACTACGTCAAGACCAAGAAGCGGGCGAAGAACGACATCCATATCTGCTTCGACGAATGGAATGTCTGGTATCACATCCGCGATGAGGACAGCCATCGCTGGCGCACGTGGGACTGGCCGGAGGCGCCGGCCCTCCTGGAGGAGACCTACAACTTCGAGGACGCGCTCTTCGTCGCCGGCCTGCTGAACGAGTTCATCCGCCGCTCCGACCGCGTGCGCATCGCCTGCATCGCCCAGCTCGTCAACGTGATCGCGCCGATCCGCGCCGAGAAGAACGGCCCGGCCTGGCGCCAGACGATCTACCATCCCTACCGCTTCGCCTCGATCTACGGGCGCGGGGAGGCGCTGAGGGTCGCCGTCGACGGCCCGACCTACGACTGCAACGTGGCCGACGACGTGCCCTTCCTCGACGTTGCCGCCGTATATGACCGGGGGGAGGGGCTGCTCACCCTCTTCATCGTCAACCGTCACCTCAAGGAGGCGGCGGAACTCGATGTCGGCCTCACGGGTTTTTCGGACCTCACGCTCGTCGAGCACCACGCGATGGAAGGCTACGAGCTCAACGACACCAACGGACCCGACCGGCCCGATCACGTCGTTCCGAGGAAGGGCTCGGGCGTCGGCGTGGAGGACGGCAAGCTGAAGGGCTCCCTGGCGGCGCTTTCCTATCACGTGCTGCGCCTGAAGGTTGGTTGAGGCGACGCCATGGGAATCACCTTGCGCAATGTCAGCAAGAATTTCGGGCCGGTCGGGGTCATCCACGACGTCAGCATGGATATTCCGACGGGTGACTTCGCGGTCTTCGTCGGTCCGTCCGGCTGCGGGAAGTCGACGCTCCTGCGGATGATCGCGGGCCTGGAGGACACCTCCGGCGGCACGATCTCGATCGAGGGGCGCGACGTCACCGATGTCGAGCCCGCCAAGCGCGGGGTCGCGATGGTCTTCCAGTCCTATGCGCTCTACCCGCACCTGACGGTCTACGAGAACATGGCCTTCTCGCTGAGGCTGAAGAAGACGCCGAAGCCGAAGATCGACGAAATGGTGCACCAGGCGGCCCGCATCCTGCATCTGGAGGAACAGCTGAAGAAGCGACCGTCGGAACTGTCCGGCGGCCAGCGCCAGCGCGTGGCCATCGGCCGCGCCATCGTGCGCCAGCCCAAGGTCTTCCTGTTCGACGAGCCGCTGTCGAATCTCGATGCGGAACTGCGCGTGCAGATGCGCATCGAGCTCGCCCGGCTGCACAAGCAGATCGGCGCCACCATGATCTACGTGACCCACGACCAGGTCGAGGCGATGACGCTCGCCGACCACATCTTCGTGCTGAAGGGCGGCAGGCTGCAACAGGCCGGCCGGCCGTTGCGGCTCTACGACGATCCCGACAACCAGTTCGTCGGCGGGTTCATCGGATCGCCGGCCATGAATTTCCTTGACGGCGTCGTGGCCGGGCGTGCGGGCGACATGCTGCGGATCGCCCTGGAAGGGCTCGGCAAGGAGATCTCCGCGAGGGTTTCCTGCGATGTCGGCGAGGGAACGGGCGTCAAGGTCGGCATCAGGCCCGAGCACCTTTATCCGGCCGACGACGGCTTCCAGGCGACGGTCGAGATGGAGGAGGACCTCGGCGGGGTTTCCTATCTGCACGCCCGCCTCGCCGACGGCAGGGAGATCGTCGTGGAAATGCGCGGGCGGCGCGAGAGCCTGAACGGAAAGACCGTCGCGCTCTCGGCCGACGCCGGTGACGTGCTTGTCTTCGCGAAGAACGGAGGTCGATTGCGCTGACGGTTTCGTGGAGTTGGTTCAACCCGCCGCTGACGGGAGAAGAGCGGCAAGTTCCGATGGAGGAGATTTCGATGCGATACAGAAAGCTTTTTGCGGCGAGCGCGATCGCCCTCATGGCCTTTCCCGCCCTTGCGCAGGAGAATATCACCTGGTGGGATTTCCTGGCCGGTGGCGACGGCGTGCGGATGAAGGCCCTCATCAGCCGGTTCAACGAGGAACATCCGGACATCAGGGTCACCGCCACGACGCTGGAATGGGGCATTCCCTACTATACGAAGATCCGCACGTCGGTGGCCGTCAACCAGGGGCCCGACGTGATGACCTATCACCTCTCGCGCATGCCGCTCGGCCTGGAGGAGGGGGTGCTGGACGAGATCACCGACGAGGACCTCGGCAATGCCGGGCTCAGCAAAAGTGATTTCTTCGAGGAGTCGGTGAAGGCCGCAAGCGGCGACGACGGCAAGCTCCATGCCGTGCCGTTCGACATCCATTCGATCGTGCTCTACTACAACAGGTCCTATCTCGAAGGCTCCCGTTTCCTCGACGCGGATGGCAAGCTCACCGGCATCGAGAGCCTGAAGGACTTCGAGGAGGCGCTGGCCCTTGCCAAGGAAAAGGGCGCCGAGGCGCCCGTCACCTATGCGACCGGGGACGACGGCGGCACCTACCGCGTCTTCTATACGCTCCTGCGCCAGCAGGGGGGCGAGCTGATCGCCGGCAAGCAGGTGCTGCCCGGCGAAAACCTGGAAAAGGCCGCCAAGGCCATAGAGGTCATGACCACATGGGGCACGAACGGCTGGCAGCCCGAACAGGCGGAGTACGAGGCCTCGGTCGCCCTCTTCACCGCGGGCAAGGCCGCGTTCATGCTGAACGGCGTGTGGGAGGTGCCGACCATGGTCGACCTTGGAAAGAAGGGCACGCTCGGCTTCGAATGGGGCGCGGTCCAGGTGCCCAACCTGATGGGCACCCTGACGACCTGGGCGGACTCGCACGCCCTGGCCATTCCGAAGAACAACAGCATGTCGCCGGAAAAGCGCAAGGCCGTCATGACGGTCATCGGCTGGATGGAGAAGAACGCCATCTCGTGGGCCGACGCCGGCCACATTCCGGCCTACAAGCCCGTCGCCGAGAGCGACGAATTCAAGAAGATGGAGCCCAACGCCACCTATTCGGCGCTGGCCGACACCGCTTCCTACGATCCGCGCTCGCCGATTGCCGGGGTGGCCTCGCCCGCCTACGACGCGGCGATCAACGTCATATCGCCCGCCATCCACGGCTATGCCGAGCCCATGGCCGCCGCCGAGCAGGTCAAGACGGACCTCGAGAACGCATTGAAGTGACGGATGGCGGCAGCCGCATCGGCAAGGATGCGGCTGCCGCCCGTCTTTGGGAGGGTTTCGACGTGGCTATGCTCACAAACCGGCGCAAGGAAGTGGCGGTCGCCGCCACTCTGGTGGCGCCTTTCGTGCTCACCTTCGCGCTGGTCTTTCTCTATCCCTCCATCCGGCTCGTCGAGCTGAGCCTGACGAACTCGCCGCTGATCGGCTCCGGGGAATGGGTGGGCCTCGACAATTTCAAGCGGCTGCTGACCGACAAGCTGTTCCTGACCTCGCTGAAGAACAACGGCTATTTCATCCTGCTGACGGTCGTTCCGACGACGGCGCTGGCCCTTGCGATCGCGCTGATGATCACCCGCCTGCGCGGCTCGCTGCAGGCGCTGGCGCTGGCCGTCTTCTTCCTTCCCTACATCCTGCCGGTCTCGGTGGTGACGCAGATCTGGATCTGGATGCTGGATTTCCAGTTCGGTGTGCTGCAGCCCGTCATCGCCTTCTTCTACGGCAAGCCGGTGCCGGTCTTCAAGAATCCCTACTGGGTGATGCCCATGGTGGCGCTGGTGACCATCTGGTGGACGAACGGTTTCAACGTCCTGCTGTTCATCGCCGGCCTGCGCAACATCCCGAAGGACTATTACGAGGCGGCCCAGCTCGACGGCGCCAGCCGGCTTCAGCTCTTCACCCGGGTCACATGGCCGCTGCTCTGGCCGGTCACGGCGCTGGTGCTGACGCTGCAACTCATCCTGCAGCTCAAGATTTTCGATCAGGTCTACCTTTTGAGCAGCGGCGGTCCGTTCAACTCGTCCTACGTGCTGCTGCTGATGGTCTATCGCGAGGCGTTCCAGCTCAACCACGGCGGCTATGCATCGGCCATCGCGCTCGTGCTGTTCGTCGTCATCGCGGTGCTTTCGGTGCTGCAATTCCAGCTTCTGCGTGCAAGGGGCGGCCGATGAGATCCATCCGAAAGATCGAAAACGGGGTCCTGACCGTCGGCACATTCACGGCCGCCGCGCTGTGGATCTTCCCGCTCTACTGGGCCTTCATCACCTCGATCCGCACCGAGGAGCGTGTCGTGTCGAACGAGGCCGGCATCATTCCGGACGAGTTCAACCTCGGCGCCTATGCCGACATCCTCTGGAACTCGAACATCCTCAACTGGTACGTCAATTCCATCGGCACGGCAGCGATCATCACGGTGACCGTGATCGTCTCGGGCATGATGTGCGCCTATGCGATCTCGCAGCTTCGCTTTCCCGGCCGCCGGCTGCTCTACGGCATCGTGCTCGCGAGCTTCATGGTGCCGTCCCAGGCGCTCGTGGTCACCCAGTTCATCCTGATGAACGACCTGGGGCTGATCAACACCTGGGCCGGCATCATCCTGCCGCAGCTCATCGTTCCCGTCGTGATCATCGTCTACAAGCAGTTCTTCGACGCCGTACCGAAGGAGATGCGCGAAGCGGTGGTCCTGGATGGCGGCGGCGACTACACGCTGCTGTTCAAGGTGTACCTGCCGCTCAACTGGGGGATCACCACGGCGCTTGCGATCATCACCTTCATCATGGCCTGGAACCAGTTCCTCTGGCCGTTCCTCGCGGTGACGACCGAAAACAGGATGACCATCCCCGTCGGCATCACCCAGGTCAACGACGCTTTCGGCGTCTTCTATGCGCGACTGATGTCGGTCGCCCTGCTCGGCGCCATGCCGGTCGCGATCGCCTATCTCATCTTCCAGAAGAAGGTGACGGAGGCCGTCATGATCTCCTCAGGCGTCAAGGGGTAGGCGGGCTAGGCTACGGGCGGGTGAAGCCGCGTGTCGAGCGCGAAGGCCTCTTGCAGCTTCAGCGCATAACCGCCCGGCGCGCCGCCCGCCAGAAAGACCAGGTTCCAGCTGTGCATCGAGACCGCACTCGGGATCGCGACGAACCGGTGGCGGCGCAGCAGATCGTCTCCGAAAGCCTGTTGCCCCGCGCCCGGGATGCCCGGCCGCAACCAGTTGGGATTGGGCACGCTCGCCGGATCGACGACATGGACACCGGCGGGCTCGGCGATGGCGGCCGCCGTCATCGTGTGCGCGACCGTGTCGAGCGCCCGGAACCCCTTGTGGACGGCGACCTCTAGGATCGCCGTCGCCGGATCGAGGGAACAGTAGACCGCGCGAACGCCCTTGCTGTTCCAGCGCCCGCCGAACCGATAGGCGCCTTCGCCGCTGTCCCATGTCGCCGCATGGACGGCCCGGTCGAGCCGCCATGCGACGAGCTCGGTCCCGCCGAGCGCAACGGGCAGAAAGCTCATGCATAGACGCCGTATTCGAGGCGGTCGAGATGATCCTCCACCAGCTCGACGCCGGCAGGCGTGCCCAGCAGATCGATCGGACGGCGCTGGTCGAGCCCGACGGCGGGCCGCTCCAGCCATTGCTCGGCTTCCGCCTGCGATCCGAAGACGTCCGTCGCCTTCGCGAGGATCTCGGCGAACTTCCACGTGCGGCCGCTCTGCTCCTGGCTGAGCGGCTTCGAGGGCATGTCCTTCCGCCGCTGCCAGGTCCGCAGGCTCATGCCGACCGCCTTTTCGAGGGACTCGTTCTTGCCGATGACGACGAGATTGCCGACAAGGTGATCGAGCGCCGAAGCGGGCAGGCCGTGCAGAAGCAGCTCATGCGCGTCGAGCGCATTGGTCAGGCGGCGTGCGAGCACCCTGGAGCCACCCAGCAGGGCTTCGATCTTTTGCAGGTCGCCGCCGGCGACCGTTGAGGAAGGGGCTTTCGCTGCGACGGCCATGTCGTTCTCCGCGTCAAGTGTCGCTTCATATATGTCATGTGTCGCATCGCATTTCAAGGACGGACGCATCCGGCCACGCCGTTCATCCGGTCCGTCAGGGGAGCAGGTGCGTTTCATGGCAGCGTCCTTGCGACTGATAACCCATTGGCATCATTCGCAAGTCGCACTTGGAAATAGAATGTACCCTCTACGGCCATTGAATCACATAAGACTTGTTATGGAACCAAAACGCGCCAGGCGTTGATGCGATCGCCACAGGCGGCAAGCAGCGCTGCCTTCCAGGCCGCCGCGTGCGCCTTCACTGCGCGGCGGCGGCGAGGCATGCGTCGACGATGCCCCCGATCTCGGCCCGGCAGGAGCCGCAATTGGTCCCGGCGTTCAGCGCCTTGCCGACGGCCTCGACGCTGCCGCAGCCGCCGCGCACGGCCGCGACGATCTGGTTGACGCCGACGGAAAAGCAGGAGCAGACGGTGGCGCCGGGATCCGGCTTGTCGCTCCCCGGCCGGCCGGCGACGAGCGCGAAGCGCCTGCGCCGGTCGGCGTGATCGGCCACAAGCTGTGCGACCGCCCAGCTGCGCGCGGCCGCCACCGGCTCGCGGGCGAGAAACAGGGCCGCGAGCAGGCGCGGGCCGTCGAAGAAGGCAAGCCGGAGGTCGCCGGTCTGCCGGTCGGCATAGCCGAGCGGCTCGGCGCCATCCGGCACGCCGAAGGCGTGCCGGCACCAGGCGCTCCAGTCTTCGACCGGCCGCTCGAAGGCAAGCTCCGTGCGCCAGCCGCCTTGCGCCTTCGCCAGCGCCCAATAGGCGGCATCGAGGCTCTCCGGCTTCGCCCGCGAGACGGCGAAGCCGTAATGCGCCGCCCTGAACGGGCGGGCGGCGACGGCGACGTTCTTCGAGGCCGGCTGGCCGGAAAACCGGTCGGTGACGGGAGGCACGAGCGCGTCGATGCGGGCCCTTGCCGAGAACTGGCCGCTCCAGTGCATCGGCACGAAGATGCTGCCGCGCGCCTGGCGCTCGGTGACGAGCGCACGCACGATGGCCCTGCCCCGCGGGCTCTCGATTTCGACGAGGCCGGCATTGCCGACGCCGATCTCCATCGCGTCGCGCGGATGAAGCTCGGCGAAGGGCTCGGCCGTATGGGCCGAGAGGCGCGCGCTCCTGCCGGTCCGCGTCATCGTGTGCCACTGGTCGCGGATGCGGCCCGTGTTCAGCGTGAAGGGACAGGCGGCGTCCGTGCGGTCCGTCGCCGCCGGCCGGACCGGGACGAGGCACGCCCGGCCGTCGGCATGGTAGAAGCCGCCGCTTGCGAAGAAGCGGGTCTGCGCAGGCTGCCGCCCCGCCGGCTGCGGCCACTGGAAGGGCGAAAGGGCGTCGTAGGCCTGCGGGTCGAGGCCCGCATAGGCGCCGATATCGAAATCGCGGCTGCCGCCGTTCTCGAAGGCCGAGAGCGCCGCATGCTCGTTGAAGACCTGCGCCTGGGCGTCGTAGCCGAAGGCGTCCGCGAACCCCATGCGCCGGGCGACCTCGGCAAGCTGCCACCAGTCGGCCCGCGCCGCGCCGGGCGCGTCGAGAAAAGGCCGCTGCCGGGAGATGCGCCGCTCGGAATTGGTGACCGTGCCGTCCTTCTCGCCCCAGCCGAGCGAGGGCAGAAGCACATGGGCATGGCGGGCCGTATCCGTCGCCTTCACGACGTCGGAGACGACGACGAAGGGACAGGCGCGGATCGCCGCCTCGACGGCATCGGCATCCGGCATCGAGACGGCCGGGTTCGTCGCCATGATCCAGAGCGCCCTGATGCGCCCCTCCGCCACCGCCCGGAACAGGTCGACCGCCTTGAGCCCCGGCCTTCCGGCAATCTTCGGCGACCGCCAGAAGCGCTGCACGCGGCTGCGATCCTCGGGGCTTTCGATCGCCATGTGGGCGGCGAGCATGTTGGCGAGCCCGCCGACCTCGCGCCCGCCCATGGCGTTCGGCTGGCCGGTCAGCGAGAACGGCCCCATGCCCGGCCGACCGATGCGGCCGGTCGCAAGGTGGCAGTTCAGGATGGCGTTGACCTTGTCCGTGCCCGACGACGACTGGTTGACGCCCTGGCTGTAGCAGGTCACCACCTTCTCCGTCGCAGCGAAGAGGCGGTAGAATTCGCGCAGCTGCATGGCCGGAAGGCCGGTCCGCTCCAGGACATCCGTGAAGGAAACGGCCGAGGCGGCCGTAAAGGCATCGGCAAAGCCGGCCGTGTGGGCGGCGATGTAGTTCCGGTCGAGCGCGCCGGCGGCGGCAAGATGCGAGAACAGGCCGACGAAGAGGGCCACATCCGCATCGGGACGGATCGCCAGGTGAAGATCGGCGATGTCGGCCGTCATCGTGCGGCGCGGGTCGATGACCACCACCTTCATGCCCGGCCGCTTCGCCTTGGCCGCCGCCAGCCGCTGGTAGAGGACCGGGTGGCACCAGGCGAGGTTCGAGCCGGCGAGGATCACGAGGTCCGCAAGCTCCAGGTCCTCGTAGGTGCCCGGCACCGTGTCCGAGCCGAAGGCGCGGCGATGGCCGGCGACGGAGGAGGACATGCAGAGCCGCGAATTGGTGTCGATGTTCGCCGAGCCGATGAAGCCCTTCATTAGCTTGTTGGCGACGTAGTAGTCCTCGGTGAGGAGCTGGCCGGAAACGTAGAAGGCGACCGAATCCGGCCCGTGCCCGGCAATGGCGGCCGAGAACCTTGCCGCGACGAGATCGAGCGCGTCGTCCCACGTCGCCTGCCGCCCGCCGATCTCGGGATGCAGGATGCGGCCGTCGAGGTCGATCGTCTCGGCCAGCGCCGAGCCCTTCGAGCAGAGCCGGCCGTAATTGGCGGGATGGTCCGGGTCGCCCCTGACGGTGACGGCGCCGTCACCGGACACGGTCGCGACGACCCCGCAGCCGACGCCGCAATAGGGGCAGGTTGTCTTGACCTCCTTCTCCATCCTATTCGGCCGCCGCCATCAGGTTTTCGAGCGCGATGAACAGCGCGCCGTCCTCGTTGCGGAGCGCAACGGTCCTCACCGCGCCCTCGTCCGCCCCCAGCGCCTTGCCGCTCTCCAGCGAGATCACCCAGTTGTGCAGCGGGCAGGTCACGGCCCTGCCATGCACGATGCCCTGCGAGAGCGGCCCGCCCCTGTGCGGGCAACGGTCCTCGATGGCGAAGACCTCCCCTTCCGCCGTGCGGAAGACGGCGATCCTGCCTTGCGGGGTCTTCACGCAGCGCGCGCCGCGCAGCGGGATGTCGGCGATGCTGCCGATGGCGATCCAGTTTCCGTCCATGGCCTCACTCCGCTGCCGGGCTGTAGCCGATCGTCGCCATCGGCTTGAACTCGTGCTTGTCCTTGCCGGAGACGCGCTCCGACCAGGGATCGACCTGGGCGAATTTCTGGGAGAAGACGAAGCGGTCGTAATAGGCCTTGCGCCTTTGCGCGTCGTCCATGATCTGGCGGCGGATCTCCTCGAGGCCGACGCGCTTTGCCCATTTGTAGATGCGCTCGAGATAGCGGGCCTGCTCGCGGTACATCTGCGTCAGCGCCACGATATGCTCCAGCGCCTCGTCCTCGCTCTTCACGAGGCCGAGCACCTCCGTGCCCTTGATGTCGAGGCCGGCGGCACCGGCGAAATGGATCTCGAAGCCCGAATCGACGCAGACGACGCCGATGTCCTTGCAGGTCGCCTCCGCGCAGTTCCGCGGACAGCCGGAGACCGCCATCTTCAGCTTGGCCGGCGTCCAGGAGCCCCACATGAACTTCTCGATGCGGATGCCGAGGCCGGTGGAATCCTGCGTGCCGAAGCGGCACCAGTGCGAGCCGACGCAGGTCTTCACCGTGCGCAGGCCCTTGGCATAGGCCTGGCCGGAGATGAAGCCGGCCTTGCCGAGATCGGCCCAGACGGCGGGCAGGTCCTCCTTCTCGATGCCGAGCAGGTCGATGCGCTGGCCGCCCGTCACCTTGACCAGCGGGATCTCGAACTTGTCGACCACGTCGGCGATGGCGCGAAGCTCGCGGGCACTCGTCACCCCGCCCCACATGCGCGGCACGACGGAATAGGTGCCGTCCTTCTGGATGTTGGCGTGCACGCGCTCGTTGATGAAGCGCGACTGGTAGTCGTCGGCATATTCGTCCGGAAAGTCGCAGACGAGGTAGTAGTTGAGCGCCGGCCGGCATTTGGCGCAGCCGCAGGAGGTCTTCCACTCCAGCTCCTGCATGACGGCCGGAATGCTCTTCAGCCCCTTCGCCTTGATGAGACGGCGCACGTCGTCATGGCCGAGATCGGTGCAGCCGCACATCGGCTGGACGGCGGCGGGGTTGTAGGCCTCGCCCAGCGTCAGCGTCATCAGCTGCTCGACGAGGCCGGTGCAGGAGCCGCAGGAGGCGGACGCCTTGGTATGGGCGCGCACGTCGTCGAGCGAGGTCAGGCCCTTTTCCGTGATCGCCCCGACGATCCTTCCCTTGCACACGCCGTTGCAGCCGCAGATCTCCGCATCATCCGGCAAGGCTGCAACGGCCGCCATAGGGTCCAGGGAGGCGCCTCCCTGGTAGGCCTGGCCGAAGATCAGCGTCTCGCGCATCCCGGAGATGTCGGTCCCCTTCTTCTTCAGGTCGTTGAACCAGGCGCCGTCCGACGTCTCGCCGTAGAGCACCGTGCCGACGATGCGGTTCTCCTTCAGCACCAGCCGCTTGTAGACGCCGGCCGCGGCGTCGCGCAGCACGATCTCCTCGCGGTCGTCGCCATCGGCGAAATCGCCGAGCGAGAAGAGCTCGATGCCGGTGACCTTGAGCTTGGTCGGCGTGTCGGAATGCACGAAGGCGGCGGAGCCGTCTCCGGCAAGATGCGCGGCGGCGACGCGGGCCATCTCGTAGAGCGGCGCGACGAGGCCGTAGACCATGCCGCCCACCTCCGCGCATTCGCCGAGCGCCCATATGCTGCCGTCCGAGGTCTGCATGCCGTGATCGACGACGATGCCGCGGTTGACGGCGAGCCCCGCCTGCCTGGCGAGGCCGACATTCGGGCGGATGCCGACGGCCATGACGACGAGCGTCGCCGGGATGACGCGCCCGTCGTCGAGCTCGATGCCCCGGACCTTGACCTCCCCGAGGATGGCCTTCGTATTGGCCTTGCAGAGGATCTTGATGCCGCGGCCTTCCAGCTCCTTTTGCAGGAGGTAGCCCGCGGCGGGGTCGAGCTGGCGGTCCATCAGCGTCGGCATGACATGGAGCACGGTCACGTCCATGCCGCGGCCGGCAAGGCCCGCGGCGGCTTCGAGCCCGAGCAGGCCGCCGCCGATGACCACCGCTTTTTCGCGCGACTGGGCGGCGAGCAGCATGGCCTCGACATCGTCGAGGTCGCGATAGGTGATGACGCCCGGCAGGTCGTTGCCCGGCACGGGCAGGATGAAGGGCACGGAGCCGGTGGCGATCACCAGCCTGTCGTAGCGTTCCGTCACGCCGTGATCGGAGGTGACGGTCTTCGCCTCGCGGTCGATCGCGACGATGCGGTGGCCCTTGTAGAGCGTGATGCCGTGCTTGATGTACCAGCCGTCGCCATGGATGATGATCTGCTCGTAGTCCTTCTCGCCGGAGAGCACCGGCGAGAGCATGATGCGGTCGTAGTTGACCCGCGGCTCGGCGTTGAAGATGGTCACCTCGTAGCGGCCGGGCGCCCGTTCCAGGAGGTGTTCCAGCATGCGCCCCGGCGCCATGCCGTTGCCGATGATGACGAGTTTCTCGGTCATGGTGTTTCCTCCGGTCAGGCGGCGACGGCCGGCATGGCGGGCGCGCGGCGCTCCATCCGGCGGATCGACAGATGCATCCAGAGGAGCGAGACGGCGACGACGGCGAAGAGCAGGATGAAGCAGCTCGACCACAGGCCGGTCGCATCCTTCAGCACGCCGAAGGCGATGGGCAGCACGAAGCCGCCGAGGCCGCCCACCATGCCGACGACGCCGCCCACCGCGCCGATGCTGTCCGGGTAATAGGCCGGGATATGCTTGTAGACTGCCGCCTTGCCGAGGCTCATGACGAAGCCGAGCACGAAGACGACGGCGACGAAGACCGCGGGCGAGATGCCGGACGGCAGCGACAGGAGAAGCGTCGCGGCCGCCGAAACGCCGAACATCCAGTACATGACGGCGCGCGCGCCCTTGCGGTCGGAGAGCACGCCGCCGAAGGCGCGGAAGATGCTGCCGGGGATCGAATAGGCCGCCGCGATCATGCCGGCGGTCGCGATGTCGAAGCCGTAGACGCCGACGAGATAGCGCGGCAGCCAGAGCGACAGCGCCACGAAGCCGCCGAAGGCGAAGAAGTAGTAGAGCGAAAAGCGCCAGACCTGGGCGTTCTTCAGCGGTGCGAATTCCTGCGCGAGGCTGCGCGGCGGCGCCTTGCCGTCCTGGCGGCCGCGGAAGGCCGGGTCGTCGGTGGTCGTGAACCAGAAGGCGAAGGCCGTCATGATCAGCGCCGCGGCCCAGAGCTGCGCGACCGTCTGCCAGCCGGCGGCGACGAGCACGAAGGGGGCGAGGAACTTGGTCAGCGCCGCGCCGACATTGCCCGCCCCGAAGATGCCGAGCACCGTGCCCTGCTTTTCCGGCGGGAAGAAGGGCGAGACATAGGCCACCCCCACGGCGAAGGAGCCGCCGGCCAGCCCCACGCCGAGGCCGGCGAGCAGCATCTGCGGGAAGGTGGCCGCATGGGACAGCAGGAGCGTGGCGAGCGCCGCCGCCAGCATGGTCAGCGTGTAGACGAGGCGGCCGCCATAGCGGGTGGTCCAGACGCCGAGCAGGATGCGCACCAGCGAGCCGGTGAGGATGGGCGTGCCGACGAGAAGGCCGAACTCGGCCTCGCTGAGCCCCAGGTCCTCCTTGATGCGGATGCCGATGATTGCGAAGATCGTCCAGACGGCGAAACAGATGGTGAAGGCGAAGGTGGACATCCACAGGGCGACTGCCGGTTCGCCGGCGGATGGGGGCTGCTTGGTCTCGGACATGGCTTCTCCCTGGCCCGACAAGGTCGTGCCGATCCTTCTTGGGGTTGAAAAACAAAAAGCCGCTGGCCAGGACGCGCGGCACGGATCGTCCGTGTGCGCAATCTCCTGATCAGCGGCTTTGCTGGAGGCGCCCGTCGTTGGACGCCGATATCGTGGCCCGAAGGCCCGCCAGAAGAAAAGCAATCGGCGTGCCAGTTTTGCCAACTATCTGATTTTTCGGGAAATCAGCAATCGGCAAGCCAGTACCGCGCAACAGGACGCACACCGCCCCGGCAGCAACGGAGACATTTTTTGTGCAGTGCGCACAAAATAGGCGCCCGAGCATTTCCGGCAAGCGGCATCGCGGAATGCGGCTCTAGGCGGACTGCGCCGCGATATAGGCGTCCAGGTCGTCCGGGTCGAAGCGGCCGCCGTCGAAGAAGCCGTCGGGGCCGAGCGTCAGCGCGCCGGAAGAGCCCACCGGCGTCTCCGCGGTCAGGGCGCCCTCCACCTTGGCGCTGGCGGACGGCATGGCGATGCCGAGCCCGCCGAGCGCGGCGCGGTAGATGTCCGGGCGGTAGGTCTGCGCGGCGATCCGCCGGTGTTCCGCCGTGTGGGCGACCTGCCGCCAGCGGACCATCTGGGTATAGAACCAGAGGGCGTGGCTCTTCCACGGGAAGGTCGCGGCCTTGGCGTTCGGAACGAAGAAGTCGCCGACGCCCCGCACGGCGCCGCCCCCGACGGGCATGAGGCCGCTCAGCGCCGGCATGAGCAGCTCGGCGTTCTGGCCGACATAGGCAGGCCTTGCCAGAAGCCCTGCGAGCTCCTCGCGGTTCCCCGGGCTTGCGCACCAGACGGATGCCCGGTAGAGCGCCGCGAGCAGCGCGGCCATCGCCTCCGGGTTGGCGTCTGCCCAGCGGGCGTTGACGCCGAGCACCTTTTCCGGGCTCGACCGCCAGATCGCCGCCTTGACGGTGGCAAGGTGCGCGCCGCGCCGGAGGACGCCGAAAGTGTTCCAGGGCTCGCCCGCGCAATAGCCGTCGATGCCGCCTTCGGCTAGCGCATCCCCCATGTCCGGCGGCGGCAGCACGACGATCTCGACGTCGCGGTCCGGATCGACGCCGCTTGCGGCGAGCCAGTAGCGCAGCTCGTAATTGTGGCCCGAATAGGGGTGCACGACGCCGAAGCGCAGCGGCTCGCCCCTCCTGGCGCCCGCGACCCGCGCGAGCGCCGCGCCGTTGCGCCGCGCATCGAGATCGGCCGTCGCGCCCTCTTCCGCCATCGCCCGCCAGAGCGCCGCGGAGACCGTGACGGCATTGCCGCCGAGCCCCAGCGCCATCGGCACGATCATCTCCGGCGCCGGGGCGCTGAGGCCGAGATTGCAGGCGATCGGCATGGGGCCGAGGATATGCGCGACGTCGAAATGGCTGACTGCGAGCCGGTCGCGGATGCTGGCCCACGAGCGCTCGCGCACCAGCGTGAGGTCGATCGACTGCGCCTCGGCAAAGCCCTTTTCCCTGGCGGCGACGAGCAGGGCGCTGTCGAGCAGCGGCACGAAGCCGGCGGTGATGGCGTGTCTCATCGTCATTCCTTCGCTCCCGGATCGAGCAGGCTTGCCGCCGTGACGAGGCTCTGGGCGATCTCGACGATCTTGCGGTTCTGGTTCATCGCCGTGCGGCGCAGAAGCGCATAGGCCTCCTCCTCCGAAAGGCCCCGCGAGCGCATCAGCAGGCCCTTGGCCCGGTCGATCACCTTGCGGTTCTCCAGTTCGCCGCGCGTTTCCTCCAGCTCGCGGCTGAGGCGGGAAAAGGCGTTGAAGCGGCTGATCGCCATCTTCAGGATCGGGCGGACACGCTCCTGCTTGAGCCCGTCGACGATATAGGCGGAAACGCCCGCCTCCACCGCCGCCTCGATGGACGCCTCGTCGGACTTGTCGACGAACATGGCGATGGGCCGCTGCACGGCGCGCGACAGCTGAAAGAGGCTTTCCAGCATGTCGCGGTTGGGATTTTCGAGATCGATGACGATCACATCCGGGTTGAGCTCGGCGATGCGGCGCGCCAGGCCATGCATCTCGCCGATGACGGTGACCTGGTCGTGGCCGGCGTCGCGCAGCCCCTCCTCGATGATGGCCGCCCGGATCCGGTTCTCGTCGATGACCAATACATTCAATCCGCCCGGTCGCATCCCATCACCGCGTCGAAGCCAAGGACATTCGGCAGATGCGTCCGAACGGCGCGGAAATCAAGCCGGATCTGCGCCCGCCCCCGGCGGACGGGCGGGACGGGCCGCGCAAGAGGGCAAGGACGGGGCGGCGCGATCATCCGCGCTACACCGTCAGATGCCGGCGCGCCTCGGGCGTTTCGAGCGTCTCGGCCGCGCCTTCGTGCACGATCTCGCCGCGGTCCATGATGTAGACGTGATCGGCAAGCTCGCGGCAGAAATCGAGATATTGCTCGACGAGCAGGATCGCCATGCCGGTGGAATCGCGCAGGTACCGGATCGCCCGGCCGATATCCTTGATGATCGACGGCTGGATGCCTTCGGTCGGCTCGTCCAGGACGAGGATCCTCGGCCGCGTGACCAGCGCCCGGCCGATCGCGAGCTGCTGCTGCTGGCCGCCGGAAAGGTCGCCGCCGCGCCGACCGAGCATGGTGTGCAGCACCGGAAAGAGGCTGAAGATCTCGTTCGGGATGAAGCGCTCCGAGCGCTTGAGCGGCGCAAAGCCGGTTTCGAGGTTCTCCCGGACGGTGAGCAGGGGGAATATCTCGCGGCCCTGCGGCACATAGCCGATGCCCTCCTTGGCGCGGCCGTAGGGCGCCATGCCGTCGAGCCTGGCGTCATTGAAGGCGACGCTGCCCGAGGAGAGCGGATGCTGGCCGATGATGGCGCGCAGGAGGCTCGACTTGCCGACCCCGTTGCGGCCGAGCACGCAGGTGATCTTGCCCATCTTCGCCGTGAGCGAGATGCCGCGCAAGGCCTGCGCGGCGCCGTAGTGAAGGCTGGCGTTCTCGACGGTCAGCATGAGAAATCTCCGTTCGAGCGGGTAGGCTCACCCCCCTCTGCCCTGCCGGGCATCTCCCCCTCAGGGGGGGAGATCAGCAGGTGGCTAGAACCTTGCTCCAACTCGACGTTCATGGTGGGCGAAACGGCGCCCCATCCAATCTCCCCCCTTGAGGGGGAGATGCCCGGCAGGGCAGAGGGGGGTAGCGAAGCAACCTGCTCCAACGAGAGAAACACCGAATACACCGTCACCTCCCCAGATAGTTCTCGATGACCTTCTGGTCGGCGCTGACGAAGTCGATCGTGCCCTCCGCCAGCACCGAGCCTTCGGCAAGGCAGGTCACCTTCACGCCGAGGTCGCGGATGAAGCCCATGTCGTGCTCGACGACGACCACCGAGCGGGTCTTCGCGATCTCCTTCAAGAGGATCGCCGTTTCCGCCGTCTCCGCGTCCGTCATGCCGGCGACGGGCTCGTCGACCAGCAGCAGCTCCGGTTCCTGCGCCAGGAGCATGCCGATCTCCAGCCATTGCTTCTGGCCGTGGCTGAGGTTGGCCGCAAGGTCGTCCTTGCGGTTCGTGAGCCGCACGGTCGACAGGATCTCCTCGATGCGCGCCCTGTCCCCGGCGGTCAGCCGATAGAAGAGCGTGGAAAAGACGCCGCGGCGGCGGTTGAGCGCCAGTTCCAGGTTGTCCCAGACGGTATGGCTCTCGAAGACCGTCGGCTTCTGGAACTTGCGGCCGATGCCGAGCTGGGCGATCTCCGCCTCGTCCTTCTGCGTCAGGTCGATGGTGCCCTTGAAGAAGACCTCGCCCTCGTCCGGCCGCGTCTTGCCGGTGATGATGTCCATCATCGTCGTCTTGCCGGCGCCGTTCGGGCCGATGATGGCGCGAAGCTCGCCCGGCTCGATGACGAAGGAGAGCGCATTCAGCGCCTTGAAGCCGTCGAAGGAGACGGAGACGCCGTCGAGGTAGAGGATGCTCGTGGGTCTGGCATTGCTTGCGAGCGTGTTCATGCCGGTCACTCCGCCGCCTGGGGTTCCGCCGCGAAGGCGCGCGCGGCTTCCGCCTCCCGCGCCTTGCGGTATTCCTTGCGCCGGTCCAAAAACTGCCGCGCGGTGCCGACGATGCCCTTCGGCAGGAAGAGCGTGACGAGGATGAAGAGGCCGCCGAGCGCGAAGAGCCAGAATTCCGGGAAGGCGGCGGTGAAGACGCTCTTTCCGCCGTTGACGAGGATGGCGCCCACGATAGGGCCGATCAGCGTGCCGCGGCCGCCGACCGCCGTCCAGATGACGACCTCGATGGAATTGGCCGGATCGAACTCGCCCGGATTGATGATGCCGACCTGCGGCACGTAGAGCGCGCCGGCGACGCCCGCCATCATGGCCGAGACGGTGAAGGCGAAGAGCTTCATGTGCTCGACCCGGTAGCCGAGGAAGCGCGTGCGGCTTTCCGCATCGCGCACGCCGACGAGGATCTTGCCGTATTTCGAGCGGACGATGCCCGAGGTGACCACCAGCGAGAGGGCGAGCGCGACGGCCGAGGCGGCAAAGAGCGCCGAGCGCGTGCCGGTCGCCTGGATGTTGAAGCCGAGGATGTCCTTGAAGTCGGTGAGGCCGTTGTTGCCGCCGAAGCCCATGTCGTTGCGGAAGAAGGCGAGCAGCAGGGCGAAGGTCATCGCCTGGGTGATGATCGAGAGGTAGACGCCGTTGACGCGCGAGCGGAAAGCGAACCAGCCGAAGACGAAGGCGACGAGGCCCGGCACGGCGACCGCCATCAGCGCGGCGAACCAGAACATGTCGAAGCCGTGCCAGAACCAGGGCAGCTCCTTCCAGTTGAGGAAGACCATGAAGTCCGGCAGGAGCGGATTGCCGTAGGAGCCGCGCGCGCCGATCTGGCGCATCAGGTACATGCCCATGGCATAGCCGCCGAGCGCGAAGAAGGCGGCGTGGCCGAGCGAGAGGATGCCGCAGAAGCCCCAGACGAGATCGAGCGCCAGCGCGAGCAGCGCATAGGTGAGGTACTTGCCGAACAGCGAGACGATGTAGGTCGGGATGTGCAGCGGATGGTCCGGCGCGGTCATGAGGTTCAGCACGGGAACAAGAGCGGCCACGGCGAGGAGCAGCGCCACGACGATGACGATGTTGCGGTCGAGCGCTTTCACGAGAAACGAGGTGATCATGCTTCCACCGCCCTGCCCTTGAGTGCGAAGAGCCCGCGCGGCCGCTTCTGGATGAAGAGGATGATCAGCACGAGCACGAGGATCTTTCCGAGCACCGCGCCGGCATAGGGCTCCAGCACCTTGTTGAGGATGCCGAGCGTGAAGGCGCCGACGAGCGTGCCCCAGAGATTGCCGACGCCGCCGAAGACCACGACCATGAAGCTGTCGATGATGTAGCCCTGGCCGAGGTTCGGCGAGACGTTGTCGATCTGCGAGAGCGCGACGCCGGCAATGCCCGCGATGCCCGAGCCGAGCGCGAAGGTGAGCGCGTCGACCCAGGGCGTGCGGATGCCCATGGAGGCGGCCATGCGCCGGTTCTGCGTGACGGCGCGCATCTGAAGGCCCATCGGCGTCCTCTTCAAAAGGAAGAGCAGGAAGGAAAAGACGGCGAGCGAGAAGAGGATGATCCAGAGCCGGTTCCAGGTGACCGTCAGGCCGCCGAGCTCGAAGGCGCCGGACATCCAGGAGGGATTGCCGACCTCCTGGTTCGTCGGGCCGAAGATCGAGCGCACGGCCTGCTGGAGGATCAGCGAGACGCCCCAGGTGGCGAGCAGCGTTTCCAGCGGCCGGCCGTAGAGGAAGCGGATGATGCCGCGCTCCATGACGAGGCCGACCGCGCCGGTGACGAGGAAGGCGAGCGGCAGGGCGATGGCCAGCGACCAGTCGAAGAGGTCGGGAAAGGACGTGCGGATGACCTGCTGCACGACGAAGGTCGTATAGGCGCCGAGCATGACCATCTCGCCGTGCGCCATGTTGATGATGCCCATCACGCCGAAGGTGATGGCAAGGCCGATGGCCGCGAGCAGCAGCACCGAGCCGAGCGACAGGCCGTACCAGATGTTCTGGCCGGCGGCCCAGAGCGCAAGCTGGTCCTCGATCTGCCGGATGCCGGTCTCGATGTCGGGCCTGAGGCTTTCGTCGGCGGAGGCGAGCACGGCGGAAAGCAGCGAGAGCGAATCGCGCCCGCCGGTCTCGACGATGGTGGCGATGGCCGCCTTCTTCTCCGCCGCCGGACGGTCGGAAACGAGGATGGAGGCCGCGCGGGCCCGTTCGAGCACGGCCTTCACCGTGCGGTCGGTCTCGGCGGCGAGCGCCGTGTCGAGCCCTTCCAGCGCATCGGCGGAGGGCGTGCGCAGGATCGTGCCGGCGGCCTGGAGGCGAACGCCGGCATCCGGGCTCATCAGCGTGAGGCCGCCGAGCGCGGCGCGGATCGTGCGGCGCAGGCTGTTGTTGACCTTGACCTTTTCGAGCGCGGCCTTGGCCTCCTCGCCCGCCTCCTCGCCGGTCAGCGCGTCGATGAGCCTGAAATCGGCGCCGGCCGGCCTGACGATGAACACGGTTCCGTCGGCCTTGCGCTGGTAGAGGTCGCCCTCGGCGAGCGCTTCGAGCGCCGGAACGACCTTCGGATCGCCCGTCTTCGCCAGCGCCTCGACCTGCTGCTGGTTCTCCCGGAAGCTGCCGCCGCCGAGCGCGTCGACCATGGCGCGCAGGTCGTCCGCGGCCCTGAGGTCGGTCGCCATCAGGCACAGGGCGACGAGCAGGCTTTGCAGGAAACGATGGATGAGCCGCGTGTGCATATCATGGCCCTCGGCGCGGTGAGCGATAAAGCCACCCCGGTGCAACGGGATGGCGTTTGGTCGGCAAGGCCCCTCATCCGCCTGCCGGCACCTTCTCCCCACAAGCGAGGGAGAAGGGATATGCCGGACCGTTTTCCCGATTCTGGGCATCCAGGCAGGGCAGGTCCCCTCTCCCCGCTTGCGGGGAGAGGGTTAGGGTGAGGGTTAGGGTGAGGGGCAGAGCCACATCCCGACTGGAAAAGCCGGCTGCATCAGGATCAAGACCCCTTGCCGCCGCACTTGCCGGTGGCGACGTTGAAGTTGCCGCAGGACATCGGCGCGCGCCAGTCGGCGATCAGGTCCTTGGAGTCCGGCAGGTAATCGGACCATTCGTCGCCGACCACGAGGCCGGGCGTTTCCCAGACGGTCTCGAACTGGCCGTCGGCCTGGATCTCGCCGATCAGCACCGGCTTGGTGATGTGGTGGTTCGGCATCATGGTGGAATAGCCGCCCGAAAGGTTCGGCACGGAGACGCCGATCATCGCATCGAGCACGGCGTCCGTATCCGTGGTGCCGGCCTTCTCGACAGCCTTCAGCCACATGTTGAAGCCGATGTAATGGGCTTCCATCGGGTCGTTGGTGACGCGCTTGTCGTTCTTGGTGAAGGCCTTCCACGTCTTGATGAACTCGGCGTTCGCCGGGTTGTCGACGGACTGGAAGTAGTTCCAGGCGGCCAGGTGCCCGACGAGCGGGCCGGTGTCGAGGCCGGCAAGCTCCTCCTCGCCGACCGAGAAGGCGACGACCGGGATGTCCTCGGCCTTGATGCCCTGGTTGCCGAGCTCCTTGTAGAAGGGAACGTTGGCATCGCCGTTGATGGTCGACACGACCGCCGTCTTCTTGCCCGCCGAGCCGAACTTCTTGATGTCGGAGACGATCGTCTGCCAGTCGGAATGGCCGAAGGGGGTGTAGTTGATCATGATGTCCTCGGCGGCGACGCCCTTGGACTTCAGGTAGGCTTCGAGGATCTTGTTGGTCGTGCGCGGATAGACGTAGTCGGTGCCGGCGAGCACCCAGCGCTCGACCTCCTCGTTCTCCATCAGGTAGTCGACGGCCGGGATCGCCTGCTGGTTCGGCGCCGCGCCGGTGTAGAAGACGTTGCGCTGGCTCTCCTCGCCCTCGTACTGGACGGGATAGAAGAGGATCGAGTTCAGCTCCTCGAAGACCGGCAGGACCGACTTGCGCGATACCGAGGTCCAGCAGCCGAACACGGCCGAGACCTTGTTGACCGAGACCAGCTCGCGCGCCTTCTCGGCGAAGAGCGGCCAGTCGGAGGCCGGGTCGACGACGACGGCTTCCAGTTTCTTGCCGAGCAGGCCGCCCTTCTTGTTCTGCTCCTCGATGAGCATCAGCATGGCGTCCTTGAGGGTCGTCTCGGAGATCGCCATCGTGCCGGAAAGCGAATGCAGGATGCCGACCTTGATCGTGTCGTCGGCCGCGAAAGCGCCGTGGAAGGCCGTCGTCGAAAGAATGGCTGCGAGCAGTGCGCCGGTGGCGCGCGCCTTGATGGACATGGTCTGAACCCCTCTGTTCTTTTGACCGCAACGGGGCGGATTGGTTTTTTACCGTTGCTTGAAGAACTATCGGCCAGCCATGCTGCGCCGCACATACGTCATTCTGCGTAGTCGGGAGGGATAAGGCGGAAGCATTTGCGGCACCGCAGCAATTTCGGGGAGGAAGCATCCATGCTAGAACGCTTGATGTGCCGGGTTTCGTCCCCTCCCCTCCGCCATCCTCGGGCTTGACCCGAGGATGGCGGAGGGGAGGGCGGGATGGAGCGGTGCCTCACGCACTTCAAGGGCCGGACGGACGGGCCTGAAAACACAGGGGAACAGCAGGGCACGATGGCCGCACGCCAGCGCATCATACCGGTCCGCCGCGAATACAACCGCTGGGTCGCCAACCAGACGCTGGAGGACTACGCGCTGCGCTTCACCGCCAAGAGCGCGCGGCGGTTCTCGTCCGACCGCATCTCGCAGACCGCCATCGGCGCCATTTCCTTCCTCGCGCTGGAGGCCATCGGCGGCGCGATCACCATGTCCTACGGCACGACGAACGCCATCGCCGCGATCCTCGTCGCCAGCCTGATGATCCTTCTCGTCGGCCTGCCGATCAGCCGCTACGCCATCCGCCACGGCGTCGACATCGACCTCCTGACGCGCGGGGCGAGCTTCGGCTATATCGGCTCGACGCTGACCTCGCTCATCTATGCGAGCTTCACCTTCATCCTCTTCGCCATCGAGGCGTCCATCATGTCCGGCGCGCTGGAGCTGGCGCTCGGCATCCCGCTGTGGATCGGCTACATCATCTCCTCCGTCGTGGTGATCCCGCTCGTCACGCACGGCGTGCAGCTCATCTCGCGCTTCCAGCTCGTCACCCAGCCGTTCTGGATCGTGCTCAACGTCCTGCCCTTCGTCTTCATCGCCTTCGCGGACTGGGAGAAGGTCGGCGAATGGCTCGCCTATTCGGGCCTGCACCATCCGTCCGGGCCGCCCGGCACCTATGCGCCGTTCAACCTCGTCGAGTTCGGCGCGGCCTCGGCCGTCATCTTCGCGCTGATGGCGCAGATCGGCGAGCAGGTCGACTTCCTGCGCTTCCTGCCGCCGGACGGGCAGCGCAAGCTGCACCACCGCATCGCCGTCTTCCTCGCGGGCTCCGGCTGGGTGATCGTCGGCGCGCCGAAGCTGGTCGCCGGCTCCTTCCTCGTCGTGCTGGCGCTCTCGGCGGGCGTGCCCTCCACGCGGGCGGCCGACCCGGCGCAGATGTACTACACCGCCTTCGGCTACATGCTGCCCTGGGATGCCGCCGCGCTGCTGCTGATGGTCGCCTTCGTGGTGGTCTCGCAGCTCAAGATCAACGTGATGAACGCCTATGCGGGCTCGCTCGCCTGGTCGAACTTCTTCTCGCGCCTCACCCACAGCCATCCCGGCCGCGTCGTCTGGCTGGTCTTCAACGTCGCCATCGCGCTCATCCTGATGGAGCTCGGCATCTACCGGCTCCTGGAGGAGACGCTCGGCGTCTTCTCCATCGTCGCCATGGCCTGGCTGTGCACCATCTCGGCGGACCTCTTCGTCAACAAGCCGCTCGGCCTCTCGCCGCCCGGCATCGAGTTCAAGCGCGCCCATCTCTACGACATCAACCCGGTCGGGCTCGGCGCGATGACGCTCTCGGCCGCGATCGCGCTCGCCGCCCATTTCGGCACGTTCGGGGAAATCCCCGCCTCGCTCGCGCCCTATATCGCCGCCGTCGTCGCCTTCCTCGCCTCGCCGCTGATTGCCTGGGCGACGGGCGGCAGGTACTACCTCGCCCGCAAGCCGCGCAGGAGCTGGGCGACGGCGCATTCCATCACCTGCTCGATCTGCGAGCACCCGTTCGAACCGGAGGACATGGCCTGGTGCCCGGCCTATGCGGCGCCGATCTGCTCGCTGTGCTGTTCGCTCGACAGCCGCTGCCACGACCTCTGCAAGCCGAAGGCGCGGTTCAACGCGCAGGTTGCGGGCGTCGCCAAGGCCCTCCTGCCGGAACCGGTGACGGGCGCGCTCGGCACGCGGCTCGGCCGCTACGGCATCGCCACCGCCCTGTCGATCACCGGCATCGGCGTCATCCTCGCCATGATCGCCCATCAGGTCGGCACCGGTTCGCCGGAGACGGCGGCGGTTGTGGAGCGCACCATCGCCATCGTCTTCTTCGTCTTCGCGGTGGTCGCCGGCATCGTCTCATGGTTCTACGTGCTCGCCCACGACAGCCGGGTCGTCGCCGAGGAGGAATCCTCCCGCCAGACCACCCTGCTCCTGAAGGAGATCGCCGCGCACAAGAAGACCGATGCGGCGCTCCAGCAGGCGAAGGAAACGGCCGAGGCCGCCAACCGCGCCAAGAGCCGCTACGTCGTCGGGCTCAGCCACGAACTGCGCACGCCGCTCAATGCGGTGCTCGGCTATGCGCAGGTGCTGGAGCGCGACGAGACCATCCCGCCGCAGCGCCAGGGCGCGATCCGCGTCATCAAGCGCAGCGCCGACCACCTTTCCGGCCTCATCGACGGCCTGCTCGACATTTCCAAGATCGAGGCCGGCAAGCTGCAGGTCTATTCCAACGAGATCAACATCCACGATTTCCTCGACCAGATCATCGAGATGTTCCGCCCGCAGGCGCAGGCAAAGGGCGTCGCCTTCGAGCACAGCCGCTCGGCGAACCTGCCGCACTACGTGCGCACCGACGAAAAACGCCTGCGCCAGATCCTCGTGAACCTCATCTCCAACGCGCTGAAATTCACCGACAGCGGCCGCATCGGCCTCGACGTTTCCTATCGCAGCCAGGTCGCGACCTTCACGGTCGCCGACAGCGGCCGCGGCATTTCGGAAAAGGACCTGCCGCGCATCTTCGAGCCCTTCCAGCGCGGCGATGCCGAGCACGGCCGCATGCCGGGCCTCGGCCTCGGGCTCACCATCACGCGCCTCCTGACGCAGACGCTCGGCGGCGAGATCGCCGTGACGAGCGAGCGCGGCAAGGGCACCGAATTCAAGGTGCGCCTCATGCTTTCGGCCGTCGACCGCCCGACGGCGCCGAAGGACGCGGTGCTGCGCATCAAGGGCTACGGGGGCGAACGCCGCACCATCCTCGTCGTGGACGACAATGCCGACCACCGCAACCTGATGGAGGAGGTGCTGCGGCCGCTCGATTTCACCGTGCTGACGGCGAGGAGCGGCGCGGACTGCCTCGCCCTCGTGGAGGGGCTGAAGCCCGACCTCTTCCTGATCGACATCTCCATGCCCGGCATGAGCGGCTGGGACCTTGTGGAGCGCCTGCGCGCGCTCGGCCAGCCGGGCCCGATCGTCATGCTGTCCGCCAATATCGGCGACGGCTCGGCCGCCTCCGCCCATGCCGGCCACAACGACACGCTGGCCAAGCCCTTCGACCTGCGCCAGCTCACCGACAAGCTCGCCCTGCACATGGGCCTCGAATGGACCTACCACGGCGGGGCGAAAGCGGACGAGCCGGCCGGGACGAGCATCGTCATCCCCGCGCAAAGCCACGTGCGGGAATTGATCCGGCTCGGCGAGATCGGCTATGTCAGGGGCATCGAGGCCAAGCTCGCCGAGATCGCCCGCACGCCCGAGCACCAGCCCTTCACCGACGCGGTGCGCGCCTATGTCCAGGTGTTCGACCTCGCCGGCTACGACGCCTTCCTGAAGACCATGGACCGGAGAGAGGACGCCGCCCGTGACTGAGATGGCCACCCCGCGCGACATCGTCCTCCTCGTCGACGATTCCCCGGAAGCCCTCGGCTTCCTGACGGAGGCGCTGGAACAGTCCGGCTTCTCCGTGCTGATCGCCACCTCCGGGGCCTCGGCGCTCAACATCGTCGACCGCATCACGCCGGACATCATCCTGCTCGACGCGGTCATGCCCGGCATGGACGGCTTCGACACCTGCCTGAAGCTGAAGGCGAACCCGGCGGTGAGCCCCGTGCCCGTCGTCTTCATGACCGGCCTCACGGAGACCGAACATGTCGTGCGCGCGCTCGAAGCGGGCGGCGTCGACTACCTCACCAAGCCGATCAACATCGACGAACTGCGCGCGCGCATCCGCGTGCATCTCTCCAACGCCCGCTCCGCCCAGAGCGCGCGCGTCGCGCTGGATGCGGCGGGGCGGCACCTGCTCGCCGTCAGTGGCGAGGGAAAGATCCGCTGGTCGACGCCGCAGGCGACACGGCTCGTCAACGCGGCGACCGGCAGCGACGAGGGCCTCGACGCGATCGGCGTGCATGTCCGCGCGTGGATGAAGGCACGCGGGGGGGCGCGCGACGGCACCTTCACCATAAGGCAGGCGGGACAGGCGAGCCTTCAGCTTTCCTTCCTCGGCACGATCGGCGCGGACGAATACCTCTTCCGCCTGACGGCGGAAAACCGGCTGTCCGAAGACGGGGTCCTGCGCCAGCATTTCGCGCTCACGCCGCGGGAGGCCGAAGTGCTGCTGTGGATCGCCAAGGGCAAGTCCAACCGCGACATCGGCGAGATCCTCGGCCTCAGCGCCCGCACGGTCACCAAGCATCTCGAGCAGATCTACGTGAAGCTCGGCGTCGAAAACCGCGCCTCCGCGGCCGTGAAGGCCGCCCATGTGCTGCATGAGGTGTGAGCCCTCAGGCGCGAAGGACGGGCTTGCCGGCGCGGGGAAGGTCGGCCCGGCCGCGCCATAGCGCAGCCGCCTGCTTTCGTGCCGCCTCGAACGTGTCCAGGGGGCAGGCCGGCATCGTCAGGAGGGCGGCGGCGGCCGTGTCGACGACGATGGCCTCGGCGACGTCGTCGCGCGCGGCGCCCGTCCAGACCGCCTGCCAGTATTCGCGGCTCGTATAGGCGGTCGGCGGCGGTGCGGCGGAAACGCTCCTGCGCGCGGCAATGCGCGTATCGGCCGGCTCGCCGCCGACCAGGCGGAACAGGGTCGTGGCGCGGAACGGGGTGAACTCGGCAAAATCGCGGTTGCCGCCGAGGATGGACAGGTCGCGCACTCCGAGCAGCACCGCCGCGTCCCGCAACAGGTCCCGCCGCGAGGGCATGGAGACGCCGAGAAGGCTCGCGGCCGCCCCCAGCGGATTGAGCAGGGGAACGGCCGCATTGAGCGGCAGCCGCATCTCCAGGAGGGAATAGAGGCCGAACAGGCGCTGGATCTGCGTCGAGGCGCCGCCGATCGGCAGGTAGGCGATCGCGCCGGCGGCAAGCGCCGCCCTTGCCTCGCCGAGCGACGCGCAGACGGGAATGCCCGCCGTTTCCGCCGCGAGCTCCAGCTTGCCGGCGTCCGGGCCCTGGCCGTAATGGCCGTGCAGGAGGACGCGGTAGCCGGCCATCGCCACCAGCCGCGCCGCATGCAGGAACCAGGGCGGGCTCTTCAGCTTCGGCGACACGTAGGCCGGCCAGTCGAGGTCCGCCAGCCCGTCGCGGACGTCGTAGGCCCCCACATGCCGCCGCAGCGCCTTGATGGACCCCGCCATTTCCGCGGCCGTCACGCCGCGGTACTGCATCGTCGCGAGAAGCGCGCCGACCTGCACCGGATCGGCCTCTCCCGCGAGGATGATCCCCAGCGCGTCCTCGGCCTCCTCCAGCGCCAGCGGGCGGCACCGGCCGGCGCCGCTGCCGGAGGTGGCGATGTATTTCGCCAGGCGCTTCTGCGGCTCCGCATTGTGGCCGATGCCCGCGAGCTTGCGGGCGAAATCGTCGGGTGTCGGCTGGCCTTGCAGCAGCACGCTCGGGCGCACCGAGAGCGGCGGCGCGGAGATGAGCGGCCGGTGCGCCCAGCCGTCCCCGGCCGCCGGCCCCGCCGCCGCAGGCTCGCCCGAGGAGGCCGCGACGAGCTGTTCCGTCTCGGCGGCGAGCGCGCGCAGGCGCAGCCGCAGGCCCTCGGCAAAGGGCGTCGGGATCAGCCCCCTGGCGGTCCGGGTGAAGAGCGGATCGCCGTACATGTCGCGCAATTGCGCGAGCATGCGGCTGACGGCCGGGCTCTGCAGCCCGAGGCCCGCCGCCGCCTTCGCGACGCTGCCCTCGCGCAGCAGGGCGTCGAAGACGACGAGAAGGCGAAGCTGCCCCGGACGGTCCGGCTTGACCGCCGCCTCGCGCATGTCCCTCCCCTCTCCCTTCGTCGCTTCCAGACTATCTTCCACGCCGTCCAATCCCAGCAAGTTGCGATATTTCGAATTTAGAACCGTTCAAAATCACCGCCGTTGACCCCATGTCGCCGAGCTAACTAAGTGGACCTCGAAACTCAAGTTAAATGTGGGGGCGTAACATGGAAGTGATGACGGATCCGCGCGGGCACGCCGCGGGCGGCAACGGCAAGGGATACGGACAAGGCGGGTCGTGGCGCAAGGCCGCGGCGGCGCTCCTTGCCTGCACCGCGCTCCACCTGCCGGCGCCCGCCTACGCGCAGCAGGCGCAGGAAGACGAGGCGGCAGCGGAAGAGACGACGCTCGAGCAGATCGTGGTCACGGCGGGCGGCTACGAGCAGGACATCAGGCATGCCCCGGCCAGCATCTCCGTCGTCGGCTCGGAGACCCTGGAAAGAAAGACCATCGTGGACATCAGCGAGGCGATCCGCACGGTGCCCGGCGTGAACGTCGGCTTCGGCAGCGACGGCACGCGCGGCATCAGCATGCGCGGCCTCGGCTCCGGCTACACGCTCATCCTGATCGACGGCAAGCGCGTGAATGCCGGCGCCACGACATTGCGCCACTACAACGGCGATTTCGACTGGGTGCCGCTCGATGCGATCGAGCGGATCGAAGTCGTGCGGGGTCCCATGTCGACGCTCTACGGCTCCGACGCCCTCGGCGGCGTCGTCAACATCATCACCAAGAAGGGCAGCGACCGGTGGACCGGCTCGCTGACCAGCGAATTCCTCTTCCCCTCCAACGACCTGACGGGCGACAAGCGGCGGCTGAGCGGCTATGTAAGCGGCCCGCTCTTCGAGGACACGCTCAGCCTCACCGCCTACGGAAACATCAGCAAGAAGGATTCCGGCAACGGGGCGCTGTCGGACGGGGTCTCCGTGCCCGACGGCTCGAACGACGTCGACATCACGGCGCGGCTGACCTTCACGCCGTCCGACGCGCACACGTTCGACCTGGAGGCCGGCTACAATCGCGAACGGTACAGGCCCTGGCTCGATCCCGCATCCACGAGCACCGACAGCCAGACCGAGATCGAGCGGGCGACCGCGTCGCTGCGCCACACCGGCGAATGGGATTTCGGAACGACCACCACCACAGGCCACCTGGAGCGCGCGACGAACACCAGCCGCCTCACGGACACCGAGATCTCCGTGCGCACCTATACGCTGGACACCAAGGTCGTCTTCAATCCGATCGACTATTTCTGGACGCACAACCTGATAGCCGGCGGCGAGATCCGCCATGAGGAGATGGACGACCCGGCGAACCTCGGGCGGTACAACTCGGTCACCGGAACGGCCGGCTCGCCGGTCGCGGATGCATTCACCGGCGCGCTCTTCTTCGAAGACGAGATCCGCTTTACCGACGTCTTCCGCATGACGGCGGGCCTGCGCTACGACTACCACGAGAACTTCGGCTCGCATTTCAGCCCGAGGACCTACTTCATCTACGACCTGACGGACGCGCTGTCCTTCAAGGCCGGATGGGCGCAGGCCTTCAAGGCGCCGAATCTCAGGCAGCTCAACCCCAACTGGGTGACCACCTCGCGCGGCCGCGGCTGCGGTGCGGTGGGCGGCCCGTGCGAAATGGTCGGCAACCCGAACCTCCAGCCGGAAACGAGCGACAGCTTCGAGGTCGGCCTCTACTACGACGACGGCGCATGGCAGGGCAGCCTCGGCTACTTCTACAACGACATCAAGGACAAGATCACCTCGGCGCGCGTCGCCACGCTGATCCTGCCCGACGGCAGGAAGTTCGTGCAGCAGATCAACGTCGACCGCGCCCGTTCCCAGGGGTTCGAGGGCGGGCTGACGGTTCCCGTCCACGCGGACTGGACCTGGAGCAGCTCGTTCACCTACCTCTTGGAATCGAAGAACCTCGAAACCGGCATGCCGCTCTCGGCCGACCCGGAATACTCGATCCACACCGAGGTCACCTGGCAGGCCCGTGAAGCCCTCAGCTTCACCGCCTCGCTCGACTGGTACGGCAAGCAGGTCGACTATGTGCAGAATCCGGAGACGCTGGTCGCGCAGAACGTCAGCCCCTATTCGGTCGTGAACCTCTCGACCAAGTACGACATCAACGACAACTTCGCCTTCAAGGCGGGCGTCAACAACGTCTTCGATTCCCAGCCGAACTCGGAATCGAACTACACGGAGAACGGACGGACATACTTCGTCTCGCTGACGGGCAAGTTCTAGAGCGCTTCGGGCCGAAGCGGCACCGCTTCGGCGCCACAGGAAACCATCAAGAGGTTACATCGACCATGAGCATCGCAACGATCATCCGGCGCACCGTCTGCATCGCCGCCCTCATCCTCGCCGTGGCGACCGGCGCGGCCGGCGCAGCCGACATCGTCATCAAGCACAAGCAGGGCGAGACGACGCTTGCCGCCAGGCCGGAGAAGGTGCTCGTCTTCGATCTGGCATCGCTCGACACGCTCGCCGCGCTCGGCGTCGAGGTGGCCGGCGTGCCCGGCGGCGGCAAGCCCGACTACCTGAAGGGCTACAACGACGACAAGTACCTGAAGATCGGCACGCTCTTCGAGCCGGACTACGAGGCCGTCAACGCCGCCGAGCCCGACCTCATCATCGTCGCCGGCCGCTCGGCCTCGAAATACCCGGACCTCGCCAAGATCGCGCCCACCATCGACCTTTCCGTGGACACGAAGAACTTCCTTCCCGAAGCCAGGAACAACGTGGCGTCGCTCGCCGGCCTCTTCGACAAGAAGGCGGAAGGCGACGCGCTCCTCGCCAAGCTCGACAGCTCGGTCGACGCGCTCAAGACGCTCGCGGCCGGCAAGGGCAAGGGCCTGCTGATCCTGACGACCGGCGGCAAGATGAGCGCCTTCGGCCCCGGCTCGCGCTTCGGCATGCTCTACGGCACCTACGGCATCGCGCCGGCAGCCGAAACAAGCCATGTCGGCAACCACGGCCAGGCGATCTCCTTCGAATACATCCTGGAGACCAATCCCGACTGGCTCTTCGTGATCGACCGCGACGCGGCGATCGGCCGCGAGGGCACGGCCGCCGCCCAGTTCCTCGACAACGAGGTGGTCCGCCAGACCAAGGCCTGGCAGGCGGGCCATGTCGTCTACCTCGACGCGGCGGCCTGGTATCTCGTCGGCGGCGGCATCTCCTCCATGCAGCGCACCGTCGACCAGTTGACGAGCGAGCTTTCCAAGGATTGATCCTTAAGCGGGGCCGGCCTGCGGCCCCGCCATGCCATTGCAGGTGAATGCCCGCCTTGAAGTATCTCGTCGCCCTTGCGGCCCTCGTGCTGCTTTCGGTCGCAAGCGTCCTCGTCGGCGTGAGCGACCTTTCGCTTTCCGCCGTCCTGGCCGGGGAGAGCGCGACCGCGCGGCTCGTCCTCGTCGAGGTGCGCATCCCGCGCACGCTGGCGCTCGTCTTCGCCGGCGCGGGCATGGCCGTCTGCGGCACGATCATGCAGATGCTGGCGCGCAACCGCTTCGTCGAGCCGTCGACCGCCGGCACGGTCGAATCCGCCGGGCTCGGCATCCTTACCGTGCTGCTCCTGGCGCCCGGGCTGCCCGTCTACATGAAGATGCTCGTCGCGACCGCCTTCGCGCTCGCCGGCACCAGCCTCTTCCTGCTCATCCTGACGCGCATTCCGCTGCGCTCGCCGCTGATGGTGCCGCTGGTCGGCATCATGCTCGGCGGCATCATCAACGCCGTCACCACCTTCTTCGCCTATCGCTACGACATGCTGCAATCGCTCGGCGCCTGGACCACCGGCGACTTCTCCGCCGTGCTGCGCGGCCGCTACGAGCTCCTGTGGCTCTCCCTCGCCCTGACGGCCCTCGCCTATGCCGCGGCCGACCGCTTCACCGTCATCGGCATGGGCGAGGCCTTCGCCACCAATCTCGGCGTCGACTACGGCCGCGTCGTCGCGCTCGGCCTCGTCATCGTCTCCATGGTCACGGCGTCGGTCGTGGTGACGGTCGGCATGGTGCCGTTCCTCGGCCTCATCGTGCCCAACCTCGTCGCCATGGCCATGGGCGACCGGCTCCGCCGCTCCCTGCCCTGGATCGCCATCAGCGGGGCGGGGCTGGTGCTGGTCTGCGACATGGTCGGCCGGCTCGTCATCGCGCCGTTCGAGGTGCCGGTCGGCACGGTGCTCGGCATGCTCGGCAGCGCCTTCTTCCTCTACCTCGTGCTGAGGAGGCGCTCGCGTGCAGCCTAGAGCCGTCCTCCTCGCCCGTTCCCGCCGAACGCTGGTCCTTCTCGCCGTCCTGGCGCTCGCCGCCTGTCTTCTCTTCATGACGCTCGGTGCGAAGGGAAGCTGGTCCTTCGTCCTGCCCTTCCGCGGCGCCAAGCTCTGCGGCATGCTGCTCGTCGCCTATGCGATCGCCGTCTCGACCGTGCTGTTCCAGACGATCACCAACAACCGCATCCTGACCCCGTCGATCATGGGCTTCGACGCGCTCTACGCGCTGATCCAGACGGTCATGGTCTTCTTCCTCGGCGCCCAGGCGACGAGCGCGATCGATCCGCGGCTGCTCTTTGCCGTCGAGTGCGGCGCGATGGTGCTGTTTTCCTGCCTGCTCTACCGCTGGCTCTTTTCCGGCGCCGTGCGCAGCCTCCATGTGCTCATGCTGGTCGGCATCATCTTCGGCATCCTGTTCCGCAGCGTCTCAGGCTTCCTCCAGCGGGTGATCGACCCGAACGAATTCATCGTGCTGCAGGACCGGCTCTTCGCCAGCTTCAACAGCTTCGACACGCGCCTCCTCGCCCTTTCCGTCCTGCTGATCGCCGCGGCGAGCCTTGCCGGCTGGCGGCTCTTCCACACCTTCGACATCCTCGCGCTCGGCCGGGAGAACGCCATCGCCCTCGGCGTCGCGCATCGCCGGGTGACGACGCAGATCCTCGTCATCATCGCCGTGCTCGTGTCGGTCTCCACGGCGCTCGTCGGCCCGGTCACCTTCTTCGGCCTCCTGGTCGCGAGCCTCGCCTATCAGTTCATGCCGTTCGGCCTGCACCGCTTCACGCTGCCGGCCGCGGTGCTTGCCGCCGTCATCAGCCTCGTCGGCGGCCAGCTCGTGCTGGAACGCCTCTTCGCCTTCGACACCGCCGTCGGCATCGTCATCGAGTTCGTCGGCGGCCTCGTCTTCCTCATCCTGCTCGTAAGGGGGAAAACCCGATGATCCGCGTCGAGAACGCCGTCAAGCGCTATGACGAAACCGTCGTCGACGGCGTCAGCCTCACTCTCGCCGCGGGCGGCGTGACCGCGATCATCGGCCCGAACGGCGCCGGCAAGTCCACGCTGCTGTCGATGATCAGCCGCCTCACCGGCCTCGACGCCGGCACGGTGACCGTCGACGGGCTCGATGTCGCCAGGACGCCCGGCGACGTGCTCGCCCGGCGCCTTTCGATCCTGCGGCAGGACAACCAGATGACGGCGCGGCTGACGGTCGGCGATCTCGTGGCCTTCGGCCGCTACCCTCATTCGCGCGGCCGGCCGACCCGCGAGGACGCCCGCCACATCGAGAACGCGCTCGGCTACATGGACCTGGCGGGGCTGCGCGACCGGTTCCTCGACGAGCTCTCCGGCGGCCAGCGGCAGCGCGCCTTCGTCGCCATGGTGCTCTGCCAGGATACCGACTACGTGCTCCTCGACGAGCCGCTCAACAATCTCGACATCCGGCATGCCGTCGCGATGATGCGCATGATCCGCCGCGCCGCCGACGAGCTGGGCAAGACCGTCGTCGTCGTGCTGCACGACATCAACTTCGCCTCCTGCCACGCCGACCGCATCGTCGCCATGCGGGACGGCCGCATCTTCCGCCAGGGCACGCCGGAGGAGATCATCCATCCGGCGGTCCTTGAAGAGCTCTACGGCACCGCCTTCGAGGTCACCGTCACGGCGGGCAAAAGGCTCGCCAACTATTACCTCTAGGGCCGCTGGTCGTATGCGCGGGCGGCAAGGCGCCTGTTCCCGGCGGCAAAACCGCCGCCGCGCAGAAGCGAACGTTCGACGAGGCGGTATGCGCAGAGCCCGGCGGCCAGCCCCGCCAGGGCCGAGGCGATGAAGACGGACGGCGCGGGAAGGCCGAAGGCGGCGCCGGCCTTCGCGACGACGGAGATCGCGAAGGTGTGCCAGAGATAGATCGAATAGGACGCATCTCCCAGCATCGCCGGGATCTTGAGCCGCGGAACGCCGCTCGCCTTGTCGAGGGCGACGGTGCCGTAGACCATCGCGCAGGCGAGCGGGCCGCAGGTCCATTCGTCGAAGGGCAGTCGCAGCATGCCGATCGCCGCGAAGCCCGCAAGCCCGAGGCCGATCAGGGCGAGGGCGATGGGCGGGCGCGGGATGCGGCCGGCGAGCCACAGGCGGGCGATCAGCATGCCGGCGACGAATTCCAGGATGATCGGCCGCGTATAGGTGACGAACAGCGGCGCATCGCTCTCGGCCACAAGGCCGATCGCCACCAGCAGCAGGAAGGCCGCGGCCATCGCCGGCAGCCGCAGGCGGGCCGGCAGCAGGAGGCAGGCGGCGAACACGGCGTAGAAGAACATTTCGTAGTTGAGCGTCCAGCCCTGGACGAGCACCGGCCAGATCTCGCCGCTGCTCGGCGAGCGCGACGGCACGAAGAGGAGCGATGCGGCCACGTGGTCCGCCGTCAGCACCAGGTTGGGGAAGAGGCCGGCAAGCGCGCCGGCCACCATGAGGCCCGTCGCCAGCCAGTAGACCGGCACGATCCGGCGGATGCGGTCGAGCAGGAACCGGCCCGGCGCGACCGGGCGCCGGTCGACGATCACCCACATGATGAAGCCGCTGATGACGAAGAAGACGTCGACGCCGGCCGCGCCGATCGCGAATGCGTAACCGCTGCGCTCGGCCGCATGGAAGAGGACGACCGCAAGGGCCGCGAAGGCGCGCAGGTACTGGATGCCGTAAAGCGTTCCCCGGCCTTCCGCCGGCCGGTCCGTGGCCGTCATGCGCGCGTCGCCCCTTGCCGGCGCAGGGCGGGCCACCCGTGCGCGGGAGAATGGACCGCAAGGCTCCTCCGGCTGTCCGCCAGCTTCCCGGCCGCGAAGTAGAGCAGGAAGGAGCCGACGTGGTAGGGGTTGAGGATGTCGATCTCGACGAAGGTGCGCACCGCCAGCAGGAAGGCGACGGTGAACAGCACCAGGGCCTCCACGTCCCGCGCCGCCGACAGGAGCCGGCGCAGATGGCCGATGAGGGCGGCGAGGAGCACCATGGAGAGCAGGAGGCAGCCGATCAGGCCGGTCTCGACGGTGGCGGCGATGAAGGTGTTGTGGAAGTGGAAGCCGCTGCGCGTGCTGATGAAGAAGGCAGCCCAGAGCCGCTCGGCCTCGGCGAAGCCCTGCACCCAGAACGCCTGGTAGCCGATGCCGGCGAAGGGCGCCTCGCCAGCCGCCTCGATGCCCTGCTGCCAGAGGTAGGTGCGGCCGGTGAGCGTCGCGTCCTTGCCGAACGCGCCGAGGAGCATTTCGTATCCCCCGCCATAGGCCGCGGCGGCAAGCCCGAGGACGGCGAGCACGGCAAGCACCAGGAACAGCATCTTGCGGTCGGCGGGCGCGAGCCTTTCCAGCGCGCGCAGCGCAAGGCAGAGGCCGGCGACGGCGGCGGTGGTCAGAACGGACGTCGCCGACTGCGAGGCCTTGAGGCAGTAAAGGGCAACCAGCACGCAGCCGGCGGCGCCGATCCGCCACAGGCCGCGTTCCGCGCCGAAGAAGAGGGCGGCAAAGGCGAAGAGCACGGCGAGCGAGGCGTAGAAGCCGAGCTGGTTCTTGGAGGCGAAGGCGCCGACGAAGCTGTAGGTGCCGTCGAGCGGATCGAGATGGTAGACGCCGAAGGCGAGCGAATAGACGAGCACCAGCCCCGTGCCGATAAGCCCGCCCCGCACCAGCGTGCGCGTGTCGACGACGCGCATGGCGATCAGCGCGCAGACGACATGGGAGAGGTACTGCACGGCGGCGCGCGCGGTGGCGCCGGGCGCCTGCGACCAGAAGACGGAAAGGCAGGCGAACACCGCGAAGGCGAAGATCCAGAGATAGCGCCTGTAGTTGCCGAGGACGCGCCTGTAGTCGACGGCGACGAGCGGCAGCCACAGGGCGTAATAGGCGAGGATCGACGCCTGGCCGAAGCGGAAGGAATAGGCGAAGACGAAGAAGGACAGGGCCACGGCGGCCGCGGCATAGGTCTCGTTGCCGGCGGGTCCGATCAGGCGCGTCTTCGCGATCCGCATGGCGGCCTCACTGGGTCGCCAGGTTCAATTCCACCTTCACGATGTCGCCCGGCAGGACCGGCGTCGTCTCGGTGGCGCGGATCTGCTCGGTCTTTCCCCCGACCGTGCGCAGGATCGAATAGCCGATATTGGCGGCGGAAAGCCCGCCCTTCAGCGCGGCGGCGTCCGCCGATTGCATCAGCGCCTCGGACATCAGGTCCCGGCTGGTGCCGAGCTTCAGCGCGAGCGTGTCGAGCTCCTGCTCGGTGTTCTGCAACTCCTGCGCCAGCTGCGCGTCCCAGTCGTTGGTGAGGTTGGTCTCGTCCTGCGAGGCCTTGTTGATGTCCTGCTTGGCCTTCAGCGAGGCCGTGTCGATATCGAGCAGCGCCGCCTGCAGGTCCGCGGTGCGCTGCTCCAGCGCAAGGCGCCGCGAGCTGACGGCAAGGCCTTTTTCGGCAAGGGAATCCACCTTCGACAGGTCGCCCTGGACGAGTTCGAGCTGGCGCGTCTGGGTTTCCGACTTCTTGCCGAGCGAATCGATCTCGTTGGTGAGCAGCGACTTGAGGTCGGCCAGCGCCGTCAGTTGCAGCCGCAGCCGCTTCTCGCGCGAGGCCATCAGCGCCTTCTCGCTTTCCATGATCGCGCGCGCCTCGTCCGAATTGCCGAGCTCCTTCGGCATCTCGATGTCCTTGGCGCCGTTCATCTCGGCGAGGATGCGCGCGCGCCGGATGAGGAGGCGGTTGCGCTCGGCGAGATAGACGGCGGCCTCGCCTTCCGAGCGCAGGAAATCGCGGGCGAAGCGCTGGCCGGGCTCCGCGCGCCTGAGGCCGCCGCCGAAGCTGACCGCCTTGAGGACCGTGAGCCCCGGCGCATAGGGATAGGCGCCCGGCGTCTGCACCTCGCCGGCAAGGTAGACCGGCCGGTACTCGGCGATCTCCACCGACGCGGACGGCAGGTCGCGCAGGCCGAACAGGATCTGCATCTTCTTGCCGATCTCCTCGGCAAGCTCGGCCGTCGTGCGCCCGTCGGCCGCCAGCTGGCCGATGAACGGCAGGGAGAGCGAACCGTCGGCGCCGATGCTGTAGTCGCCGCTGACGGCGCTCCAGTCGCGGATGGCGCCCTCGGCGGTCTGCCATTCCGCGACGCGGATGCGCAGCTTGTCCATCACGCCCAGCCGGTATTCCTCCGCAAGGGCCGGCTGTGCGGCGAGCATGAGGGCAAGGCAGAGCCCGCCGAGCACTTTCATGGGAAAGGCGGTCGCGGCCTGGGCCGCGTTTGAGATCGACTTCATAAAAACCCCTATCTCTCGTCTCCCGCGATCCGGCCGGACGCGGGAGCGACCTTCGGTTCAGTAGCTGCCGCGCGACAGGCAGACGGCCGGGATGGTGCGGGCGACGATGACGAGGTCGGTGGTCAGCGACCAGTTGCGGACATAGTGCGTGTCGAAGGCCACGCGCTTCTCGTAGGACACGTCGTTCCGCCCGCTGACCTGCCACAGGCCCGTGAGGCCGGGGCGGGTGCGCAGGTAATAGACGGCGCAGGCCTCGTAGAGCTCCAGCTCGTCCTCCACGACCGGACGCGGGCCGACGATGCTCATCTCGCCCTTGAGGATGTTGATGAGCTGCGGCAGCTCGTCGAGGCTGAGCTTGCGCAGGACCGTTCCGACGACGGTGACGCGCGGATCGTGCTGCAGCTTGCGCGTGGTGCGCCATTCCTCGTAGGCGGCCGGATTCTGCTCCAGATATTTCTGGAGGATGGCATCGCCGTTCTCCGCCATGGTGCGGAACTTCAGGCAGCGGAAGGTCGATCCGTTATAGCCGACGCGGCGGTGGCCGTAGAAGATGCTGCCGCCGTCGGAATATTTCACGAGCGCCATGATCAGCACGAAGATCGGGCTGAGCACGACAAGGGCGGCAAGCGCCACCAGAATGTCAAAGCTCCGTTTCGATATCCCCCCCACCGGCGGAGCACCGGCTGTAACCGAACTGAAAAACGGCGAACTGGCCGATCGACTCGCGGACTTCATAGAGATGGCTCCATTGGATTTGCGATTTGGTCGGGTCCCTCGGACGCGTTCCGACATCCAATGCCGAGTGTATGGTCACAGTTTGTTTTTCACAGCGTGAGATGTGGGATAAATTCCGGGCTTCCCACATTTAAGAAAATCTTAATATCCTAAAATTTTATCTTTCCAAGTATCCATCAAGTAACCATTGCCGAATTTCTCCGGCGAAGGCAGCGAAATCGCGCGCCCGCCGGGCAGGTTATATCCGGCATCACTTCTTTTGACCGGAAATCTTCCCCCGGTTTTACGTATCTATACAGCCTTCCTTTTCAAAATTCCCGTTTTACCCGGTGCGGATACCTGGAGATCGCGGATTTTTTTGCATTGCAATATTATTTTGCGGTGCACATTTTTTCCGTAAGGAATGCCTCATATTGTAATAAAAGTTGATCGGACGGTTGACGAAGCGCAACCCATCGGATGCGGCCCGGTTCTACAAGCTCGCCTATTCGGCGCAATTGCGGGCTCGCAAGGCGCGGGACGCGGCGGAATCTGGGCGAGAAGAAGGCAAGGCGATTCCCCGGCGGGCCGAAGAGACCGCCTTAACGGAAGCGCAAGACAATTGGGCAAGGATCGGAACAGGCCTTCCGCTCTCTGGTTAATACCAGTGATTGCACGGAGCGCAACGGCACCCTATAGTCCGAACGAGCCTCAGAGGAGAAGGCGGACCCATCGATGAAACGAACGCCGGATACGAAATGGCGGGACAGCCCGGCCTATGCGCCGCGCTTCTTCCTGAGCATGGCGATCGCTTTGGTGGCTTTCGCGGTCGTGACCTACCTCAGCACCGGCTCCATCGCGACGACGGCGATCCAGACCCTCGTCTGCGCGGTCCTCATCCAGGTCGGCTATTTCCTGGCCACGCTCTACCTCGTCTGGCGGACGGCGAAGGAGCGGAGGGCCGAGGCCGAGCAGGGGATGCGCGGCAAGCAGGAGGTCGACAAGGCCACGCCGAAGGTCCCCGTTTCGATGAACGAGCCCGGCCACTCGAAACCCTGACCGCCCCGCCTCCCGCGCGGGGGCCGTTTTTGTGCCCTTTTCCCCTTTCATGCTGCATTGCAGCGCGAGCGTGGCTCGCGCCGATGTTCAACGCGTGAGAGGGATGTGATCGTGACCCAGGATGAAAAGGTCTGCGTCATCATTGCCGCGAAGAATGCGGAAGAGACGATCGGCCGGGCCGTGCGCTCGGCGCTTGCCGAACCCGACGTGGCGGAAGTGGTGGTGGTGGACGACGGATCGGACGACCGCACCATGGCGGCCGCGGCCGCGGCCGACGATGCGAGCCGGCGGCTGGACATCATCCGGTTCAGGACGAACAGGGGGCCTTCCGCGGCCCGCAACCATGCCATCGCCATTTCGCGCTCGCCGCTGATCAGCATTCTCGATGCGGACGACTTCTTCTTTCCCGGCCGCTTCCGCCGGATGCTCGCCTGCAGGGACTGGGATTTCATCGCCGACAACATCGCCTTCATGGAGAAAGCCGATCCTTCCCGCCGACCGGCCGAATTCGCCCCGCGCCCGCGCCGGCTCGACCTCAAGGCCTTCATCCTCGGCAACATCTCCCGCCGCGGGGCGCCGCGGGGAGAACTCGGCTTCCTCAAGCCCGTCATGCGCCGGTCGTTCCTCGACGCCCACGGCCTGCGCTACCGCGAGGACATGCGCCTCGGCGAGGACTACGAGCTCTATGTGCGCGCCCTTCTTGCCGGCGCGCGCTATACCGTCATCGAGAGCTGCGGCTATGGCGCGGTGGTGCGCGCCGATTCGCTGAGCGGGCAGCACCGGACGCGGGACCTCGAGGCGCTGCACGAGGCGGAGCGTGCCATCCTCGCGGCGGGCAACGTCCCGTCCGAGGCGGCGGGCGCGATGCGCCGGCACTGCCGGCAGATCGGCAAGCGCCATGCCCTGCGGCACTTCCTCGACCGCAAGCGGGAAGGCGGTGCCGGCGCGGCCATCGCCTATGCCATCGAGAACCCCGGGGCGATGCCGGCCGTCGCCGGCGGCATCCTGCGCGACAAGCTGGACGCCGCGCGCCGGCGCGTCCGCCCGCAGGCCCCTTCCGCACAGGGCGGGCTGCGCTACCTGCTGCCCGCGGATGCCGGCTGACCGCCGCGCTTCAGAGATAGTCGCGGCGCACCTCTTCCAGGATGCCGTAGAGCCTCGCCTTGCGCTCGCAAAGGCGCGCATCGGCGCTGAGCTGCGGCTCGGCCCGGCTCGCCTGCCATAGCGCCAGCGTCGAGGGAGCGGCGAGCACCTGCTTGGCCGCAAGGCGCAGGCCCGAGCGGGGCGCCGCGCCGGCCACGGCGACACCGCCCTCCGCCGCCGCCGGCGCGCCTGCCGTTCCCTCGTAGTCGACGCCCCAGAAGCGGGCCCCCTTGATGATCGCCTCCGCCCGGGTGGAGATCGGGATGCGCCGGGGCCGGTGCTCGACACCGACCGTCGAGGCCCAGTCGCGCCACTTGAAGCTGTTGATGTTGGCGGAGGTGCTGACGGCCACCCAGGGCACGCGGAAGGCATCGGCCAGGATGGCGCCGTGCATCGATTCGGCGACGATCAGCTCGCACTGCGCGATCTCGCGGATCACCGCCTTCGCCTCGCCGCGCGGATCGATATAGTGGAGGCCCGCCTTGGCGCAGACCACCGGCCAGAGGCCCGCCACCGCCGATTCCCAATGGGGAACGAAGGCGCATCCGTAGCGCTTCGGCTGGCCGGCGAACTCGGGCATGTCGGCGACCAGCACCGCCGGGTCGATGACGCCGAGGTCTTCCGGCACGCCGGCCTTCGCGGCGGTCAGCGGACCGCGCACGCAGCGGATGTCCCAAAGGCTCCTGTCGCGCATGTCCGGCAGGTCCCCGTAGCCGAAGCCGCTGCCGAGCACGAGCTTGCGTCCTTCCGCGGGCAGGAGCGCGCGGTTCAGCACCGTGCCCACGCCGACCAGCAGCACGTCCGGGTGCACCTCGCGAAAGCCCGGCAGCAGGAAGTCCCAGAGCCAGAGGTTGAGGTCGTCACCGAAATTGCCGTGCTGCGATTCCCAGTAATAGGGCTTCATGTCCGACTCCTTGGAAGAGCGTGTTGCGAAGGGAGCGGCCGCCTGCGGCCCGCCCCGGGATCAACGGGAGAACTTGCCGACGGCAAGCTCGACGGCGCTCGCCAGGATGCGCGGATCGCGCATCGCCCAGCGCGCCAGCATGTCGAACTGCGGGAGCTTGCGGTGCCTGAGGCGCCGCGCCTGGCTCCAGAGCGCCTGGCGCCGGGCCGTCTGCTTGTAGGAGCGGAGCGAGGCGACTTCGGCCGGCCGTTCGGCGAAGCGCGACTCCAGCCGGTCGAGCGCCACCCAGGTGTTGAACTGCTGGCGCAGGAACTGCGGCGAATCGTTGTCGACGCCGTGGAAGATGTTGAGCCCCTCGCCGCGAACGGCGCCGGCCGCCCCGCCGAGCACGACGCGCCGGGCGGCGAGCACGCAATCGCAGAAGAAGAGCACGTCCTCCGCCGCCAGCCTGAGGGCCGCGTCGAAACGCACCCGCTCGAACAGGGGTCGGCCGATCACCATGGAGGAGAGATGCAGGAAGCTCCAGTTCTTGAGCATGACCTGCGTCAGGCCGGGGACTTCGATGAGCAGCGGATCGTCGCTGAGCCGCTCGACGGCCTCCGTCCGTTCGAGGTCGGCGACGCCGAAATGGTAGTAGAATTCATCGCCGCCGGTGATCGAGGCGAAGTAGCAATCGGCCGAAAAGCCGGTCATCGCCGCATGCGCCGCGGCGAGGTGGCCGGGCGTCCAGGTATCGTCCGAATCGAGGAAGGCGACGAATTGCGTTTGCGCCGGCACATGGTCGAGCCCCGTGTTGCGCGCCCCGCCCGGGCCGGCATTCTCCTGGCGGATGATGCGCACGCGCGCGCGCTCTTCCCGCGAAAGGCCCACGATGTCCCCATCGGCCGGATAGGGCGATTCGTCATCGACGACGATGACGTCGAAGTCCTTGAATTCCTGGGCGAAGACGGACGCGAGCGCGCGTCCGAGAATGCCCGGCTCCTTCTGGTAGAAGGGGATGATAACTGTCAGCTTCGCCATCTTTTCGTCCCTGTGGTTTCTCTAGAAAGAGGTTCGTCTGGTCTCCTCCCACGGGGGCGCGGCCGTTTCCGGCGCAGGCTTGTCGTCGTCGTCAAGGCTCCCTTTTCAGCAGGAATCCGCTATGTCCCAGCATGTGAACGCGAAGTCGGTGACGCGAAACGTCGGCTGGAGCGTCCTATCCAAGACAAGCACATTCGGGCTTAAATTTGTCACCGTGCCCATTCTTGCCCGGCTGCTGACGCCGGAGGAGTTCGGCGCGGTGGCGGTCGCGCTCGCCGTCGTGCAGTTCCTGGCGATGATCGGCGGGGCGGGCCTTGCCTCCGCGCTCATCCTGGAGGCCGGGGAAGACGAGGAGACGATCCACTCGGTCTTCTGGGCCAACCTGGCGTTCGCCTTCCTGATGGCGGCGGGGCTCTACATCTGGGCCGAACCGCTCGCCGGCTGGTTCGGCGCGGCGGATGCCGCCTATCTCCTGCGCCTCATGTGCCTGCTCATTCCGCTCCAGCTTGCGGGCGACGTCGCCTATGCGCTCGTCGCGCGGCGCATGCAGTTCAGCCGGGATGCGCTGTGGAGCATGATCTCCGAATCGATCGCGGCGATCGCCGCCGTGATCCTGGCGCTCGTCGGCTTCGGCGTCTTTGCGCTCGTCGCCCAGTTGTTCGTCGCGGGGGTGGTTCGGCTCGCCGGCCTGTTCTTCGTCTCCCGCTATCTGCCGCGGCTGCGGTTCCGCCTCGCGCAGGTGGTGCGGCTCGCGCGCTTCAGCCTCGGCCTGATGGGCTCGGAAATCGCCAACTTCGTCACCTTCCAGTCGCCGATGGTGGTGATCTCGCGGTTCCTCGGCCTTGCCGATGCCGGCGCCTATTCGGCCGCCAACCGGTTTTCCAGCATTCCCAACCAGGTCGTGCTGTCGGGCGTGATGGGCGTGCTCTTTCCCGCCTTCAGCGCGATGATGCACGACCGCGAGCGCCGCTCGCAGGCGCTGATGCTCAGCACGCAGGTGACGACGCTGATGCTCGCGCCGATGATGTTCGGCCTGTGGGCCCTCGCGGAGCCTTCCATGCTGGTCCTGTTCGGGCCGCAATGGGCGGCCGCCTGGCCGGTGCTGGGCCTGCTCGCGCTTTCCAAGGGCCTCCTGACGCCCTGCAGCACCTTCATCCCCTACCTCAAGGGGTCGGGCAACGGCGGGGCGCTGTTCTGGTGGGCGGTCGGCCGCGCCGTGGCGACCACCGCGGCGGTCGCCTACGGCGCCTATGGCGGCACGCTCATCGGGGCCATGGTCGCCCTCTGCATCGTCAATGCGCTGGTCCTCGTCGGCTATTCCTGGGTGGTGTTCCGCGCCGATGGAACGCCGTTCCTTTCCGGCTTCTACCGGTCCGTCCGCCCCATGCTCTCCGCCGCGCTCATGGCCGTCGCCGTGCGCTACGTGCTCGACCACCACCTCGCCCACCATGTCCATCCCGTCCTGCAGATCGGCCTGGGCATCGCGCTCGGCGGCGTGGTCTATGCAGTCCTGGTCCTTCTCACCGAACGTCCGCTGCTGCGAAAGCTCCTCGACCTCGCCCGCCGGCCGAGGCCGGCCGTTGCCGGGCTGCCCTGAGCCCGCCCCAATTCGGCGCCGCCGCGCCGCAATTGCCGCAGTCCTCGATGAAATCCACAAAGCAGCACGAAAAAAATTCGGCGCCGTTTTCATCCAGAAATTGCGTCTCGATCAGTATATTCGAATAGACTGCAAAGTATTGGCGGACGGGCGCTGGATCTTCCGCCCCCGGCAAACGGGAGGCGGGTTTCCGCCGTTCCCGGCGCGGCACGCTATGCTGCAATGCAACCGAACCGGTCCGCAATTTTGCTGCGTCGCCATATTTTTTGCCGTCCTGTCCCACAAACTCCTCTTCGTAGGCTCGAGTCTGCTCTTGTTTGAAACGCCGTCCGGGGGGAACGGCCACCAGAGGGGTGACGGACACCGTGGATATCGACGCGACCGTTTCAGCGCGGATCAACCTGATGCGCATCGTGCTGATCTCCGGGATCATCTTCGTGCATGTTCCCTACGATCCGGCGACCAGTCCCTATCTGGGACAGTTCGGCGGGCTCGACTGGATGCGCGTGTTCCTGGCCGACAGCCTCTTCCGCATCGGCGTGCCGTGCCTCAGCGCCATTTCCGGCTTCCTGCTCTTCCATCGCGGCTTCGACGCCTTCGACTACGCCAGGACGCTGCGCACGAAGGCCTCGACGATCCTCCTGCCGTTCCTCCTGTGGAACACGGCCTTCCTGGTGCTCGTCTACGCCGCACAGTCCCGGGGCATCGGCTTCGGCTACCTGCCGGACGTGGTGAACGCCACGCCGCGCGAACTGATGAACCTCGGCCTTGCCGTCGAGGCCTGGCCGATCAACATTCCGCTCTACTTCCTGCGGGATCTTTTGCTCTGCCTCGTCCTGTCGCCGCTGATCGCCCTTGCCGTGCTGCGCTATCCGCGCACCGTGCTCGCGCTGATGCTGGCCTATGCGGTCCTGCCGCTGCCGAACGGCATCTTCCTCAAGAAATCCATCCTGTTCGGCTTCAGCTTCGGCGTCTGCGCCGCGCTGCACCGTCTCGACATCAGGCGCCTGGACCGCTTCGCCGTCCCGATGGTGCTGGCCGTGCTGGCGATGGCGGTGCTGCTTTCCCTCGCCCTCTACGCCTACGGCCCGGAATTCCCCGCCTGGCTCAGCACGCTGCGCAGCCTCGCGGCCATCGCCGGCATCTTCGGCGCCTGGGCCCTGTCGGCGCTTCTCATCCGCACGGGGCCCGGCCAGGCGCTGTCGCGGATGGGCGGCCTCAGCTTCTGGATCTTCTGCGCCCATTATCCGCTGCTCGTCCTGTTCTGGATGGTCTGGAACCGGCTCGGCATCCCAGACTACCCGCTGTTCTACGCCGCAAGTCCGGTCCTCGCCCTTGCCATCCTCGTTGCGAGCCACGCGGCCGCGCGGCGCTTCACGCCCTCGCTTCACGCCATCCTCACCGGCCGCCGCCTCGGCGAGCGGAAGCGGACCGCGGCGGAGCGAAACCAGCACCCGACGATGAAGCCTGCCGGCTCCGTCGCCCAACGGAGGTGACAGAATGACCGTTTCCCTGCCGAACACCCTCAAGGCGTGCGTGATCCTCGCCGCCCTCGCCGCGGCCGGCCCCGTCGCCGCCCAGGAGGGCGCGACCGGCACCTCCTTCGTCGAGGAATTCGACCGGCTCGACAAGGCCGTCTGGTACGTCTCGGACGGCTGGAACAACGGCGCGCACCAGAACTGCACCTGGTCGGAAAAGCAGGTGGCGGTGCGCGACGGCAAGCTCGTGCTTTCCTTCGACGCGGCGGCGGGCGGCGACCGCAGCTATGCCTGCGGCGAAGTGCAGACGCGCAAGCGCTACGGCTACGGCACCTATGAGGTGCGCATGAAGTCGGCGACGGGCTCCGGCCTCAACTCGGCCTTCTTCACCTATATCGGCCCGACGGACAAGAAGCCGCACGACGAGATCGACTTCGAGGTGCTCGGCAAGGACACGACGCGCGTGCAGGTCAACCAGTATGTCGCCGGCAAGGGCGGCAACGAGAAGCTGGTCGAGGTCGCCGGCGGCGCCGACGGCGGTTTCAACGACTATGCCTTCGTCTGGCAGAAGGAGCGCCTGCGCTACTACGTCAACGGAGCGCTCGTGCACGAGGTGACGGACCCTGAGAAGCTGCCGTCCAACGCCCAGAAGATCTTCCTGTCGCTCTGGGGCACGGACACGCTGTCCGACTGGATGGGCCGCTTTTCCTTCGCCGGACCGACGACGCTGGAAGTGGAGCGCGTCGCCTTCACCGCCGAGGGCGATCCCTGCCAGTTCGACGGCTCCGTCGCATGCCTGATGAACTGAGGAGCGATCGGATGGCGCAGACGCTCCGGGTTCTCTATCTCGTTCACGACCTTTCCGATCCGGCGGTCCGCCGCCGGGTGCTGATGCTGCAGGCGGGCGGCGCCGAGGTGACGCTTGCCGGCTTCCGGCGCGGCGAGAACCGGCTCGCAAACATCGAGGGCATCGTGCCGCTGGAGCTCGGGACGACCGAGGATGCCCGCTTCGCCCAGCGCCTCCTCGCCCTTGCCGGTGCCGCGGCGACGCTCTCGCGGCGGCTGGAGGGTGTCGCCCGGCCGGACGTCGTCCTTGCCCGCAACCTCGAGATGCTGGCGCTCGCCGGCCGCGCGGCGGCGCGCTTCGGCGGGGTGCCGGTCGCCTACGAATGCCTCGACGTCCACCGCCTCCTGCTTCGCGGCGGAGCCGTCGGCCGGGCGTTCAGGGCGGCGGAGCGTCATTTCGGCCGGCGCGCCGGCCTGCTCGTCACCAGCTCGCCGGCCTTCGTCGAGCACTATTTCAAGCCGCTCTCCGGCATCCGCGCCCCCGTTCACCTGCTGGAGAACCAGGTGCTGGAGCTCGACGGCGGCGGAACGGGCCTGCCCGTGCGCACGCGGCCGGCGGGCGCGCCCTGGCGCATCGGCTGGTTCGGCGCGATCCGCTGCCGCAAGTCCCTCGACATCCTCTCCGCCTTCACCCGGCGGATGGAGGGCCGCTTCGAGGTGGTGCTGCGCGGCCGGCCGGCCTATCGCGAGTTCGACGATTTCGACGGCATCGTCGCCCGCGAACCCTTCATCCGCTTCGAAGGCCCCTATCGCAATCCCGAGGACCTTTCCGCCATCTACGCGCAGGTCGATTTCACCTGGGCCATCGACTTCTTCGAGGAAGGGCAGAACTCGCTCTGGCTCCTGCCCAACCGGCTCTACGAGGGGTGCCGGCACGGCGCCCTGCCGATCGTGCTTTCCGGGACGGAGACGGCGCGGCTCGCCGTGCAGCGCGGCGTCGGCATTGCGCTTCGCGATGCGCGCGTCGAAACCCTTGTCGACCGGTTCTCGGCCTTCGACGGCGATGCCTACCGGGCGCTCTACGCCAATCTCGTCAAGCTCGGGGCGCGGCCGTGGATCGCCGACCGCACGGACTGCACCGCCTTCGTCCAGCGCCTCGCCGCCCTCCGCCCGCCCGGCACGCAGCCGGCGATGTCCCGTCCCCTTCCCTCCCTCGTCGCAAACAAGGTGGATTGCCATGACCGTTGACGCTGTAACATCCGTGCGTTGCCTGATCGTGATTCCGTGCCTCAACGAGGCCCGCTACCTCGAGCCGCTCGTCCGCCAGCTCCAGCCGGCCTTGCAGGGGCTCAACGCCACGCTCGTCGTCGTCGACGGCGACAGCACGGACGGCACCGGGGACATCGCCCGCCGCCTCGCCGCAAGCGTGCCGGACATGCATGTACTCGACAACCCGAAGCGCATCCAGAGCGCGGCGATCAATCTTGCCGTGGCGACCTTCGGCATGGAGCACGACTACCTCATCCGCATCGATGCGCACGGGACCTATCCGGAAGACTACTGCCGCGTGCTGGTGGAGGACGCGCTGGCGACCGGGGCCGATTCCGTCGTGGTCGCCATGCAGACCGTCGGCTTCGGCACCTTCCAGAAGGCAACCGCCGTCGCGCAGAACTCGGTGCTTGGCAATGGCGGTGCCAAGCACCGTGCGGGGGCGGAGAGCCATTGGGCGGACCACGGCCATCACGCGCTGATGCGCATCTCCGCCTTCCGCGCCGTCGGCGGCTACGACGAGACCTTCACCGCCAACGAGGACGCCGAATACGACTACCGGCTCCGGCAGGCCGGCTACCGCATCTGGATGACCGCGCGCACCTGCATGGTCTACTATCCGCGCGCCAGCGCCCTGCCGCTCTTCAAGCAATATTTCGGCTACGGCCGCGGCCGGGCGCGCAATTTCCTCAAGCACCGCTCGCGCCCGGGCCTTCGCCAGCTGCTGCCGCTGATGGTGGCGCCGGTCGCCGTCGGCGCGTTCCTCGCGGCAATCACCTGGATCGCGGCCGTGCCCTTCGTCCTCTGGGCGGCGGCCTGCATGGGCTACGGCGCCTGGATGGCGCTCGGCCAGCGCAACCCCTACGGCCCGCTCGCCGCCGTCTCGGCCATGATCATGCATTTCGCCTGGTCGGCCGGCTTCTGGCGCGAAGTCCTCGACATCCGCCAGCGCAGGGTGCCCGCATGACGGCCCCGCCGCTCCGCGTCGACATCGCGGTCTGCACCTTCCGGCGGGAGGCGCTGGCGGAGACGCTCGCCTCGCTCGCCCGGCTGATCGTGCCGCCGGGCGTCCGGCTGCGCGTCGTCGTCGCGGACAACGATGCCGAACCGAGCGCCCGCGCCGGCGTCGAGGCCGCGAGGCCCTTCCTGTCGATGGAGGTGATCTACGTCCATTGCCCGGCCGGCAACATTTCCATCGCCCGCAACGCCTGCCTCGACGAGGCGGATGCCGATTTCGTCGCCTTCGTCGACGACGACGAGACGGTGGAGCCGCAATGGCTCGACCGGCTGCTGGCCGAGGCGCAGGCACAAGACGCCGACGTCGTCCTCGGGCCGGTGCGCGCGCTCTACAGGCCCGACGCGCCCGCCTGGATGCGGCAGGGCGACTTCCATGCCACCCGCCCCGTCTGGGTGAACGGCGAGATCCGCACCGGCTATACCTGCAACGTGCTGATGCGCCTTGCCGCGCCCGCGCTCGCCGGACGCCGTTTCGACCTGGCGCTCGGACGCAGCGGCGGCGAGGACACCGCCTTCTTCGACCAGGTGCACCGCGCCGGCGGCCGCATCGCCTTTGCCGAGGACGCCTGGGTGAACGAGCCGGTGCCCTCCTCCCGCGCCAGCTTTTCCTGGCTGGCGCAGCGCCGGCTGCGCATGGGCCAGACGCACGGCCGCCTCCTTGCCGAACGGCATGAGGGCGCCGCGCGGGCGGGCGCGGCGGCCCTTGCCGCGGCAAAATGCGCGGCGTGCCTTGCCGGCGCCGGCGCGCTCGCCTTCCTGCCGGTGCGGCGCAACCGCTTCCTGCTACGCGGCCTCCTGCATGCCGGCGCCGTCGGCGGCCTTTTCGGCGCGCGCGCCATCGAGCCCTACGGAAAGCTGGAGGCGGCCCGATGAGCGATGCATCCGCCCCCGACGTCAGCGTCGTGATCGCCGCCTATAACGCGGCCGATACGGTCGGGCGCGCGATCCGCAGCGCCGTCGCGCAGGAGGGCGTGAGCGTGGAGGTCGTCGTCGTCGACGACTGCTCGGCGGACGAAACGCGCGCGGCCGTGACATCGCTCGGCGAGGCTGCCGTGCGGCTGATCGCGCTCGAGCGCAACCGGGGGCCGGGCGGGGCGCGCAACGCGGGCTTTGCCGCGGCGAACGGCCGGTGGATCGCCGTGCTCGATTCCGACGACACGATGCAGCCCGGCCGCCTGCGCCGCCTTGTCGCGGCCGGCGAACGGGAGAACGCGGCCGTCGTCGTCGACAATCTCGACGTGCTGCACCTCGACGGACGCGTCGAGCGGATGTTTGCGGAAGACCGCCTCGCCCGCATGCCGCACCTGACGCTGGCGGACTTCATCGATTCCAACCGCATTTTCCGCAGCGCGCACAATTTCGGCTACATGAAGCCGGTCTTCCGCCGCGCCTTCCTGGAGGACAGCCGGCTCGCCTTCGACGAGGAGCTGCGGATCGGCGAGGACTACCTGCTGCTCGCCTCCGCGCTCGCCGCCGGCGGCCGGTGCGCGGTCGTTCCCGAGGCCGGCTACACCTACCACATCCGCGAATCCTCGATCTCGCGCGTTCTCCATGTGCATCACGTGGAGGCGATGCTCGAAGGCGACCGGCGCTTCCTTGACCGCTTCGCCCTTGCGGGCGCCGCTGCCGCCGCGCAGCGCCGGCGCACCCGCAACCTGCGGGAAACGCACGCCTTCCTCTCGCTCGTCCGCCACCTCAAGAATCGTTCGCTCGGGTCCGCCCTCAAGGTGGCGCTCGGCGATCCCGTCGCGCTCCGGCATCTCGCCATGCCGATCGCTGCCCGATGGCGCCGCCTCACGGCGCCGTCGACCCATCGCAAGACGGCCGCGCCCCGCGCGGCGGCGTCCCCATCGACAGCGCAAGACCTGGCGCTCAAGAACAAAGGATAATGCCATGGAGAGAACCAAGACCGTCCGCAAGGCCGTGATCCCGGTCGCCGGCAACGGAACCCGTTTCCTGCCGGCCACGAAAGCCATGCCGAAGGAGATGCTGACCATCGTCGACCGTCCGGTCGTGCAATACGCCCTCGACGAGGCCCGCGAGGCCGGCATCGAGCATGTCGTCTTCGTCACGAGCCGCAACAAGCAGGTCATCGAGGATCATTTCGACGACACGCCGGAACTGATCTCCTCGCTGGAGCGGTCCGGCAAGGACGACAAGGTCAGCGAGCTCGGCCGGCTCCTGCCCGCGGCCGGCTCCGTGAGCTTCACGCGCCAGCAGGCCCCGCTCGGCCTCGGCCATGCGGTCTGGTGCGCCCGCGACCTCATCGGCGACGAGCCCTTCGCGCTCCTCCTGCCCGACATGGTCTCCTTCGGGCCGCGCGGCTGCCTCTCCGGCCTCATGGACCTCTACGGGGAGGTCGGCGGCAACGTGGTCGGCGTGGAGCAGTGCGCCCCGGAAGAGGCCTCGCAATACGGCATCGTCGGCAAGGGAGAGGCCGTGCGCCACGGCTTCGCCGTCACCCACATGGTGGAGAAGCCGCGGGCGGGCGAAGCCCCGTCCAACTTCTTCCTCAACGGGCGCTACATCCTCCAGCCGGAGGTCTTCCAGCACCTCGCCCGCCAGCAGCGCGGCGCGGGCAACGAGATCCAGCTCACCGACAGCATGCTGAAACTCTCCGAGACGCAGCCGTTCCACGCCCACGTCTACGAGGGGCGCACCTACGACTGCGGCTCCAAGCACGGCTTCATCGAGGCCAACGTCGCCTTCGCGCTGGCCCGTCCGGACATCGGCGGCGCCGTCTACGAATCCCTTCGCGACATGGTGTCGTCGCACGAGAGCCGGATTCGTGCGGCATAAGGAAGAGGCCCCGGACCGGCGCCGTCCGGGCCGGGGCCGTCACCCGCGGGAGGAAGCAGCTTTCCATCGAGCCGAGAGGCAGAACGGAGCCCCATGCACCAACGCACCGTACCGCACAGCAGCATCCTGCGACGGGAGCCGGATCCGTCCGATTCCTTCATCGACCTCAATCGCCTGCTGTCGATCCTCGTTCGCCGGGCCCGGCTGATCGGGCTCGCGGTCGCCCTCGCCGTCGCGCTGGGCGTGGCCTATCTGCTGTTCGCCACGCCGGTCTACACATCCATGACGCAGATCCTGCTCGACGAGGACCTTTCGCGCTATGCGGAAGAGAGCGAGCCCTCGCCGCAGAGCAGCCAGCAGGTGGACATGCGCATCGCGAGCGCCGTCGAGATCCTGAAATCCGGCCGGCTGGCGCTGCGCGTGGTGGACGACCTGAAGCTTGCCGACAACGAGACCATCCTCAACCCGCCGCAGTCGCCCGTCGCGATCGCCAAGTCCTGGGTCAGGTCGGCGAGCTCCCTTGCGTCCGGCGATCCCGAAGCGTCGCAGGCCGCGCTCGCGGACGGACGCCGCCAGAAGGCGGCCGCCATGCTGCAACAGTCACTCACGGTGGAGCGCGTCGCCCGCAGCGCGGTGCTTGCCGTCTCCTTCCGCTCGACCGATCCGCAGCTCGCCGCCGCGGTCGCCAAGCGCTATGCGGAAGCCTTCTTCGAGGACCAGCTGAGCGCCAACTTCACAGCGACGGAGCAGGCCTCGGCCTGGCTGCAGGAAAGGCTCACCGACCTTCAGGCCCGCGCCCAGGAGGCCGCGCTGGAGGTCGAGCGCTACCGGAACGAAAACGGCCTGACCACCGCGCGCGGCGAGCTGATGTCGGAACAGCAGCTTGCCGACCTCAACAGCCAGCTTATCCTCGCGCAGGCCGACGCGGCAAGCGCCTCCGCCCGCTACGCCCAGTTCAAGGCCATCGTCGAGCAGGGGCCGGACAGGGCAGTCGAAAACGCGTCGATACCGACGCAGCAGGCCGACGGCTCGGTGCTCCAGGAGCTGCGCGGCCGCTACAATTCCGTCGTCAAGCGCGCGCAGGACATCGCCCGGAACTTCGGGGCGGACCACCCGCAGGCCGCCGCGCTGAGGGCCGAGAGGGAGGACCTCGCCGGGCAGATATACCGGGAGCTCCAGCAGCTCACGGCAAGCTACCGCAACGAATACGACGTCGCCCGCTCGCGCGAGGTGTCGCTGCGCGAGAGCATCGAGAAGGTGGCCGGCAACAACGCCGAGGCGAACCGCTCCTCCGTGCGCCTGCGCGAGCTGGAGCAGAGGGCGACGGCGCTCAAGGCGCTCTCGGAATCCTATCTCAGCCGCTACGAGCAGGCCTCGCAGAAGCAGTCGTTCCCGATCGCCAAGGCGCGGGTGATCTCGGATGCCGGCGTGCCCGTCTCGCCGTCGAGCCCCAGCAAGACGATGGTGCTCGGCCTGTCGCTGGTGCTCGGGCTGATGGCCGGCGGCGCGCTGACCTTCGTGCAGGAAATGCGCGAGCGCTCCTTCCGGCTGGAGAACGACGTGCGCAGCGTCCTCGGGCTGAAACCGCTCGGCTACCTGCCGCTGGTCGGCGGACGGAAAAGGCGCAGGCCCGCGATGATCGGCGCCAAGGCGGTGAAAGCCGAGCCGCCGGCCGCCGGCGAGGTGGACATCATCCCCCTCGAGCGCATGACCCGCGTCGTGCTGGATGCGCCCCGCTCCGTGTTCGCCGAAACGCTCCGCAACGCGAAGCTGGCCAGCGACGTCATGCTCCAGGGCCGCGATACCCGCGTGATCGGGGTCACCTCGGCCCTGCCCGGCGAAGGAAAGTCCACCGTCGCGACCAACTTCGCCGCCCTGCTCGCCATCAGCGGCAAGCGGACCCTGCTGATCGATGCGGACGTGCGCAGGCCCGGCCTCAGCGCCATGATGAAGCCGGCGCCGCAGACGGGCCTCGTCGAGGCCGTCCTCGGCGAGACCACCTGGAACCAGGTGCTCAAGATCGACCGCCAGTCCAAGCTCGCCATCCTGCCGATCGCGATCCGCCAGGGCGATGCCCGCCGGCACGACGCGAACGAGCTGATCTCTTCGCCGGACATGAAGCGCCTCATCGAGGAGGCCCGGCAGGCCTTCGACTATGTCATCGTCGACCTGGCGCCGCTCGGGCCCGTCGTCGACGCCAAGGCCTTCGAGCCGCTTGCCGACGGCTTCCTTTTCGTCGTGGAGTGGGGCAAGACCCCGTCCAACCTGGTGCGCGATCTTCTTTCCGCCGAACACCGGATCGAGGCGAAGGTGCTCGGCGTCATCCTCAACAAGACGGACATGGCCGCCCTTCCGCGCTACAGCGATCCGGGAGGAGCCGAAAAGTACCGGGATCTCTACGACCAGTACTACACGGACCGGGTGCAGGACATCGCCCGCCGCCAATAGAGGCGGCAAGCAAAAGGCTAGCTGGACACGCCGCTCGGCCGGGCGACCGAGCGGCTGCGCTTGTCGAACGCCCTTGCCAGCGCGTCGGCGATCTCCTCGTCCCGGAAGGGCTTGCGCACCACCGCGAGCGCGCCGTCGAAGCCCTGCTGGACCGCGCCGGGATCGCCCGTCACGAAGATGACGTCGATCCCGAAACGGTCGATCAGCCGCCGGGCGAGAAGATGCCCGCTGTGCCCGTCCGAAAGTCCGAGATCCACCAGGGCTATGTCGGCGCGCGGCGCATAGGCGAGCGCCTGCTCCACGGTCGAGACCGGGCCGATGGTCTCATAGCCATAATCCTGCACCACGTTTTTCAGAAGTTCGGCGATCAGGAACTCGTCCTCGACGATCAGAACGCGCATGTCGGTCCTCGGGTTCGCGGCGGGGATCAATCGGATTTCGACGCGTGCTCGGGCTTGCCCTTGCGCTTCGTCGAAGCCAGCTCCTTCAATTCGCCTGCGGACATGGATTTCTCCATGCTCTTGGAGGCGCCCTTCAGCTCGCTCTTCTTGATCTCACCCCGTTTTGCAGCAAGGGCCGCGCCAGCGGCCTTCTGTTGCGCTTTCGATTTTGCCGGCATGGAATGACCTCCTCGTCCTCGATATGCCGCCAAACCCGCAAAGTCCGCCAATGTTCCCGCAAGGCGCGGCACCCGCGACGAAATGGCCGGATCACCCGCCCGCCGCTGCCAGCGCGGCCGTGATCGCCGCGGCATCGTAGGGCTTTTGCAGAAGCACGGCCGGGCGGTCGCCCGGGATGGCGGGCAGGCTGTTATGGCCCGTGGCGAAGACGACGCCGAGCACCGGGTTGTCCTGCCTCGCGCAGATCGCAAGCTCGGTTCCCGACATCGCGGGCAGGCCGATATCCGTGAGCAGGACGTCGAAGGACTGCTCCCTGAGCAGAGGCAGGGCCTGTTCCGCGGTCGCCGCCTCGACGACCTCGTGGCCCATCTCCTGCACGAGATCGACCGCATTGAGGCGGATCAGGAAATCGTCCTCCACCAGCAATATCTTGAGCCGCTTCGCCTCCGGCGCATCGGGCCCTGCCTCCTGCGCGCCGGGCTCTGGCCCCGCCTCGCATGCGGCCGGCGCCTCGGCCTCCGCCGAAGTCTTTGCGCGGGCCGCCAGCGAAGCGCGGATCTTCCTTGCGAGGGCCTCCCGGCTGTATGGCTTCGGCAGGAGCTCGACGCCCGCGTCGAGCCTTCCCTCGTGCACGATCGAGTTCTCCGTGTAGCCGGAGGTGAAGAGGACGGCGAGGCCCGGCAGGCGTTCACGCGCCTTGCGGGCGAGGTCCGTGCTGCGCAGCGGCCCCGGCATGACGACATCGGTGAAGAGCAGGTCGATGGACACGCCGCTTTCGATCACCGTCAGGGCGCTCGCCGCGTCGCGCGCCTTCAGCACCGAATAGCCGAGGTCGCTCAGCATCTCGACGACGGTGGCGCGCACCTCCTCGTCGTCTTCGGCCACGAGGATGGTCTCCGTGCCGCCCGTCACCGGGCCATGGTCGACGTCCGCCAGCCGGTCCTCCTTTTCCAGCGAGCGCGGCAGGTAGATGCGCACGGTCGTGCCCTCCCCCGGCTCGCTGTAGATCTTTATGTGGCCGCCGGACTGCTTGACGAAGCCGTAGACCATGGAGAGCCCGAGGCCGCTGCCCTTGCCGACCGGCTTGGTGGAGAAGAACGGTTCGAAGGCGCGCTCCATGACCTCCGGCGTCATCCCCTGGCCGGTATCCGTCACGGCGATGAGGACATATTGGCCCGGCTGCACTTCCGCATGGTTCCGGGCATAGGTGTCGTCGATATAGGCATTGCCCACCTCCACCGTGAGCTTGCCGACGCCGTTCATGGCATCGCGCGCGTTGATGGCGAGGTTGAGCACGGCATTCTCGATCTGCGAGGGGTCGACGAAGGTGTTCCACAGGCCGCCGGAGCGGATCGTCTCGATCTCGATCGCCTCGCCGATCGTGCGCCGCAGCAGGTCCTCCAGGCCGGCGATGAAGCGGCCTATGTTGATGACCTTCGGCTCCAGCGCCTGCCGGCGGCCGAAGGCGAGAAGCTGGTTGGCGAGCTTCGAGCCGCGGCTGACGCCCGCAAGCGCGTTGGCGATGCGCTGCTCCGCGCGGGCATTGCCGGCGACATCCTTGCCGAGCAGATGGAGGTTTCCCGATATGACCTGCAGGAGATTGTTGAAATCATGCGCGACGCCCCCCGTCAGCTGGCCGATCGCCTCCATCTTCTGGGCCTGGCGCAGCTGCTCGCCCGCCTCGGCGAGCGCGCGGGCCTGCTCGCGTTCCGCGGTGACGTCGCGGCCATAGGCGAAGGTCAGGCCCTCCTCGGCGAAAATGCGCCAGGAGATCCAGCGCGCCGAGCCGTCGAAGTGGCGGAAGCGCACCTCCAGCTCCGGCGAGCCGAAGCGCCGCCCGCCGGCGAGGAAGGCGGCCGTGTCCTCCGGCCAGACGAACGTGCCGAGACGCCTGCCGACGCTCTCGCGCGCCGGGAAACCCAGCACCGCCGTCCAGGCCGGGTTGACCGAACGGATCGTGCCGTCCTCGCCCGTCACCACGAGCAGGTCGCGCGCGTTGCGCCAGAGGCGGTTGACCTCCGCCGTGCGCTCGCTCACCTGCCGTTCCAGCGAGTTCGCCAGCTGCTCCAGCTTCTGCTCGGCCCGCCGCCGCTCGACCGCGATGCGGGTGCGCGCCGCCACGTCGCGCACGAAGTCGAGCTCGCTCGCCGACCATTCGCGCGCATCCTCATGGTTGAGGTAGAGCAGCGCCACGAGGCCGGAGGCCTCCGTCACCGGCATGTTGATGAAGGCGCGCGCCTTGATCGCCTTCAGCTTCCCGGCGGTCGCCTTCGTGCGCGGATCCTTCTCCGCATCGGCCACGACGACCGTCTCGCCGCGCTTCAAGTCGTCGATATAAGTGCCGTATTCGCGGAAATTGAGCACGCCGGCGATCGTCTCGACGCCCGGCGCGTTCCAGTCGCGCTCGATGGTGATCGTCTCGGCGACGAGGTCGATGGTGCCGTAGCCGGCCCGGCTGACATTGTGCACCTTCGCCAGCGTCTCCGCCGCCGCAAAGGCGATGTCGGTCGGATCGGTGAGCTGGCTGAAGCGGTCGGCAAGCTCGATCAGCGCATTGCGCCGCGCCTCTTCCGCCCGCAGCTCGGTGACGTCGTGCCCCTGCACGAAGATGCCCGTCGCCCGGCCGTCGTCGCCGAAGATCGGCTGATAGATGAAATCGAGGTAGCGCTCGTCCGGCACGGTATCGTGCCTTCGCCGCAGCAGCACGCGCACGCCCTTGCCGACATAGGGCCGGCGGGTCGCGAGCACGCGGTCGAGCAGGTCGACAAACCCCTGCTCGGCGACTTCCGGCAGCGCCTGCCTTATCGGCTTTCCGAGGATGTCGCGATGGTCGACGAGCTGGAGATAGGCATTGTTGGCGATCTCGAAGACGTGGTCCGGCCCGATGAGGGTCGCCACGAAGCCGGGCGCCTGCTCGAACATCTGGCGAAGGCGCTCGCCTTCCGTCTTCAGCCGCTCCTCGGCCTTCACCTTGGCGGTGGTCTCCACCACGATGGCGATGACGCCGGCCGGCCGGCCGTCCTCGCCGAGCACCGGCGAATAGTCGAGGTTCATCCAGACCTGCTCGGGCTCGCCGCGGTGGCGGTAGAGCGTCAGCTCCTGGTCCTTGTAGGCGAGCGTTCCGCCGGCAAGGCCGACCTTCATGACATTGTCGTTGAAATCGGCGACCTCCGGCCAGCCTTCGCGCACCTTGCTGCCGAAGATGGCGGGATGCCGCCCGCCGGCGAAGACGGAATAGGCGTCGTTGTAGATCATGATGCCGTCCTCGCCCCAGAGGAGGACGATGGGCACCGGCGAGCGCAGCATGAGGCTCACCGTCGTCTTGAGGGTCTGCGGCCAGTCCTCGAGCGGGCCGATCGGCGTCGCGGTCCAGTCGAAGGCGGCGATCAGGCCGGCGGCATCGCCGCCGCCGCTCAGGAACGGATAGCGGCTGCCCACGTCCCGTCCCACCTCGATTCTTGACGCCATTCCCTCACCTCGTTGAGCACCCGCCTGCCGGGACCGCGCTCCTTCCAGCGCAACCTCCCGGCGGAAGGCCGCGATCGATCCCGTCCATCCGGATTTGTCCCGTCTTTCCAAGGGCCGGACAGCGGACGGGAAATAGGGCGCGGATGCGCCGCGTCAAAGGCCGGCCGGCAAGGGAATGCGGATTTTTCTGCGAACCGCCGGAACATCGCGCGGGCAAGCCTGTTCTGTCCCCGTCCGGTGTCCGCCGGAACCCAATCCCGGAACCCAATCGAGGAGAACATGGACATGGCTGAGAAGACACTCAACGATCTGTTCTACGACACGCTGAAGGACATCTATTATGCCGAGCGGCAGATCGTGAAGGCACTGCCCAAGATGGCCCGCGCCGCCCAGGCGCCGGAGCTGAAGCAGGCTTTCGAAAAGCACAAGGAAGAAACCGAAGGCCATATCGAGCGCCTGCAGCAGGTGTTCGAGGCCATCGGCAAGCGGGCGCAGGGCAAGACCTGCGAGGCGATCCAGGGCATCCTTGCCGAAGGCGAGGAGATCATCGAGGAGTTCAAGGGCACGAACGCGCTCGACGCCGGCCTCATTTCCTCCGCGCAGGCCGTCGAGCACTACGAGATCACCCGCTACGGCACGCTCAAGGCCTGGGCCAACCAGCTCGGCCATCGCGACGCCGCCAGGCTTCTCGAGACCACGCTGAAGGAAGAGGCCAAGACCGACGAGACGCTGACTACGCTCGCCGAGAGCGCTGTCAACGCGGCCGCGCAGAAGAAGGTCGCCTGACACCGTCCGACAAAGCCGGGCGCATCTTTGCGCCCGGCCTGCCAGCCCCGTACAAGCTTGTCCGGCGATGCTCTTTGCGAAGAGGATTTCCGGAGACGCATCGGCATGGCATCGCATCGGCTGAGGATTGTCGGGGGAACGGACATGGACCGCGGCGCGCCCCCACCGCGCCTGCCGACGCCGGCGGACGTCTATCGCGAAGCCAGGCGGCGGCTTGCAAACGCCGACATCCAGACGCTGCGCGTGCGCGCCGCGGCGACCGGACGCGACATGCCGAGGGCCGCCCACTACCTCGCCCTGCAGATCGAGTTCGTCGCCCGCTCCCTTGCCGCACTTCACCCCATCCCCGCCGATTTCGCCGAGGACATCTACTGGCCGTGCTAGTCAGTCGATCTCCAGGTCGGCGCAGAGCGGCAGGTGGTCCGACGCGCGCCGCGCGAGCGGGCTGTCGTGCACGAAGGTCCCGTGAACCCGTATCCCTTCCCCGACGAAGATATGGTCGATCCGCAGCATCGGCAGCCTGGACGGGAAGGTGGCCCTGATCCTGCCGCCCGCCTCGACCTGCGCATCGCGCAGGCGCCGCACCAGCAGGCGGTAGCACGCCGAGCGGGTCACGGCATTGAGGTCTCCGGCAAAGACGACGCGCGCGTTTTCCGCCATCTCCGCCCCGAGCCAGCCCGGCCCGATCAGCGCCTCGGTCTGCCGCACGCGCTCGGCGCCGAGAAGGCCGAGATGGGTGACGAATATCTGGAGGTTCACGCCGTCCACCGGCACTTCGACCCAGAGGGCGCCGCGCGGCTCGCCGCGCGACGGCAGGCTGTCGGCCTTCACGAGGCGCGTCGGCAGCGCGGTCAGCAGGGCATCGCCATAGCGCTCCTCCTCCAGATGCAGGGCCGGGTGGAAATGCGAGACCATGCGCAGATGGGTGGCGATCGCCTGCGCCTGGTCGATCCCGCCGCTGCGGGCGCGCGCGACGTCGACCTCCTGGAGGGCGACGATGTCCGCCTCGCATTCGGCGATCACCTCGGCGATGCGGCCGGGATCGAGCTTCCGGTCGGTGCCGAAGCAGCTGTGCACGTTGTAGGTCATGATCCTCAGGCGCCTGCCCATGCCTTCCCTCTCGTTCTTTCGGACGGGCCGGGAACACCGAAAGCCTCGTTTTCGTTCCGCCCCCGATACATCAAAGGAAACCCGGATACATGAAACGAAGCCATATCCTCCACGCGCTTGTCGCCTGCGCCGTCCTTGTCGCCGGATGGCTTGTCTACCGGACGCTCAGCCAATATACGTGGGAGGACATCCGCAATTCGATCGCCGCCATTCCCCGCGCGAATTTCGCCCTCGCGCTCGCCTTTGCGGCGTGTTCCTACCTTTGCCTGACGCTCTTCGATTTCCTGGCGCTGCGCTATGTCGGCAAGCCGCTTTCCTATCCGCGAACCGCGCTCGCCTCCTTCACCAGCCTATCCATCGGCCACAATGTCGGCGTCGCGGCACTCAGCAGCGGCGCGGTGCGCTACCGCTTCTATTCGCGCTGGGGGCTCACCGCGGAGGAGATCGCCAAGCTGATCGTCTTCTGCGGCGTGACGGTGGGCCTCGGCCTCATCACGCTCGCCGGCCTCTGCCTCCTTATCCTTCCCGGCACTGCCGGAAAGATCGCGGGGCTCGGAACGGCGGCATCCGCCGCCCTCGGCATTGCCTGCCTCTCGCTCGGCGCCGCCTATCTCGCGCTTGCCGCCTTCGTGCGCGGTGAATTGAAGGTGAGAAGCTGGCGCTTCGCCCTGCCGGTGCCGCGCATCGCCGCCATGCAGATCCTCGTCGGGACGGTCAACTTCGCCTTCGTCGCCGCCTGCCTCCACCAGCTCCTCGGCGGCCAGGCCGGCTACATGGAAACGACGGCCGCCTATGTGGTGGGCAACCTGACGGCCCTCGTCAGCCACGTCCCGGGCGGGCTCGGCGTGCTGGAGGCGACGGTCGCCTTCCTGCTCGGGAGCTCCGCCTCGATCGGCGCGCTGATCGCCTTCCGGGCCGTCTATTTCTTCATCCCGCTGCCGCTGGGGCTGGTTTCGCTGCTCGCCAGCGAGGCGCTTCTCGGAACGAACGACGAGGCGGGCCTGCGCAAAAGCGCGAGTTGACGCAGGCCCGGCCAGGCGGAGAACGGCCACCAGGGCGCGACCGGATCGACGAGCCCCGTCCCCATGACCGGTTCGACGGAGCCCCGCCCGCCGGCATCGGGAAACGGGCGCAGCCCGCGCGCATGCGTGTTGAAGGCGTCGATCGTCCTGCCCAGCGCGCCCTCCGCGCGGACCGCGGCCCCGAAGGCGTCCGGGTCGGCATCCAGATGCTCGGCCAGCAGCCGGTCGCGCAGGGCGACGATGCTCCGGCGCTCCGCATCCGTGCGGGCCTCGATCGCCACGTCGAGCTCGGTGTCCAGCCCCTCGCTGCGCTGGTTGAGGTTGGAAGAGCCGATGCGCAGGAAGACGTCGTCGACGATGACGAGCTTCGAGTGGATCACGACCTCCTGCTCCGTGCCGTCGGCCCGGGGCACGACGGGATAGAAGGCGCGCACGCGGCCATGCCTGTCGCACCGGCCGAGGCGCCGGACGAGCCTGTCGCGGTTGGCGCCGAGCACGAGGCGCTCGATGGTGCCGTGCGACCTCAGCGTCGAGATCACGACGACCTCCGGCCCGTCGGGCTCGGCGAGCCGCCTACACAGCACGTCGCAGACCTTCTTGGAGGCGAAGTACTGGCTTTCGATATAGATGTGCCGCCGGGCCGCCTCGAGGGCGGCGACGGTGAGGTCCATCGCCTCGGTAAAGGACTCGCGCCCGCGGATCGCCGGCTCGGTGCGGGCGAAGGCGACATCCACCTTCGTCATGTCGGGCACCAGGCCGTCGAGGCCGGCATCCGACGGCGCGCCGGTCGCCGGCACCGCCTCGTCCGTGGCAAGAAGCCAGCGCCGGCGCGCGATGTCGCCCGCAGCCCGGGCGGCCTCGCCCTCCAGCGCCACCTGCATGTCGTGCACCGGCTCGTAGGGCTCGCCGGAGGGCGTGGCGCGGCGGGGGTCGTCGGCGCGGTGATCGCTGGTGTCCCAGCGCTTGGCGGTGAGGTCTATGCCGCCGACGAAGGCGACGCGGTCGTCCACGACGACCATCTTCTGGTGGTGCGAGCCGCGGACCGGGTGGCGGCTGTCGAAGGCGAGCAGGATGCGCGGATGGGAGGACCAGCGGCGCTTGCGGAACAACTTCAGCGACTTGCCGGAATAGATCGGGCCCATCGCCCAGACGAGCACCCGGATGGTGAGCTCCGGCCGCTCCTCCGCCAGCTTCAGGAGAAAGGCGCCGAGCGTCGGGGAACGCGGCTCCTCCGGCCGGATGGGGATGTCCGGGTTGAAATCCCAGCCGATGATCCAGACGTCCTTGCGCGCCTGCTCCAGAACGCCTTCCAGCGCCCTGAAATACGCCTCTCCATCGACCAGCACGCTCAGCCGCTCGGCGCTCGCTACGCGCCAGGCGTTGCGGCCGGGCCGGATGATCGGGGAAAGCTTGTCTCTGTCTGCAACGTACAACGGGAACTCTTCGTTTCGCACTCTCTGCCGCCTTGTCCGATGAGGTCAGTCACCCTGCCCGGAAATTCGCGGAAACGGCTTTGGTTCCCCGCAGGCGCGAAGGCCGGAACAATTGAAGCGCGCAGGCATTGCATCCGCTTTGAAGCGGGAGTGCGAGGCGTGGCGCCAAGAGCGAACTGGAAAGGCTTCCTGAAGGTCGGCGAACTGGTGTGCCCCGTGGCCCTCTACACGGCCGCCTCGACGAGCGAGCGCATCTCCTTCCACATGCTCAACCGCGCGACCGGGCACCGGCTGCACCGGGAGTTCGTCGACAGCGAGACCGGCAAGGTGGTGGAGCGCGAGGACCAAGTGAAGGGCTACGAGACCGGCGACGACGACTATATCGTGCTCGACCCGGAGGAGGTCGCCTCGGCGGTGCCGGAAAGCGACAAGATGATGGACATCGAGGCTTTCATCGCCTGCGAGGCCATCGACGACCTTTATTTCGACAAGCCCTATTATCTCGCGCCGGCCGACCGGCATGCGCACGAGGTCTTCGCGCTGATCCGGGAAGGTATGAAGGCGAGGAAGGTGGCCGCGCTCGCCGAAACCGTGCTCTTCCGCCGCGTGCGCACCCTGCTCATCCGCGCGCACGGCGAGGGGCTCGTCGCGACCACGCTCCACTACGACTACGAGGTGCGCTCCGCCGAGGAGGCCTTCTCCGACATCCCCGACATCAAGCTGAAGGGGGAGATGCTGGAACTTGCCGAGCACATCATCCAGACGAAGAGCGGACGCTTCGACCCGAAGAAGTTCGACGACCGCTACGACGCCGCGCTCGCCGAGGTGGTGAAGGCGAAGATCGAGGGCAGGAAGCCCAAGCCCTTCAAGCCGAAGGCCGAGGGCAAGGTCATCGACCTGATGGAAGCCCTGCGGCAGAGCGCCGGCAAGGGCGCCAAAGCCGGCAAGACGAAGCGCGGCGCCAGGAAAGCCGCGCCGGCGCGCAAGCCGGCGGCCGGGCGGCGGAAGGCAGGGTGAGCATGGCGACGCTGGAGACCTACCGGCAGAAGCGGGATTTCAGGGCCACCTCCGAGCCGAAGGGCCGGAAAGCGCGCAAGGGCGGCCACAGCTTCGTCGTCCAGAAGCACGACGCGACGCGGCTGCATTACGATTTCCGCCTCGAAATGGACGGCGTCCTCAAAAGCTGGGCGGTGACGCGCGGCCCGAGCCTGGTGCCGAGCGAAAAGCGGCTGGCCGTGCACGTGGAGGACCATCCGCTCGCCTATGGCGACTTCGAGGGCACGATCCCGAAAGGCGAATACGGCGGCGGCACGGTCATCGTCTGGGATCGCGGCACGTGGAAGCCGCTCGGAGATGCGGCCAAGGCCTATGCCAAGGGCCACCTGGAATTCGAGCTCGACGGCGAGAAGCTGCGCGGCCGCTGGCATCTCGTGCGCATGCACGGCAAGCCCGGCGAAAAGCGCGAGAACTGGCTGCTGATCAAGGGCGACGACGAGTTCGCCGTCGCCGAGGGCGAGGACGACCTTCTGGAGGAGCAGCCGCAATCGGTGAAGACGGGCCGCGGGATCGAGGACGTCGCCGGGGAGGCGCCCGGCTGGTCGTCGAAGACCGGGCGGATCCGGAAATCCCCCGCGGGGAAGAAGACGACCGGGCGGAAGAAAGCGGAAGCGGAAGGCGAGGAGGCCGAGGTTCCGGACCCGTCGGGCATCAAGGGTGCCCGCAAGGGCGGGCTGCCCGATTTCCTGCCGCCGACGCTCGCCACGCTCGCCGCCGCCCCGCCGGCGGGCGGGCGCTGGCTGCACGAGATCAAGTTCGACGGCTACAGGCTCCAGGCCCGCATCGAGGCCGGCCGGGTGAAGCTCCTCACCCGCAGCGGGCTCGACTGGACGAAGAAGTTCGGCAGGGACGTCATCGGGGCGCTCGGCGCCCTGCCCGTCGGCACCGCGCTCATCGACGGCGAGCTCGTCGTCGAAAGCGGTTTCGGCGCGTCCGACTTTTCCGCCCTCCAGGCCGATCTCAGCGACGGGCGCGACGACCGCTTCGTCTTCTATGTCTTCGACCTCCTCCATCTCGACGGCTACGATCTCACGCGCCTGCCGCTGGAGGAGCGGAAATCCCTGCTCGAAAGGCTCGTGCCGGGAACGGACGGCATCCTGCGCTACAGCCACCATTTCGACGAGAACGGCGCGCTCGTGCTGCGCCATGCCTGCCGCCTCAGCCTCGAGGGCGTCGTCTCGAAACTGCGCGACGCGCCCTATCGCGCCGGGCGCAGCAAGGGCTGGATCAAGTCGAAATGCTCGGCCCGGCAGGAGTTCGTGATCGGCGGCTTCATGCCGTCCTCCGTCTCGCGTCGGGCGATCGGTTCCCTCGTGCTCGGCGTCTTCAGGAACGGCAAGCTGGATCCGGTCGGCCGAGTCGGCACCGGTTTCAGCGTGCCGGTCGCCACCGATCTCTTCCAGCGGCTGAACCGCATGCGGACGGACGAAAGCCCCTTCGGCCGGAGGCTGACGGCGGAGGAAGGGCGCCAGGTGCGCTATGTGCGGCCGGAGCTGGTGGCGGAAGTGGAATTCCGCGCCTGGACGGCCGACGGGCACCTGCGCCATGCTTCCTTCCGGGGCTTGAGGGAAGACAAGCCAGCAACGGAGGTCGTCGCCGAAGTGCCCAGATCGAAAACCACCGCGAAAGCCGCGCCCAGGCCGGAAAAGCCGCCGCGCCGCACCGTGCGCCTCACCCATCCGGACCGGGTCTACTGGCCGGACGAGGGTGTCACCAAGGAAGGGCTTGCGGACTACTACACCGAAGTCTGGCGCTACATCGCCCCCCATATCGTCGGCCGGCCGCTCGCGCTGCTGCGGGCGCCGGGCGGCGTCGGCGGCCAGTCCTTCTTCCAGAAACACGCCTGGAACGGCATCAATCCCAACATCGTCCTGGTGCAGGACCCGAAGGAGAAGGACGACGAGCCCTATGTCGCGATCAACGATTTCGACGGGCTGATGGGGCTCGTGCAGTCGGCGACGCTGGAGATCCACCCCTGGGGCTCGACCCTTGCCGACTGGGAGCGGCCGGACCGGATCATCATGGACCTCGACCCCGGCGAGGGCGTGGAATGGCCGGCAGTCATCGAGGCGGCCGAGGAGACGCGGCAGCGGCTGGAGGCGGCGGGGCTCAACGCCTTCGTCAAGACCTCCGGCGGCAAGGGCCTGCATGTCTGCGCGCCCCTCAAACCCGCCGCGCGCTGGCCGGCGGTCAAGGCCTTCTGCAAGGGGCTCGCCGACGCGATGGCCAAGGACAGTCCCGACAAGTACGTCTCGACCATCACCAAGTCGAAGCGGCGCGGCAAGATCCTCATCGACTACCTGCGCAACCAGCGCGGCATGACGGCGGTCGCGCCCTATTCGACCCGCGCGCGCCCCGGCGCCGCCGTCTCCATGCCGCTCGCCTGGGACGAGCTCAGCGCCGACATCGGCCCGGCCTATTTCACCGTCGAGAACACGCCGACGCGCCTGCAGGCGCTGGAGGCCGATCCCTGGGCGGCGTTCAAGTCGGCGGCAGAAGCGCTCGAGCCGGCGAGGACGGCGAATGCGAAAGGCTGACGCCTACTTGCCCTTGCCCTCGGCCTTGATGCTCTTGCGCAGGGCATCCATGATGTTGATGACGTTGCCGGCGGTCGGCGGCGGCGCCTTCTGCTTCGCCGGGCGCTTGCGGCCCTTCTTCTTCGCCGCGATGATGTCGAGAAGGCGGCCCTGCACCGGATCGTCCGCCATCTTCGGGTCCCAGGATTTCGTGCGCTCCTTGATGAGCGTCTTCACCAGCGACAGCGCCTTGGAATCGGGTTTCGCCTCCTTCAGCCCGGCAAAATAGTCCCCTTCGGCACGCACCTCGTCGCCATAGCGCAGCGTCCACAGCACGATGCCCTTGCCGCGCGGCTCCAGCATCACCGCCCGTTCGCGCCGATAGAGCACCACCCGCGAGATGCCGACCGTGCCGGTCGAGGCCATCGCCTCGCGGATCACGGAAAACGCCTCCTCCCCGACCGTGTCGTTCGGCACGAGATAGTGCGGCGTGTCGTACCAGATCCATTCGATCGATTCGCGCGGCACGAAGGTCTCGATGTCGATCGTGCGCGTGCTTTCCAGCGCGACGGCGTCGATCTCCTCGTCCTCCAGAATGACGTAGTCGTCCTCGCCGCGCGGATAGCCCTTCACCTCGTCGTCCTCGTTCACCGCCTTGCCGGTGACGGCATCGACATAGCGGCTGACGACGGGATTGCCGGTCTTCTCGTTGAGGGTGCGGAAGCGCACCTTGTCCTCCTGCGAGATGGCCGGCGCCATCGCCACCGGGCAGGTGACCAGCGAGAGCTTCAGGTAGCCTTTCCAGAACGAGCGCGGCGCCATCACCCCTCCCTTTCGAGCGGCAGGTGCTTCGACAGGGCGAAGCGCTCGGCGAACTCGATGTCCGCCTGGGTGACGACGGGGATGGGATCGGAGAGGATGGCAAGGAGGGTTTCGCGCGAAATGGAATCCTCCTCCAGCGCTTCCATCAAGGCACCGCGGGTTTCGCGCTCGGCGCGCAGCAGCGCGGCCAGCGCCAATATCAGTCGGTCCTTGTTGTCCATGGGTCGCTCCTTCGCGAAACGCGCGTTCGTGTCCATAATGCGACATCCGGCCGTGGGTTCCGGAACATTCGGCGGGCATTGCGGTTCCAGTGGAAAAGGAGGCCGATCATGGCGACGACGAAGAAAAAATGGTCGCAGGACGTCACCGAAGGCAGCGATGCGCTGGACCTTGAGGAGGGCGTCTTCAAGCAGCGCAGCGCAAAGAAGATCGCCGCTTCCCTCAAGCGCTCGGCGGAAGCGAGCGACAGGCGCAAATCGAGCCCTTACCGTTCGGCCATGTCCATGCTGACATTCTATATCAACCGAGCCGGCGACCAGCTTTCCAAGAGCCACCGCGAGACGCTGGAAAAGGCCAAGGACGAGTTGCGGAAGGATTTCGGCAAGACGCCGAGGCACGACGGGTGAGGCGATGGTGAAACAACCGGAAACGCTGTTCTTTCCGGCAAGCGAATGGGTTCCGAACCATCCCTTCCTGCCGGTGCTGGTCTACCGCCAGGTTCTCACACCGGCCGAGAAGGATCGCGCCCACGCCTTCGAGCGGCTGTTCTCGGACGCCGGATGGCAGGGCCTCTGGCGCGACGGCGTCTTCTCCTACCAGCACTATCACGTCGGCGCGCACGAGGTGCTCGGCATCGCGGAAGGCACGGCCGAGCTCCTGATCGGCGGGCCGGACGGCGACAGCCTGGATGTCCGCGCGGGCGACTGCCTGGTGCTGCCCGCCGGCACCGGCCACCAGCGCATTGCCGCCAGCGAGGATTTCCTGGTGGTCGGCGGATACCCGCCGGGCCAGCATGCCGACATCGAGACGGCCGCGGCGACACCCGGCGAACTGAAGATCATCGCCACCCTGCCCATCCCAAAAAGCGACCCGGTCTACGGGATCGCCGGGCCGCTCGTTTCCCTCTGGCGGGAAAGCGCAGGAGGTTAACCCACGTCGATCAGCGCGATGCCGAGGTCGGGGCGGTGCCTGCGCCGCAAGTCGGCGGGCGTCTCGCGCAGCACGACCTCCAGCGTGGGCCGGACGTGGCCTTCCAGGAAATGGCCGCCCTTCGTGCTGCCGTCCGAAAAGCCCAGCACGACATGCAGGTGCAGGCTCGCCTTGCCCTCGTCGTCCACCGCCACGTCGCCGATCATGCTGAGAACCTCCGTCTGCACCTCGACGGGTATCTTCTTGTAATTCTTCGTCTCGAACTCGAAAAAGGCGATCGTCGCGGTCCGGAAGGCGCCGATCGCCGTGATCGACGCCGCCGTCACGCCGTTGCTTTCGGCAAAGGCGGTGATGCATTTGAAGGCCTCGTCGCCCTCGTCGAGGACGAGGATGAACGTGCGTTCGCCCGCGTCGCTTGCCAGGAGTTTGTGCTTCATCGTCTGCCTCCGTTGGGTCGAGGGGGAAAGGCCCGAAACGCGCTTCGGTTCCGAGCCTTACGAGGCGGAGGCCGCTTTCCGGTCGCTTGCGGCCGCGATCGTCGCCAGCGCCGAGCGGATGGCCGACGGCGAGGATGCCTTGGCGAGCGCGCAGGTCGCCGTGGCGAGCGAGCCGACCCGGATCGACTGGCCGCCGCGCGCATTGGCAAGGGCGAACATGGACTCGTCCGTCAGGTCGTCGCCGATCGTGATCGGCAGGCGCCCGGCAAAGGCCGGCTGCTCCAGATAGGAGGCGACGGCGGCCCCCTTGTCGGCGCGGGAGGGGCGGATCTCGAAGACCATCTTGCCGGGCTGCAGCACCCAGCCCGGTCCCGCCTCCTCGGCAAAATCGCGCATGATCTTCTCGAGGGCCGCGTCATAGGCGGGCGCCAGCCGGTAGTGGGCGGCGACGGCCGCCCCCTTGTCCTCGATGAGCACGCCCTCCATCCAGGCCGTCTTCTCGACCAGCCGCCGCTTCAGCACGGTGAAGGCGGGCGTCGCTTCGGCGATCGACGTCTGCCCGTCCGCGCCCCTGAACTCCGCGCCGTGCAGCCCGGCGATGGGAAAGCGGTAGGGCGCGAACAGGCCGTCGGCATAGGGAAGGCTGCGCCCCGTCACCAGCGCCAGCGCGCCGGAAAGGCGGGCGGAAACGGCATCCAGGTTCCCCGGCAGCGACAGCGGAACCTGGATGGCGTCCGGCGTCGTCGCAAGGTCGAGCAGCGTCCCGTCGATGTCGAGGAAAAGCGCCCAGCGGTCCGGCTCGTCGACGAGGCGCCTGACGAGATGGCGTGTCGCGGCGTCGGACGGCCGCAGTTTCTCCTGTTCGTTCATGGACCTCAAAGTTAGATCGTCGCCGCCGGACGGCAAGGGCGCGGCAGGAACAAGTTTTTCCCCGGCGCATTGTGTTCCCGCATCGGGCAAAGGAGCCGGCATGGACAAGCAGAAGAAGCCGCAACGAACCGAGGACAGCAACGCCCCCGTCATCCACGGTGCCGAAGACCTGCCGGCGGTGCAGGTGACCAGCTACAATCTCGAATTGCGCGACAAGGAAGGCTTCATCGGCGACCGGGCCAACAAGTCCGCCTTCCGCGACGCCATCGACGCATGGCGAAAGCGCGTGCGCGAGGGCGGCTCCGATCCTCTCGGCGAGGTGCCGACGGACGACCTCTCCAAGAAGGAGATCGATGCGCTGCTCAAGGAACCGGAGACGGAGGCCGCAGCGCTCGTGCTCGCGGCCATCGACGATTTCGCGAAGGGGCTTGCCGGCATCCTTGCCCGCTACCTGAAGGAGGAGGCCTGGAAGGGGACGAAACGCATCGTGGTCGGAGGCGGCTTCAAGGACAGCGCGACCGGCCTGACGGCGATCGCCCGCACGCAGATCCTGCTCAAGGCCGAAGGCGTGAAGGTGGAGCTCGTGCCGATCGCCCACCACCCCGACGAGGCCGGGCTGCTCGGCGCCGTGCATCTCATTCCCTCCTGGATGCTGAAGGGGCACGACGCCATCCTCGCCGTCGACATCGGCGGCACCAACATCCGCGCCGGCGTCGTCAAGCTCAACCTCGACGACAAGCCGGACTTCTCCAAGGCGAAGATCTGGAAATCGGAACTGTGGCGGCATGCCGACGACGAGCCCCGGCGCACGGCGACCATCGAGTATCTCGTCAGGATGATCGAGGCGCTCGTCGCCAAGGCGGAAAAGGCCAGGCTCGCGCTTGCGCCGGTGATCGGCATCGGCTGCCCCGGCATCATCGCCGCGGACGGATCGATCGCGCGGGGCGGCCAGAACCTGCCGGGCGGCAACTGGGAAAGCACGCATTTCAACCTGCCCGAAGCGCTGCGCAAGGCCATCCCCCGGATCACGGACGAGCCCACCTTCGTCATCATGCACAACGACGCCGTCGTGCAGGGCCTGTCGGAGGTGCCGCGCATGGCGGACGTGAAGGGCTGGGCCGTGGTGACGATCGGCACGGGCCTCGGCAATGCCAGCTTCGTCAACAAGCAGACCTAGACGCCGCGCGTCCCGAGGGACGCGCAAGGCGCGTCAGGCATACCGCCTCCGCCGCGCCGTAGCGTGGATCAGGCCCTTCTGGAGAAGGATGAAGGCGAAGAGCAGGAGGCCTATGAGGATCTTCGTCCACCAGCTCGACAGCGACCCGTCGAAGGTGATGTAGGTCTGGATGAGGCCCTGGATGAGGATGCCGACCAGCGTTCCCGCGACGAAGCCCGAGCCGCCCGTCAGCAGCGTGCCGCCGATGACGACCGCCGCGATGGCGTCGAGCTCGACGCCGACGGTGGCCAGCGAATAGCCGGCCGAGGTGTAGAGCGAGAAGACGATGCCCGAAAGGCCGGCGAGGAAGCCGGAGAGCGCATAGATCCCGACCGTCGTGCGGCCGATCGGCACGCCCATCAGCCGCGCCGTCGCCGTGCCGCCGCCCAGCGCATAGACGTTCGCGCCGAAACGGGTGCGGTGCGCGATCAGGATGCCCGCGGCGAAGACGAGCAGCATCAGCCCGCCGATCAGCGTGATGCGCCCGCCGCCGGGCAGCTTGTAGTAGAGGCTCTTCAGCGTGGCGTAGAACGGATGCCTGATCGGGATCGAATCGATCGACAGCACGAAGGCCATGCCCCGCGCTAGGAACATGCCGGCGAGCGTGACGATGAAGGGCGGCATTTCGAGGTGGTGGATGATCGCCCCCATCAGCGCGCCGAAGGCGGTGGTGATGACGAGCGCCAGCGCGAAGGCGGCGAGCGGGTGGATCGCCGTCGACTGGAGCAGCACGGCGAGGAAGACGCCGGTAAACGCGATGACCGCGCCGATGGAAAGGTCGATGCCGCCCGACAGGATCACGAAGGTCATGCCGACGGCGGCGATGCCGAGGAAGGCGTTGTCGGTCAAAAGGTTGCCGATCACCCGTGTCGACAGCATGTTCGGGTACTGCGCGATGCAGACGGCATAGGCGATGAGGAAGATCGCGACCGTGGCGGCGAGCGGAAGATAGCGCGGGTTCATTTCGCCTCCTGTTCCGCCTTCTTCCCGCCGGCCCGCGGGCGGGAGAGGAAGGCGAAGGCCGTCTTGGCGCGCGGCGACTGGATGACCAGGATCATGACGATGATCGCCGCCTTGATGATGAGGTTGAATTCGGGCGGGAAGCCGGAGAGCAGGATGCCCGTGTTGATCGCCTGGATGATGAGCGCGCCGAGCAGCGAGGCGGCGATGGAGAAGCGCCCGCCGAGCAGCGAGGTGCCGCCGACGACGACCGCGAGGATCGCGTCGAGCTCCAGCCAGAGCCCGGCATTGTTGGCGTCCGCCCCGCGGATGTCGGCGGCCGCGATGATGCCGGCAATGGCGGCGCACAGGCCGGAAAGCACATAGGCGGCGATCAGGAGAACGCCCGTCGACACGCCCGACAGCATGGCCGCGCGGCGGTTGACGCCGAGCGCCTCGATCAGCATGCCGAGCGCCGTGCGGCGCACCAGGAGCGCGACGGCGATGCCGAAGGCGAGCCAGATGACCACCGGCATGGGCAGGCCGAGGAACGAGCCGCTGCCGATGAAGACGAGGCCCGCATCGTTGAAGGTGAGGATCGCGCCCTCGGTGATGAGCTGCGCGATGCCGCGGCCCGCGACCATCAGCACCAGCGTCGCGATGATCGGCTGGATGTCGAGCACGGCGACGAGGATGCCGTTCCACAGGCCGCAGGCAATGCCCGTGCCGAGCGTGACGAGCAGCGTCGCCGCCAGTCCGTAGCCGGACGTGATGCAGGCGGCGGCCACCGCCCCGCAGATCGCCATGACGGCGCCGACGGAAAGGTCGATGCCCTTGGTGGCGATGACCACGGTCATGCCGATGGCGAGCAGCGCCACCGGCGCGCCGCGGTTGAGGATGTCGATCAGGCTGCCGTAGAGCCGGCCGTTCTGCATCTCGAGCCGGAAGAATCCGGGAAAGGCGACGGAGACCATCAGGAGGATGACGGCGAGCGCGGCGACCTGGGGAAACAGGCGGACGGCATAGGATTTCAGCGTCGCCGTCATGCGTCCGTCCTCCCGCCGGAGGCGGCGATCGCCTCGACGATGCCCTCGGTGGTGACCTTCTCGCCGGCAAGTTCGGCCACGTGCGCCCTGTCGCGCAGCACGATGACGCGGCTCGAATAGGCGACGAGCTCTTCGAGTTCGGAGGAGATCACGATCAGCGACATGCCTTTCTCGCAGAGGGTTTCGATGAGGCGGATGATCTCCGCATGGGCGCCGACGTCGATGCCGCGCGTCGGCTCGTCGAGGATCAGGAAATCCGGGTTGGTGGCGAGCCAGCGGGCGAGGATCGCCTTCTGCTGGTTGCCGCCGGAGAGCAGCTTGATCGGCTTCTCGCGGTCGCTCGTGCGGATGTCGAGCGCCTTGATGTAGCGGTCCGCCAGCCGGTCCTGCTCGGCGCGGCTGATCGGCCGCGCCCAGCCGCGGCGGGCCTGGAGGGCGAGCGCGATGTTCTCGCGCACGGAAAGGTCGCCGACGATGCCGTCGACCTTGCGGTCCTCCGGGCAGAACCCGAATTTCTCGCGGATGGCGGCGCGCGGCGAGGAGAGGTCGAGCGTGCGGCCGTCCGCTTCCGCCGTGCCGCTGTCGGCGCGCTCGGCGCCGAAGAGGATTTCCGCCGTCTCCGTGCGGCCGGAGCCGAGGAGGCCGGCAATCCCGACCACTTCGCCGAAACGCACGTCCAGGTCGAAGGGCTGGATATGGCCCTTGCGGCCGAAATCGCGGAAGCGGAAGCGCACGTCGCCGCCCCCGCCCTTCGGCCCGTGCCCCGCCGCCACTTCCTGCACCAGCTCCCGGCCGAGCATCATGGCGATCAGGTCGCGCCGCGGCAGGTCCGCCGTCTCGCGCGTGCCGACGAGCTGGCCGTTGCGCAGGACGGTGATGCGGTCGGAGATCTCGTAGACCTGCTCGAGGAAATGGGTGATGAAGACGATGCCGAGGCCGCGCTGCTTGAGGCGCCGCACGATGCGGAAGAGCATCGCGACCTCGTGCGTGTCGAGGCTCGCGGTCGGCTCGTCGAGGATCAGCACCTTGCCGGAGAGATCGACCGCGCGGGCGATGGCCACCACCTGCTGCACCGCGACGGAATAGGCGGCAAGCTCGGCGGTGACGTCGATGTCGAGCTCGTATTCGGCGAGCAGCGCCCTGGCGCGCCGGTTCATCTCGCGCGCGCTGACGAGGCCGAAGCGCTTCGGCTGCCGGCCGAGGAAGAGGTTTTCGCCGACCGTCAGGTTCCCCAGCAGGTTCACCTCCTGGTAGACCGTGCCGATGCCGAGGTTCTGCGCTTCCAGCGTGCTGTGCGGATCGACGTCCGCGCCATCAAGCAGGATGCGGCCGCCGTCGCGGCGATAGGCGCCGGTGAGGCACTTGACGAGCGTCGACTTGCCGGCCCCGTTCTCGCCGAGCAGCGCATGGACCTCGCCGCGCCTGAGCGAGAAATCGACGCGGTTCAGCGCCTTGGCGCCCGGGAAGACCTTGTCGATCCCCGTCGCCGAGAGAATATAGGAACTGTCAGGCTGCATGGTCCCCGACCCGTATGACAATGGCCGCCCGCCGCCTCGCGAGGAGGACGGCAGGCGGGCTGAGCGGATGTTCCGCGCCGACCGGGGTCGAGCGCGGGACATCGGGAGAGATCAGTAGCCGAGGCCCTTCTTCTCCTCGTACACCTTCGCCGGATCGTCGGCCTGGGTGTAGAGCTTGGACTCCGTCTGGATCCACTTCGGCGGCGCCTTGCCGTCCTTGAGGAAGGCGTCGAGCGCGTCGAAGGCGGGGCCGGCCATGTTCGGCGTCAGCTCGACGGTGGCATTCGCCTCGCCCGCCGCCATGGCCTGGAAGATGTCCGGAACGGCGTCGATCGAGACGACGAGGATGTCCGTGCCGGGCTTCAGGCCCGCCTCCTTGATCGCCTGGATGGCGCCGACGGCCATGTCGTCGTTGTGGGCGTAGAGCGCGCAGATGTTCTTGCCGCCGTCTTCCGCCTTCAGGAAGCTTTCCATGACCTCCTTGCCCTTGGTGCGGGTGAAGTCGCCGGTCTGGCTGCGGATGATCTTCAGATTGTCCTTGCCGGCAAGCGCCTCCTCGAAGCCCTTCTTGCGGTCGATGGCCGGCGAGGAGCCGGTCGTGCCCTGCAGCTCGACGACGTTGCAGGGCTTGCCGGCGACCGTGTCGACCAGCCACTGGCCGGCCACCTTGCCCTCGTGCACGAGGTCGGAGGTGACGGCGGTCAGGTAGAGGTCCTCCGGCGCGTCGACCGTGCGGTCGAGCAGGATCACCGGGATTTCCGCGTCCTTGGCTTCCTGCAGCACCTCGTCCCAGCCCGTCGCGACGACCGGCGCCAGGAGAATGGCGTCGACGCCCTGCGCGATGAACGAGCGCAGCGCCTTGATCTGGTTCTCCTGCTTCTGCTGCGCGTCGGCGAACTTCAGGTCGATGCCGCGCTGCTCGGCCTGCTGCTTGGTCAGCGTGGTTTCCGCCGCGCGCCAGCCGGATTCGGACCCGATCTGCGAAAAACCGACGGTGAGGTCGGCGGCGGATGCGGCGCTGAACATCGAGGCAGCAAGGATCGTGGCACTCGCGAGTGCGGTTCTCAATTTCATGATGTCCTCCCAAAGAAAGCTGCTCCTCAGCAGCCCGGTTAAAACATCATATTGTATTACTATTGTAAACCCGAAATTTGCGCGCCCGCGCATTTCGCCGAAAGGCCGCGCCGGTCAGACCTTGAGGAAGAGCAGCGCCCGCAGGATCTCGGAGAAATCCTCGTGCTCGAAGGCGACGGCGCGCGGGCCGTGCGCCTTTGCGCCGGGATACCAGCCGGCGCGGTAGGCCTCGGTCGGCGTGCTGAACTCGATCACCACTTCGTAATGCCCGGCCCTTGCGGGCAGCGCCCCTGCGAAATCGCCGGAGAGCGCCGTCGCCACGCCTTCGCGGATCAGGCGGCGCGACCAGGCGGGGGAGATGGACGTCGAGGCGCGGCCCCTGCCGTCCAGCGTCTCCACCGCCGCAAGGCCGGGCACCATCGCCCGCGCCTCCGCGCAGATGCCGGCATCGCCGGCAAGGAAGACGGACGGCACGCCGTAGCCGGCCGCACAGAGCGCGTTGAAGGTGAACTCGGAGGCGACCTCTCCGTTGAGCAGCAGCCGCGAGATGCGCAGGTTCGAGGTATGGGCGAGCGGATTGTCCTCCGTGCCCGCCTTGGAATGGTAGCCGGTGTAGATCGCGGCGGCGAAGGTCTCGTCGATCCCGAACATCATCTCGTCGGGATGGCCGGACCAGCCGCGCACGATCCGCGCATAGTCGGGCAGCCGGTCGAGGATCAGGTTGCGCCCGCTGTCATGGGCGTCCTTGATCACCACCTCCGTCGCGCCGGCGGCGCGCGCGCCCTCGCAGGCGGCGACCACCTCCGCGGTCATCAGGGCGCGGAACTCGGCCCAGTCGGGGTGGGTGCGCTCGGCCTCGTTCCAGTGGGCGATGCCGGCGGTGCCTTCTATATCTGCGGAAATGAAGACTTTCATGGGCGCGGGTTCTCCTTCGGCCAGTCGGCAAGAGAGGGATGGATACGGGCCGGTCCCATTGCCGTGCCGCCCGCATGTCCCTCCAAACATCGGTCGTTCCTAGACCGGAACGCCGGCCGCTTCCAGAGAGGATCCGGCATCCTCGCGCATCGGGCCGGCCTGCCGCCGCCGATCATCCGCCCGCCGATCCGCCGCCTTTCCCCTCCCCGGCGAGAGCCAGCATATCGGCGAAGAGGATCGTCCACTGGGCCTCGGTGAGGTCGATCAGGCCGAAGGCCTTCAGCAGGAACGCCCCCTCGCCGGCAAGGAAGGCCAGCGCCGCCTTCCTGTCGTCCTCGTCGTCCATGTCCAGCCCCGCCAGGCGGTGGGTGTACCACGTGCGGGTGGCCGCCACCTGGTCCGGGCTTTGCAGCAGCGCCGTCATCATCACCGCGGAGCGGGAATATTCCGCCTCGTCGCTGTCGCGGGTCGCCGACAGATGCCCCCGGATGATGGATCGGGGGGAGCGGTCGCTGCCGGAATGGGCGAACACTTCCGTCTCGAACGCATTGCCCCAGCGCTCGATCATCGCGCGGATCAGGTTTTCCTTCGTCCCGAAGCAATATTGCACCCCGCCCTTCGTGATCCCGGCGGCGCGCGCGACGGCCTCGAAGGAGAGGCCGGCCGCGCCGCTTTCGGCCACGATGCTTTCGGCGGCGTCCAGAACCCGGTCGCGATCTATGCTGCGCGGTCGTCCCGCCATGTCGCCCCTTCCATTTCAATACGATTGTATTTATATTGCCGCGCAAACGCAGGCAAGCCTGCGGCCTTCATGCCAAGGATCCTGACAATGTCTCTCGGTAAACGCTGGCTCGTCCTGGCGGTCGTCTCAAGTGCGCTCTTCCTGATCGTCATCGACATGACGGTGCTCTACACGGCCCTGCCCGTGCTCACGCACGCGCTGTCGGCGAGTGCAGCGGAAAAGCTCTGGATCGTCAACGCCTATCCTCTCGTCGTCGCGGGCCTGCTGCCGGGGCTCGGCTCCCTGGGGGACCGGTACGGCCACAAGCGGATGTTCGTGGCGGGCCTCCTCGTGTTCGGCATGGCCTCGGCCGCAGCGGCCTTCGCGCCGTCCGCCGCGACGCTGATCGCCGCCCGCGTGGCGCTCGCCGTCGGCGCGGCCATGATGATGCCGGCCACGCTGTCGATCATCCGGCTGACCTTCACGGACGAGCGGGAGCGCGCCCTTGCGATCGGCATATGGGCGGCCGTGGCATCGGGCGGGGCCGCCCTGGGGCCGGTGATCGGCGGGCTGCTCCTCGAATATTTCTGGTGGGGCTCCGTCTTCCTGATCAACGTTCCGGTGGTGGCCGCCGCCGTGATCTGCAGCGGGATCCTGCTGCCCCGACGCGCCGGCGACAAGAGCCGCCCCTGGGATCTTGCCGGCTCGATCCAGGCGATGGTCGGCCTTATCGGCCTGACCTATGCCGTCAAGGAGGCGGGCCGGCGCGAGCCCTCCTGGGAAACGGCATGCCTTGCCCTCGCGGTCGGCCTTGCGGCCATGGTCCTCTTCGTTCGCCGCCAGCGGCGCAGCGCCGCACCGCTTGTCGACTTCTCCCTGTTTGCCGATCCGCGCTTTTCCGCAGGCGTGGCGACGGCCCTCGTCGCCTCGGCGGCGCTGATCGGCGTGGAGCTGGTCTTCAGCCAGCGCCTGCAACTCGTCCTCGGCCATTCCCCGCTGGAGGCCGGCCTTCTCATCCTGCCGATCCCCGCTGCCGCCTTCGTCGCCGGTCCCCTGACCGGCCTGGCGCTGCCGCGCCTTGGCGCCGGGCGCGTGCTGTGGTCCTCGCTCCTGCTGACGGGCGCGGCGCTGGCCGTGTTTCTGGCCGTCCACGAAGGCCCGGCGGGGCCGTGGATCGCGGCGCTGGCGATGATGGGCTTCGGCGTCGGCGCCGCCATGACGGCCGCCTCGACGGTGATCATGCTCTCCGCTCCCGAGGAACGCGCCGGCATGGCCGCATCGGTGGAGGAAGTGTCCTACGAATTGGGCGGCGCGCTCGGCATCGCCCTGCTTGGAAGCCTGATGTCCGCCCTCTATTCCAGGGCGATGGTCCTGCCGCCGGGAACCGAGTTCGCCGCAAGGGCGCGCGACAGCCTCGACGAGGCCCTGATGCTCGCCGACCGCCTCGCCCCCGGCCAGGCGGAAGAGGTCGCCGCGCTGGCCCGGGCCGCGTTCGACCAGGCGTTCGCCGGTGTCGTCGGGGCCGCGGCCCTGCTCCTGGTCGGCGCCGCTCTCGTCGTGCGCTGGAAGACGGGCGGGCCGGGCCTCGACGGCGGCCACGTGCTCTCTAACCGAGAAAATCGTCGCGGCGGGGCGTGAACGTGTCGATCAGCAGGCCTTCGCTCAACGCGACGACTCCATGGACGAGGTTCGGCGCGACGATGAAGCTGCTTCCGGCGCCGAGGCGGGTGGTGACGCCGTCCACCGTCACGTCGAACGTGCCTTCCGCCACATAGCTCACCTGCGTGTGGGGATGCGAATGAAGGGCGCCGACGGCGCCCTCGTCGAAGCGGAAGGCCACGAGCATCAGTTCCGGGCGGTGGCTCAGCACCGCGCGCCGGTTGCCCGGCGCGACTTCGGTCCAGACGGTGTTTTCAGGCAGGGTATAGGGCTGCATGTGTCCTCTCATCGGGCAAGCCAGCCGCCGTCGACCGGCAGGATGGTGCCGTGCACGTAGTCGGATGCCGGCGCCGCCAGGAAGACGGCGGCGCCGGCCATGTCGTCGGGCCGCGCCCAGCGGCCGGCGGGAATGCGCTTCAGGATGTCGGCGCTCCGCTCCGCGTCCGCCCTGAGCGCGGCGGTGTTGTTGGTCTCCACATAGCCGGGCGCGATGGCATTGACGTTGATGCCCCGCGCCGCCCATTCGTTCGCCATCAGCCTGGTCAGGCCCGCAAGGCCGCTCTTGGCCGCGGTGTAGGACGGCACGCGGATGCCGCCCTGGAAGGAGAGCAGCGAGGCGACGTTGACGATCTTCGCGCGCCGCCCTGCCGCGAGCGCCGCCTTCGCGAAGGCCTGGCAGAGGAAGAAGACGGATTTGAGGTTGGTGTCGAGCACCGCGTCCCAATCCTCCTCCGAGAAATCCAGCGCATCGGCGCGGCGGATGATGCCGGCATTGTTGACGAGGATGTCCGGCGTGGCGCCGGCTGCCAGCGCATCGGCGACGACCTTGCCGGCGATGCCGGGGCCGGAGAGGTCGGCGGCGATGGAGACGAACGCTCTGCCCGCCCGGCGGACGTCCGCCTCGGTCTCCGTCATGGCCGAGCGCCCGACGCCGACGATATCGGCGCCCGCTTCCGCCAGTCCCACGGCGATGGCCCGGCCGATGCCGGTGTTGGCGCCGGTGACGATCGCAAAGCGCCCGGAAAGATCGAAGGGGTTCATCGCAGCGCTTCCATCGGCACCTTGTCCATGTCGGTGAAGCTCATGTTATCGCCCGCCATGGCCCAGATAAAGGCGTAGCGCCCGGTGCCCGCGCCGGAATGGATCGACCAGCCGGGCGAAAGCACCGCCTCGCGGTTCTTCAGGACGACATGCCGCGTCTCGCCAGGTTCGCCCATGAAGTGGAAGATGCGCGTCTGCTCCTCCATGCCGAAATAGAGATAGACCTCCATGCGCCGGTCATGCACATGCGCCGGCATGGTGTTCCACACGGAGCCCGGCTCGAACATCGTCAGGCCGACGAGCAGCTGGCAGCTCTCGCAGACGTCCGGGTGCACATACTGGTTGATGGTGCGGGCGTTGGATTCCTCCGCCGAGCCGAGGCGCACCTTCCTCGCCATTTCGCGGGTGATGCGCACCGTCGGGCAGGCGCGGTGCGCCGGCGCGCTGAGGAGATAGAACAGCGCAGGCTCGGCCGGGTCGTCGCTGGCGAAGGAGAGCGCGCCCGCGTCCATGCCGACATAGAGCGCCTCCTGGAAGCCGAGCGCATGGTCGCTGCCGCCGACGCCGACCCGCCCGGCGCCGCCGATATTGACGATGGCCGCCTCGCGCCGCTCCAGGAAGCGCTCCGTGCCGGTCTCGGCGACGCGGTCGATCACGAGCCTTTCCGCCTCCGGCACCACGCCGCCGACGATCATGCGGTCTAGATGGCTGTAGGTGAGGCTGGCCCTGCCCGGCTGGAACAGCGCCTCGATGACGAAGCCGTCGCGCAGCCCTTGCGTGTTGCGCCTTGCGGCATCCTGCGGCCCGACGACCTGGCGTACTGATACGGAAATAGTCACGGCATCTGCCTCTTGCTTTCACGAATGGGGATCAGGTGAGCACGACGTATTCGGTGAGCTGGCCGATCGTCGTGTCGGCCTTGGCGACGTCGAACACCTTGGTGCCGTGGCTCATGATCACGAACCGGTCGCAGACCTGGTAGGCGTGGTAGATGTTGTGCGTCACCAGCACGCTGGAGACGTTCTCCGCCTTCAGCTTCAGCACCTGGTTCAAAAGCGCCTCCGTCTCGCGCACGGAGAGCGCCGAGGTCGGCTCGTCGAGCAGCAGCACGCGCTTCTTGAAATAGACGGCGCGGGCGATGGCGACGGCCTGCTTCTGCCCGCCGGAGAGGTTGCCGACGAGCGTATCCGGCGAATCGATGCCCGAGATGTGCACGGCGTTCTGCAAGACCTCCATGGCGATGTCGCGCATCTCGCCCTGCCTGAGGAAGCCGAAGCGGTCCGTCAGCTCGCGGCCCATGAAGATGTTGCGGGTGATCGAGAGGCTGTCGACCAGCGCGGTGTGCTGGTAGATCGTCTCGATGCCGGCATCGGCGGAATCCGAGCGGCATGTGAAGAGCGTCTTCCTGCCGTCGACGCTGAGATAGCCCTCGGTCGGCTTGTGGATGCCGGAGATGAGGTTCACGGTCGTCGACTTGCCGGCGCCGTTGTCGCCGAGAAGGCCCACCACTTCGCCTTCGCCGATATGGAAGCTGAGATTCCTGAGCGCGGTGAGCGCACCGAAGCTCTTCGAGATGTTGTGCAGTTCGAGAAGATGGGGGGTCGACATCATGCAAGCCCTCGCCGCTCGATGAGATGGTTGAAGATGGCGGCCAGCACGATCAGCGTCGCGATGAACATGTCGAGATAGAAGCCCGGCGCGCGCAGCAGGAGCAGGACGTCGGTGATGGTGTGGATGAGCAGCACGCCGAGGAAGATGCCGATGATCGAGCCGCGCCCGCCGCGCAGCGACAGGCCGCCGATGACGCAGGCGGCGATCGCCTGGAGTTCGAGCCCGGCGCCCTGCCCCGGCTGCACGCTGCCGACGCGGGCCGTGGCGAGGATGCCCGCCACCGCCGCCATGCCGCCCGCGATCGCGAAGGCGATGAGCTTCACGCGGCCGGTATTGATGCCGATCGCCTCGGCCGCGCCGCGGTTGCCGCCCGTCGCGAAGACGTGGTTGCCGAAGCGGTGGCGATGCAGCAGCAGGTGGAAGCCGACGACGAAGAGGATGATCCAGATGAAGGCGGCATTGATGCCGAGGAAGGTGCCGGCAAAAAGGCTGGTGAAGACCGGCTCCGGATCGAAGCGGACCTGCACCGCGCCGTTGTAGAGCAGCACCGCGCCGCGCCAGAACAGGAGCCCGCCGAGCGTGACGATGAAGGACGGCAGGCCGAAGCGCAGGGTGATATGGCCGTTGAGGAGCCCGATCATGAGGCCGGCGAGGATGCCGAGCGGCGCGGCGACGAAGGCGCTGAGCCCCGCCCCCACGAGGCTTGCCATCAGCACGGCCGTGAACGTGTAGACGGAGCCGATGGACAGGTCGAATTCGCCGGCGATCATCAGCACCCCGGCGCCGAGCGCCAGGCACCCGAGCACGGGGATCGCCTTCATCAGGATCGTGAGGTTCTGCGGCGAGAGGTAGCGGAACTCGTTCGGGTAGAGGAGCGCGCCGGCGATGCAGACGATCTGCAGCGTCATGAAGACGAGGAAGATCGCGCCCGCGGGCATGCCCATGATCCGCTTGAGGATGGATTGTCTCCGGGTCCGCGAGCGGGGCGCGGCGCTTTCGGTCAGGATGGGTGTCACGGTCTTGCACTCGATCGTTGGCGAACGGGGAGCCGGCCGGCGGACGGACGGCTCCCGCCGAACGCGGTTAGCGGTAGGTGCCGATCAGCGGCTTGACCGAACTGATGCGCGACTTGTCGAGGAAGGCGCCCTGCCCCGTGTCGATGTCGGTCGGGGTGAGCCCGTACTTCTTGGCGAGCGCGATCTGGGCGATCGGGTAGTAGCCCTGGAGATAGGGCTGCTGGTCCATGGTCGCGAACATCGCGCCGGATTCCACGGCGTTGACGATCTCGACCGCAAGGTCGAAGCCGCCGAAGGGGATGTTCACGCCGGCATCCTTGATGGCGCCCGCGCCGACCGTGGAGGTGACCGAGCCGGTGCCGAACAGCGCCTTCACGTTCGGATTGGCGATGAGGAACTGGGCGATGATGTTCTGCGCCTCGGCCGGATCGAGGCCGGCGCGCACCGTCTCCACCTTGATGCCGGCTTCCGTCATCGCCTTCTCGATGCCGCCGCCGCGGGCGACCGCGAAGCTCGCCTCGGGGATCTCGCGCGGGTTGAAGACGACGTCGCCGGACTTCAGGCCGAATTCCTTGATCATCCGGTTGCCGAGCTCGTAGCCGGAGGCGAACTCGTCCATGCCGACATAGGCCTGGCGGCAATTGCCCTTGGCGCCGTCGAGGTCGTCGTTGTTGAAGCCGATGACGACGATGCCGGCCTTGACCGCCGCGCAGATGCTCTCGTCGAAGGCGTCCGACGAGGAGATCGAGACGGCGATGCCGTCGACGCCGCTCGCGGTGGCGCTTTCGATGAGGTCGTTCTGGCGCACCGGATCGTTGTTGGCATATTGCACGTCGAGATCGACGCCGAACTGGGCGGCCGCATCTTGCGCGCCCTTCACCACCGGATTAAAGAACTGGACACTCGGATCGAGGTAGATGATCATCGTGGCCTTGACGTCCGCGGCAAGCGCCGTCGACGTCAGCATGGTCGCGAGGCCCGCGGCGAGCGCCGCGGCTTTGACCTTGGTCAATTTCATTTGCGTATCCTCCCTTTGGATGTGCAATGCGGGTCCAAAAGACCCGAGTCTCGGCTGGCGGGCTCCGACCAAAGATCACGCCAGCCGAGATTTTCCTCCTCCTGACCGCCTTGCGGCAGCCGGTTATGCGAACCAGGGCGCAGGGCGCCCGAGCGTGACGTGCACGCCCTTGAACTGGGAATATTCGTCGAAGCCGTAGCGGCCGAGCTCGCGGCCGAGGCCGCTCTTCTTGTAGCCGCCGATCGGCAGCTCCGGCGTGCCGTCGATGACGCTGTTGATCCAGCAGCGGCCCGCGCGGATGCGGCGGATGCTCTGCAGCGCGTTTTCCAGATTGGTCGACCAGACGCAGGCGGAAAGGCCGAACTCGGTCGCGTTGGCGAGCGCCACCGCCTCGTCCGCCGTCCGGAAGGTCAGCGTCGAGAGCACCGGCCCGAAGATCTCCTCCCGGGCGATCGACATGTCCGGCGTCACTCCGGCAAAGACGGTCGGCGCGTAGTAGAGCCCGGCCTGCCGGCCGACCCTCTCGCCGCCGAGCAGCAGCTGCGCGCCGGAGGCGATGCCCGCCTCCACATAGGAATGCACCTTCTCGGCATGCGCCTCCGAGATCATCGCGCCGATCTTCGTGCGCTCGTTCAAGGGGTCGCCGAAGGTGACCTTGCGGGAAATGTCGAGGAGGCGGTCCATCAGCGCATCGCGGATGCCCTCCTCGACCAGCAGGCGGCTGCCGGAAATGCAGCACTGGCCGGCATTGTGGTAGACGCCGTAGGCGATGCCGTCGGCCGCCGCGTCGAGGTCCGCATCGGCGAAGACGATCTGCGGCCCCTTGCCGCCGAGCTCCAGCCCGACGCGCTTGACGCTGCGCGCGGCGATCTCGCCGAGCCTGGTGCCGACGCGCACCGAGCCGGTGAACGCCACCATGTCGACGCCGGGATCCTCCGCCAGCACCTGGCCGGCCGGATCGCCGTAGCCGGTGACGACGTTGAAGACGCCGTCGGGAATGCCCGCCTCGCGCGCCAGCTCCGCCATGCGGATCGAGGTGCCGGAGGTGAATTCGGACGGCTTCAGCACCACCGTGCAGCCGGCGCCGATCGCCCACGGCACGCGCTCGGACGCGATGATGAAGGGGAAGTTCCACGGCGTGATGATGCCGACGACGCCGACCGGCTCGCGCAGCACGAGGCCGAGGCGGTCGTCGCCGATATTGTTGTGGCTCTGGCCTTCGAGCGCCCGGGCCTGCCCGGCCGCATAGGACCAGAGGTCGGCGCAGAAGCCGATCTCGCCGCGCGCCTGGGCGATCGGCTTGCCGACCTCCAGGCTCTCGGCGAGCGCCAGCTCCTCCTGATGGGCAAGGATGAGGTCCGCCACCTTGAACATCAGGCGCGAGCGCTCGGCGCCCGACAGGCGCGGCCAGGGGCCGGTATCGAAGGCGCGGCGCGCGGCGGCGATCGCCAGGCGCACGTCGTCCGCCGAGGCCTCCGGCCAGGTGCCGACCACGACGCCGGCATGGCCGGGGCTCACGCGGTCGATCGTGCGGCCCGAAGCCGCCTCGACGGACTTGCCATCGACAAGCATCCGGTAGCGGGATTTAATGCCGAGGCGGGGATCGCTGGAATCGGGTGCGATGAAATTGGACAGCAATATCGTTCTCAGGCCGGCCGAACGGCTCCAGCCCCTCCCTGTTCATCCGGTTTTCAAGCCGCCGGATTTCTGTTGCGCTTGAATTGTATGGTACTGTATGGTGGTTTAAATTGGATGTCAACGCATGACGGCGGCGAAAGAGATGAACCTTGAATCCCTGAAGATCGACACCGGCGAAACCGCGGCGGCGCAGGTCGAGCGCGACCTGCGGGAATCGATCATCCGCCTGGAGCTCGCCCCCGGCATGCGGCTCTCCGAACAGGAGATCGCCACCCGCATGGGCGTGTCGCGCCAGCCGGTGCGCGAGGCGCTGATCGCGCTCGGCAAGTCGAAGCTGGTGGACATCCGCCCGAACCGCGGCACGGTCGTCGTGCGCATCTCGGCGCGGCAGATGATGGAGGCCCGCTTCGTGCGCGAGGCGATCGAGACCGCCGTCGCCCGGCGCGCCAGCGAAAGCTTCGACGGCTGGACGCGGCGCAGGATCGACACGATCCTTTCCCGCCAGAAGGCGGCGATGGAGGCGCACGACCACAACGCCTTCCGCCGCGAGGACGAGCAGTTCCACATCGCCATCGCCGAGGGGGCGGGCTGCGGCCTTGCCTGGAACGCCATCTCGGACATCAAGGCCCATATGGACCGGGTCTGCAACCTCCAGCTCCGCCACCCCGATTCCATGACGAAGCTGATCGCCGAGCACGAGGCGATCATCGCCGCCATCGACACACGGGACGCAGAGGCCGCAGAGGCCGCCATGCGCAGCCACCTCAACGGCATCCTCGCCGACCTGCCGCAGATCGAGGCCGACAATCCCGACCTCTTCGAGTGAGCCTATCGAAGCCCGGCTTTCACATCTGGCGGCCGCGCCAGGGTGCCGTGGTCTCGCGCACCACCAGCGGGCCGTCGACCTTTATGGTCATGGGGCGCATGTGCTTTCCGTGGATCGCCATGTCGATCAGGATCTCGGCGGCCCGCTGGCCCATCTCGTAGTTGGGCAGGACCAGCGTCGAGAGCGGCGGGTGGGTGTAGCGCGCCAGTTCCTGGTCGTCGTACCCCATCACGGACAGGTCGGCGGGCACGCGCAGCCCCTTTTCCTGCGCCGCCTCCATGACGCCGATCGCCATGAGATCGTTGCCGCAGAAGATGGCAGTCGGCGGGTTGGGCATGGAAAGCAGTTCCAGCCCCGCTTCGTAACCCCGCAGCGGCAGCCAGTCGCCGTCCCGCACGAGGCTTTCGTCGAAGGCGATGTCGGCGGTGGCGAGCGCCTGCTTGTAGCCCTTCAGGCGGTCCATCGCCGCATCCATCCACGGCTCGCCGTTGATGAAGCCGATGCGCTTGTGGCCGAGGGAGGTGAGGTGCGCCGTGGCCGCAAAGCCGCCCGCCACCTCCCCCGGCACGATCGCCACGTGCTGGCGCGGATCGGCGTAGCAGTTGAGGAGCACCGTCGGGATGGACTTCAGCTCCGGCGGCACGCGCACCTTGCGGGTGAAGATGGTGGCGTAGATGACGCCGGCGATGGCGGGATCGCGCAGCACGGAGCGCATCACCGCCTGCTCGAGATCCGGGTTCGACCGGGTGGCATGGGCCGACACCAGCAGCCCCTGCTCGAAGGCATGGTCGCGGATGCCGTCGAGGCTGACGACCGGATGGGGGCTGGTCGAGATCTCGTCGACGATGAAGGCTATCGTGTCCTTCTCGACCGCGGGAGCGGGCGCGACCGCGCTCCGGGTCGCCGGTAATTTATAACCGATTTTATGAGCAGCCTCGCGCACCTTCTGCTGCGTTTCCGGCGAAATGCGCGAGCCGGACATCTCGTTGAGCACGAGCGAGACGCTGGATTGGGAGACGCCCGCGATGCGGGCGATGTCCGTCATGGTAGGCCGGCGCCCGCCCTGCCTGCCCGAATCCCGCCCGTTGCCCTTGGCCATGCCTCGTTCCTCACCCTTCGACGCGCATTGCACTGCACGCAGATTTTTTGCAAGTGCTCATAATTTTGGCTCTTGACTGCTAATATTATTAGCGCAAGATTTAGACATGTGAAGCAGGAAAATGCTCACGTCCGGTAGAGGAGTACCGGCCACAGGACCCGGGAGGAGAAACCACTCATGACCATGATTTCCCGTCGCACCTTCATGCTTGCGGCAACGGCCGTCGGCGCGCTTGCCGTTGCGGGCGTCGCGATCGCCGAAGTGCCGAAGCTGGAGCAGAAGGACACCTACAAGGTCGGCTTCGCGCAGACCGAATCCAACAATCCCTGGCGCATCGCCCAGACGAACAGCATGAAGGCGGAAGCCGAAAAGCTCGGCTTCCAGCTCGTCTACACCGATGCCGCCGGCTCGGCCGCCAAGCAGGTCGCCGACGTCAACTCGATGATCGCGCAGGGCGTCGACCTCATCTTCCTTGCCCCGCGCGAGGAAAAGCCGCTGATCCCGGCCGTCATGGCCGCCAAGAAGGCCGGCATTCCGGTGATCCTGCTCGACCGCTCGGTCGATCCGTCGCTCGCCAAGGCCGGCGAGGACTACCTCACCTTCATCGGTTCCGACTTCGTCCAGGAAGGACAGCGGATCGCCGAATGGCTGATCAAGAACGCCAATGGCAAGTCGAAGATCATCGAGCTGGAAGGCACGACCGGATCCTCGCCGGCCAACGACCGCAAGAAGGGCTTCGACGAGACGATCAAGGCCGCCGGCGGCTTCGAGATCGTCGCCTCGCAGACCGGCGACTTCGCCCGCGACAAGGGCCGCCAGGTGGCCGAGGCGCTGCTTCAGGCCCATCCCGACGCCGACATCATCTACGCCCACAACGACGAAATGGCGATGGGCGCCATCGCCGCGCTCGAAGCGGCCGGCAAGGTGCCGGGCAAGGACGTGCTCGTGCTGTCGATCGACGGCGGCAAGGAAGCCGTGCAGGCGGTCGTCGACGGCAAGATCGCCGCTGTCGTCGAATGCAACCCGCGCTTCGGGCCCAAGGCGTTCGAGACCATGCTGCGCTATGCCAAGGGCGAGACGATCGACCCGGTCATCATCAACGAGGACAAGTTCTACGACGCCTCCAACGCGGCCGCGGAACTCGCCAACGCCTACTGACACAATCTCCCAAGCCTATTCCGGCCGGGGCGGCACAGCCGTCTCGGCCGGTTTTTTGAACGGGCCTGACGTTTGGCCCGTTCGGGTGTAGGCTCACAGGGCCCGTCCCGGAGGGCGGATAGAGGAGGACCCCATGCTTCTGTCCATGCAGGGCATTTCCAAGGCATTCGCCGGCGTCGCGGCGCTCAGATCCGCTTCGCTCGAGGTCGAGCCGGCGCAGGTGATGGCGCTCGTCGGCCAGAACGGCGCGGGCAAGTCGACGCTCATCAAGATCCTGACGGGCGTCTACCGCCGCGACGAGGGCGAGATCGTCTTCGACGGCAAGGCGGTCGATTTCACCATGCCCGCCGAGGCCCAGGCCGCCGGCATCGCCACCATCTACCAGGAGATCAACCTCGCCCCGCAGCGCTCGGTGGCGGAGAACATCTACCTTTCGCGCGAGCCGAAACGCTTCGGCCTGATCGACCACGCCGCCATGCGGCGCGGCGCGGAGGCGGTGCTCGCCACGTTCAACCTCAGCATCGACGTCGACCGGCCCGTCGCCCATTTCGATGCCGCGACGCGGCAGATGGTGGCGATCGCCCGCGCCGTCACGCAGAACGCCCGCCTCGTCATCATGGACGAGCCGACCTCCTCGCTCGACGAGCGCGAGGTCGCCGTGCTCTTCGAGACGATCCGCACGCTGAAGCGCTCCGGCGTCGCCGTCATCTTCATCGGCCACCGGCTGGACGAGCTCTATGCGATCTGCGACCGCGTGACGATCATGCGGGACGGACAGACGGTGGCGAAAAGCCCGATGGCCGACATGCCCAAGATGGCGCTGGTGCGCCACATGCTCGGCAAGGAACTCGCCGCCTTCCAGGCGATCGCGCCGGACCAGGCGACGCCCGACCGCCCGGTCCGCCTCGAAATCGAGAATGCCGGCGCCGGCGTGCGCGTGCGCGACGTGAGCCTTACCGTCCGGGAAGGCCAGATTTCCGGCCTCGCCGGGCTGCTCGGCTCGGGCCGCACCGAGACGGCACGCCTCATCTTCGGCGCCGACAAGATGCAGCGCGGCACGCTGCGCATCGACGGCCGCGAGCGTGCCTACCGCGAGCCGGCGGACGCCATCGCCGACGGCATCGGCCTCGTCTCCGAGGACCGCAAGGTCGACGGTATCGTGCCCGATATGAGCATCCGCGAGAACATGACGCTGGCGCTGCTGCCGAAGCTGAAGAAGGCCGGCATCGTCGACCGCGCCCGGCAGGACGAGATCGTCACGCGCTATATCCGCGCGCTCGGCGTCAAGTGCGCCTCGCCCGACCAGCCGATCAAGGAGCTTTCCGGCGGCAACCAGCAGAAGGTGCTGCTCGCCCGCTGGCTCGCCACCGACCCGCGCGTCCTCATCGTCGACGAGCCGACCCGCGGCATCGACATCGGCGCGAAATCGGAAATCCTCAAGCTGCTGCGCAGCCTCGCCGACGAGGGGCTGAGCGTGCTGATGATCTCCTCCGAGCTGGAGGAGCTTCTCGCCGCCGCCGACCGCGTGACCGTGCTCAGCGACGGCCGGTCGGTCGCGACCCTGCCGCGCAAGGACTTGAGCGAGGCGGCGCTGCTTTCCGCCATGGCCCATCAGGTAGAATGACATGACGACGACCATCGAGACCCCCGCCCCGCAGCAATCCGGCGCGTTCTCCTCGGGCAGCCGGCTGTTCACGCTGGCGAGCCGCTACGGCACCTTCGTCGCCTTCCTGGCGCTCATCCTCTTCAACATCGCCGTGACGCCGAATTTCCTGTCCTGGCAGACGCTCAACGTGAACCTCACGCAGGTCGCGACCATCGTCATCGTCGCGACCGGCATGACGCTCGTCATCGCCACCGGCGGCATCGACCTTTCCGTCGGCTCGCTGATGGCGATTTCGGGCGCGCTGGCGCCGATGATCTTCATGGGCCAGTTCTGGCAGGTGGAGTCCATGGCCTTCGCCGTGGCGCTGGCCTTCCTGCTGCCGGTCGCCGTCGCCGCCCTCTTCGGCCTGTTCAACGGGTTGCTCGTCACGCGCTTTGCCATCCAGCCGATCATCGCAACGCTCGTGCTGTTCATCGCAGGGCGCGGCATCGCGCAGGTCATGACCAACGGCAACCTGCAGGTCTTCAGGAACGAGGGCTTCCAGTTCATCGCCATGGGCCGTATCGCCGGCATCCCGGCGCAGGTCGTGCTGATGATCGTCATCGTCGCGCTCGCCTTCGCGATGATCCGCTATACCGTCATCGGCCGCCAGATCATCGCCGTCGGCGGCAACGAGAAGGCGGCGCGGCTGACGGGCGTTCCCGTGAAGCGCGTCAAGCTGCTCGTCTACATGATCAGCGGCGCGCTCGCCGGCATTGCCGGCCTCGTCGTGGTGGCGCGCAACTCGGCGAGCGACGCCAACCTCGTCGGCCTCGGCATGGAGCTCGACGCCATCGCCGCCGTCGCGGTCGGCGGCACGCTGCTTTCGGGCGGGCGGGCCAACATCGTCGGCACCGTCATCGGCGCCTTCGTCATCCAGCTCGTGCGCTACACGCTGCTCGCCAACGGCGTGCCGGATGCGGCCGCCCTCATCGTCAAGGCCGGGCTCATCGTGCTCGCCGTCTTCATCCAGCAGCGCGCCGACAAGCATTGAGGGGAACCGCCATGCACACGCTCCTCCGCCCCTTCGCCATCAAGTCCTCCGGCGATCTCGCCCGGCTCGGCGTCATCCTGGCGCTTCTCGCCCTCATCCTCTTCGGCGCGCTGCGCTACGACAATTTCCTGTCGCCCTACAACATCCTCTCCTTCCTGCGCTACAACTCCATGTTCGCGCTGATCGCGCTCGGCATGGCCTTCGTCATCATCACCGGCGGCATCGATCTTTCCGTCGGCGGCACGGCGGCGATGGCGAGCGTGGTGGCGGCGCTGCTCTCGCCCCATCACTGGGCGGCCGGGCTTCTCGGCGGCATGGCCGCCGGCTGCGCGGTCGGCGCGCTGAACGGCTTCATCATCACGAAGATGCGCATCCAGCCCTTCATCGCCACGCTCGCGACCATGCTCGCGGCCTACGGCACCGGGCTGCTGCTCGCCGGCAACCAGTCGGTCTCCGTCTCCTACGACACCGGCTTCACGGTGATCGGCCAGGACGATTTCCTCGGCTTTCCCATCCCCGCCTGGATCGCGCTCGCCGCCTATGTCCTCGGCTGGCTGGTGCTCGAGAAGCTGCCCGTCGGCCGCCGGATCCTGGCGATCGGCGACGGCGAGGCGACGGCGGGGCTGATGGGCCTCAAGGTCGAGCGCACGCTCGCCGCCGTCTACCTCGCCTCCGGCACGCTCGCCGGCCTTGCCGGCGTCATCCTCGCCTCGCAGTTCGGCGCGGGCCAGCCCACGGAGGGCGTGGGCTGGGAGCTCTTCGCCATCGCCTCGGTCGTCGTCGGCGGCACGCTGCTCACCGGCGGCTCCGGTTCGGTGGGCGCCACGCTTGCCGGCGCGCTGCTGCTCGCCATGGTGTTCAACATCCTCAACTTCGAGAACGGCCTCGGCTGGATCTCGCTCTCCGCCTACTGGCAATCCGTCATCCGCGGCGCCTTCCTGCTCGTCGTCGTCGTGCTCCAGGCCAAGCTCATGGCACGGCACCGGAGCACATAGCCGGCCATCGCCCGCCGGCAATCTGGCGGATCGGGACAAGGGGCCTCCTTCTTCTTCGCCGTGATGGTCGTCGGCGCCCTTCCGGCCGTCCTGCTCGGCCTGCTCATGGGCCGATGGACGCCGCAGTGTAATACGCTCGTCACAAAGGCTTCTTATGCGCAAGGGGTAACGCACCGCTCAAGAGAGGCCCTCCCATGCGTAAACTCATCCTCGCCCTCGCATCGGCAACGATGCTCGCCGGCACCGCGAATGCTGCGACCGTCTATCCGCTCGACCGCGCGACGATCCTCCTCGGCTCCCCGTTCGACTTCAAGGTCGAGTTCGATAGCGTCGTGAAGCCGGAGGACGTGAAGGTCACCGTCAACGGCCAGGACTACGAGGCGGTCTTCGGCAAGAAGGCCGAGTTCGTGGCGGAAGAAAAGGGCGAGGAGGACAAGGTGCTGGGTTCGGCCCTCGTCCTGCGCGGCCTGACGATCGGCCAGGCCGGCACCTACAAGGTCGAGGTCGCCGCCGGCAGCGAGACGAAGACGGTCGGCTGGGAGGTCTACGAGACCGCCGCCGAGCCGAAGGCGAAGAACATCATCTTCCTCATCGCCGACGGCCTTTCCGTCGCCCACCGCACGGGCGCGCGCATCATGTCCAAGGGCATGACCGAGGGCAAGGCCAACGGCCGCCTCGCCATGGACGACATCCCGCCGGTCGCCTTCATCGGCACGTCCTCGACGCACTCGATCGCCACCGACAGCGCCAACACCATGTCGGCCTACATGACCGGCCACAAGTCGCGCGTCAACGCGCTCGGCGTCTACGCCGACCGCACGCCGGACAGCTTTGACGACCCGAAGGTCGAGACGATCGCGGAGGCGCTGCGCCGCACCACGCAGAAGTCCATCGGCATCGTCACCACCTCGGAACTGCAGGATGCGACCCCCGCCGCGCTCGTCGCCCACACCCGCAAGCGCGCCGACAAGGCGGAGATCGTCGGCATGATGTTCGACGTCAAGCCGGACGTCGTTCTCGGCGGCGGCTCGGCCTACTTCCTCGGCAAGGACGTGCCGGGCTCCAAGCGCAAGGACGACAAGGACTACATCGCCGAATTCAAGAACGCCGGCTACGCCCTTGCCATCGACAGGACGGAGCTGGCCGCCGCGGCGGGCTCGAACCAGGACAAGCTGCTCGGCCTCTTCCACACCGGCAACCTCGACGTGACGCTCGACCGTGAATTCCTCAAGAAGGGCACGGTCGACAAGTTCCCGAACCAGCCGGGCCTCGTCGAGATGACCAGGGCCGCGCTCGACAAGCTCTCGAAGAACCCGGAAGGCTTCTTCCTGATGGTGGAAGCCGCCTCGGTCGACAAGATGAGCCATCCGCTCGACTGGGACCGCGCCCTCCTCGAGACGATCGAGTTCGACAAGGCCGTGGGTGTCGCCCGCGAGTTCGCCGAGCAGAACCCGGACACGCTGATCGTCATAACGGGCGACCACACGCACGGCGTCGCCATCATCGGCACCGTGGACGACGACAAGCCGGGCGAGGAGATGCGCGCGAAGGTCGGCACGTATGACGATGCGGGCTTCCCGAACTACGAGGACAAGGACGGCGACGGCTATCCCGACCGCGTCGACGTCTCGCGCCGCCTGTTCCTGGCCGCCAACAACGGGCCGGACCACTACGAGACCTTCCGCCCGAAGCTGGACGGACCGTTCGTTCCCGCCGTCCAGAACGAGGCGAAGGAATATGTCGCCAACGAAGCCTACAAGGACGTTCCCGGCGCGGTCTTCGTCCAGGGCAACATCCCGAAGGACGGCGACACCGGCGTGCACGCGGTCGACGACGTCGTGCTCCAGGCCGCCGGTCCCGGCGCGGAGGGCTTCCGCGGCTACATGGAGCAGAGCGACGTCTACCGCGTGCTCGCCGACGCCCTCGCCCTCGGCGCGGCGAAGAAGTAGGCTCCGCAATCAAGGAAGGCTCCTCGTCCCCCGGCGGGATGAGGGGCCGGCCGGGAGAGAGGCCCATGCGGCAGGCATTCACACGACGACAGGTTCTGGGCGCCCTCGCCGCCCTGCCCGCCCTTTTTCCTTCCTATAGGGCAGCGGCGGCGGAAACGCTCGGCTTCGGCGAGCTCTACAAGAGCTTCGGCGTGCTCGGGCTGGAGTTCTCCGACAAGGTGAAGAGGCTGAGCGGCAAGGACGTCACCGTGAAGGGCTTCATGGCGCCGCCGCTGAAAGCCGAGGCGAATTTCTTCGTGCTCACCGAAATACCCATGTCGCTTTGCCCGTTCTGCTCCTCGGATGCGGACTGGCCGGACAACATCCTCGTCGTCTACCTCGCCCGCAAGCAGACCTTCGTGCAATACAACGCGCCGATCGAAGCGCGCGGCGTGCTCGAATACGGTTCCTGGACCGACCCGGAAACCGGCTTCGTCAGCCAGCTGCGCCTGCGCGAAGCCGCCTTCAACACGGTCTGACCATGCTGGCGCTCGACGTTTCCAACCTCACGATGCGCTTTCCCGGCCTGGAAGCGCCGGTGCTTGCCATCGACCGGCTCCAGCTTCCCGCCGGCGGCCAGCTCGCGGTCACCGGCGCCTCCGGCTCCGGCAAGAGCACGCTGGTCAACGCCGTGACCGGGCTCGAAAGCGTGACGGCCGGTTCCGTCTCCTGGGGCGGAACGGACATCACGCGCCTTTCCGCCGGCCGGCGCGACGCCTTCCGCGCCGCCCATATCGGCCTCGTCATGCAGGATTTCCACCTCTTCCCGGGTCTTTCGGCCTTCGACAACGTCGTGCTGCCGGTGCGGCTCTCCCGCCGCCTGAAGCCGGACGAGCGGGAACGGGCGCTCCATCTCCTTCAGGCCACCGGCATCGCCCGTCCCGGCCAGCCCGTCGAAACGCTCTCGCGCGGCGAGATGCAGCGCGTCGCCGTGGCGCGGGCGCTGCTCGCAAGGCCCGGCGTGATCGTCGCCGACGAGCCGACCGCCAGCCTTGACCGCCGCACCGGCGACGAGGTGGCCGGCCTCCTCGTGCGGCTCGCGCGCGAGGAGGGCGCGACGCTCGTCGTCGTGACGCACGATCCCGCGCTGATGGAACGGCTCGGCCGGCGCATCGGCCTTGACGGCGGGCGTATCGTCGAGGACAGCGGGGAGGCACGCGCGGCATGACGGGCTTCATCCTCGCCGATCTTCGCCGGTTCAAGGCCGGCGCACTCGCCGTCATCGTCCTGATCGCGCTTTCCGTCGCACTCAGCGTCACCGTCACGCTGCAGGAGCGCGCCGTCCGGCTCGGCAGCGCGCGGGCGGCGGAAAAGTTCGACCTCCTCGTCGGGGCGGCCGGCAGCGAGACCCAGCTCGCCCTTTCGGCGGTCTTCCTCCAGCCCTCGCCCCTGCCGCTGATGTCCGGCGCGGTGCTGGCGAAACTTGCCGAGGATCCGCGCGTCGATTTCGCCGCCCCGGTCGGCTTCGGCGATTCGGCCGACGGCCATCCGGTCGTCGGCACCACGACCGCGCTCGTCGCCGCGCTTTCGCCGGCGCTTGCGGAAGGAACGGCCTTCGCCCGGCTCGGCGACGCGGTGATCGGCTCGGACGTGCAAAAGGCGCTCGGCGCGCAGATCAAGCCGATGCACGGCGCCGCCGACGAGGGCGGCCATACCCATACCGAGATCGTCTACACGGTGAGCGGGCGCATGGCCCCGACCGGCACGGCCTGGGACCGGGCGATCCTCGTGCCGATCCGCGCCGTCTGGCAGCTGCACGGCATGGCCGGGGAAGCCGGGCACGGCCACGATCACGAAGGCGGAGCGCTCGGCGGCATCGTGTCGGACGCGCACGCCCACGATCACGATCACGATCATGCGCATGTCGATGCCGACGCGGCGCTCGACGAGCGTTTCGGCGCGGATACGCCCGGCATCCCCGCCGTCCTGGTCAAGCCGAAGACGGTGGGCGACGCCTATCGCCTGCGCCAGGAATACCGCGGCGAGACGACGCTCGCCGTCTTCCCCGCGGAGGTGCTGACGCGCCTCTATGCCACGCTCGGCGACGCGCGCAGCCTGCTCCTGGCGATCGCCATCGGCACGCAGGTCATCGTCATCGCCGCGATCCTCCTCGTCACCATCATGCATGTCGGCGCCCGCCGGCGGCAGATCGGCGCGCTGAGGGCCTTCGGCGCCCCGCGGCGCGCCGTCGTCACCATCGTCTGGGGCGAGCTCTTCCTGCTCTTCCTCGCCGGCTTCGCGCTCGGCATCGCCATCGGCTACGGCGCGGCGCAGCTTGTCTCGTCCCTCCTTACCGCAACGACCGCCGTGCGCATGCCCGTGGAGTTCGCCCGCGAGGACCTCCGGCTGGCCGCCTGGTTCCTGGTGCTGGCAATGCTGGTCTCCATCGTGCCGGCCCTCTCGGCCCTCAGGCTCAGCCCGGCAAGAGCGCTGAGAGCATGAGCCGCTCCCCGACGCCCTGGCCGCGGCAGGGCGCAGTCCCCGTCACCCCCGAGCCGCCGAAAGCCCTTCATCGAGCGCCGAGACGATCTTCCGCACGTCGGCGGCGGTGACGACGAGCGGGGGCGAGATGATGACGTTCGCGCCGGAAGTGCGGACCATGACGCCCGCCTCGTAGGCCGTGTCGTAGACCTTCTGCACCACGTCCTTGGCTGCCGCGCTCTTCTTGCGGCGGTCGGAGACGAGTTCCAGCGCCGCCATCAGGCCCTTGCCGCGCACGTCGCCGACCAGCTCGTGCCTGGCCTTCAGCCCTTCGAGGCCGGCCGTCAGCTCGCCGCCGCGGGCGGCGGCGTTGGCGGCGGTGTTCGCCCTGGCCGTTTCCTTGAGCGTCGCAAGCGCCGCCGCCGCGCCGACCGGATGGCCGGAATAGGTGTAGCCGTGGCCGATGGCCCCGAGACTGTCCTTGTTCCCCTCGAAGACGCCCGCGACCCTGTCGGAGATCATCACCGCGCCGAAGGGGAAATAGCCATTGGTGATGGCCTTGGCGGTCGTCATCATGTCGGGCCTGACGCCCCAGCCGCGCGAGCCGGTCCAGGCGCCGGTGCGGCCGAAGGCGGTGATCACCTCGTCGGCGATGAGCAGGATGCCGTGCCTGTCGCAGATGGCGCGCATCAGCGGCATGAAGGTCTCGTGCGGCACGATCACGCCGCCCGCGCCCAGCACCGGCTCCATGATGAAGGCGGCGATGGTATCGGCGCCCTGGAAGGCGATCTCGTCCTCGAACTGGCGGGCGATCGCCTCGGCGATTTCCGCCGGATCGGCGGTGTTGAAGGGATTGCGGTAGGGATAGGGCGCGGCGAGATGGAAGACGCCGGGCAGCAGCGGCTCGTAGTTGCGGCGGAAGTTGGCGTTGCCGTTGACCGACGCGCCGCCGAAATGCGTGCCGTGATAGCCCTTCTTCAGCGCCACGAACTTGGTGCGCTCCGGCTGGCCGTTGATCTTGTGGAACTGGCGGGCGAGGCGCAGCGCCGTCTCCACCGAATCCGAACCGCCCGAGGTGAAGAAGGCGCGCGTCAGGCCGTCCTCCCTGAAGAATTCGGCAAGCTCGTAGGAAAGCTCGATCAGCGGCGAATTGGTGGTGCCGCGGAAGGCGGAATAGTAGGGCAGCGCGTCGAGCTGGTCGCGGATCGCCTGCTTCACCGGCTCGCAGGAATAACCGAGGTTGACGTTCCACAGGCCCCCGACGGCATCCAGGACCTTCTTGCCGTGAATATCCACCACCTCGACGCCCTCGCCCGCATTGATGATGCGTGGGGGATTGGCTCGCATCTCGGCGGGATGGGCCATGGGATGCCAGAGATGGCGGGCGTTGTTCTCGATCAGGAAGTTGGAATCGCGCATGGGATGTCCTTTCAAATTCCAAGCATCTTCAGCGCCTGCGCGTAGCTTTCGGCAGGCCGGGTCACGTCGAAATGCACATGGGGCAGGTTCACGGCCGCCGCCCCGTCGATGTTCCTCTTCTGGTCGTCGACGAAGACGCAGTCCGCCCGGTCGAGGCCGAGTTCGGCGAGCACCCGTTCGTAGGCGCGCGGATCGGGCTTGAGGATCTTCGTATAGGTGGCGTCGACGATGACGTCGAAGAGGCCGATCAGCGGAAAGCGCTTTCGGAAGTCCACGCCGTAGAAGAGGTCGAGCTCGTTGGAAAGGATGGCGAGCCTGAGGCCCGCCTCCTTCGCCTTCAGGATGGCATCGCGCGCCTGCGGGCGCAGCACCAGCCCGGCATCCGCCCCGCGCGCCCGCTGCACGAAGGTCTTCATGTCCGTCCATTCCTCGCCGACGAGCGCGCCGACCTCCCGGGTGCGGGCCATCCAGTAGTCGCGCTCGGTGATCTCCCCCGCCTGCATGGAGACCCAGAGCGGATCGGTGGAAGGATCGAAGGGGCCGCGCCAGGCGAGCGTGCCGGCCGGAAGCCCCAGCGCCCGCTCGGTGATGTCGTGCGTCTCGAACAGCGTGCGGGTGACGACCCCGCCGAAATCGAGGATGAGGGCTTTCGTCATTCCGTGCGGCCTCTTTCGACGATGCCCTCGGCGACCCACCGGTCGAAGACTTCCAGGGCCTTGAGGGCGAATTCGGGGGCGTTGATATGCGCGTCCACCTCCGTGAAATCGACCGATGCCGGCACGGCCCTGCGCATCTCGTCGAGGAAGGCGTCGAGCGCCTCCGGCTCGTGCAGCGGCTCGCCCTCCCGGTCCCATTCCTGGATGCCCCGCCTCGGCAGAAGGAAGGCGACGGGGGCGCCCGCCGCCGCCATCCTGGCCGCCACGACACGCGCCACCGCGCGGCGCTGCTGCGGCGAGACGGTGACGGAGGCGATCAGCCGGTTGTGGGCGTGGTAGGGCCGGCCGGAAAAGCGCGCGGGCGTTTCCTGCCAGGCGGGCATGTCCACCATGTCGACCGCACCGGGGGCGATGATCTGCGGGATGCCGGCCCGGCCGGCATTTTCCATGCGGTCCGGACCCGAGGTGACGACCGAGCCGTTTTCCGCATTGGTGACTTCCTGGATGCAGAAGTCGAAGACGGCGGCGAATTCCCCGCGGGCCGCCACGGCCTCGTAGGCGCGCCCGCCCATGCCGGTGGAATGGAAGACGGCGACATCGTAGCCGCGCCTTTCCAGCTCCGGCTTCAGCACCTTCATATATTTGAGGCAGGAGGAGCCGAGCGAGGTCATGCCGATCAGCGGCCGCCCGCGGCCGGGCTTCTCGGCCGCCTTCGCCGCGCCGACGACGGCGCCGCAGGCCTGCGAGAGCACCGCCCGGCAGATCGGGTTCAGCCCGTAGAGCCCGCCGGCCCACAGGATCATCATCAGGTCCGGGGCGATGCGCTCCGGCGGCAGGAGATGGGAATAGGCGATGGTGGAGACGATGAACTTCGGGGTGCCGAGCGGCAGGACGGCGGCGACGTCGAGGGCGAGGTCCGTGCCGAGCGAGCCGCCGAGCGCGATCATGCCGTCCACCTGCCCCGCCTCGGAGAGGCCGCGCACCAGCCTGGCGGCGCCTCTTGCCATCGCCGCCATGGCGGAGTTCTCGTCGCCGCCGCCGAGGATGGCCTGAATGTCCGTGCCGGCGGCGGCCGTGATGTCGTGCCTGGAATGATCGGGCGCATAGGGCGGATCGCCGAGCACGCTGACATCGACCGTCACCGGCACGCCGCCCGCCCTGCCGATGACCTCGGCCATGAAAAGAAGCTCTTCGCTCTTGGTGTCGCCGGTGCCGATCACCAGAATCCGGGGCAGACGGGCACTTGCGCTCATCAACCGTTCCTCCTCGTTATGGTCGGGCCCGCGCCAAAGCGTCCATTCGATGCGCCTCGCGTCAAGCCCGGTCTTCGCCCGCCGCGCCTCTCCGGACGCTTCCGTGGGATACTTAACATGAGAAATAAATTGACAGGAAGCGGGGTGCATTGCAAGTCTATATTTGAAGCTATGGTTCATATAACGAACCAACATCAAGGCCCTCTTGACATGCGTTCATTTCTTTAACATGTTAATCAACATAGTGCGCCGGGAGGAACGATGCCGCATCTGACCGTGGAATATTCGGCCAATCTGGAAGGCCGCACCGACCTTGACGCGCTCTGTGCGGCGCTCCTGGAGACCGTGCTCGAAACCGGCCTCTTCGAGGTCGGCGCGGTCCGGGTGCGGGCGCTCAGGGCCGATCACTATGCAATTGCCGACCGTCTGCCGGAAAACGCCTTCATCGACCTCACCCTGCGCATCGGCAAGGGCCGCAGCGCGGAGGAGAAGAAGCGCGCCGGAGAAGCGCTCTTTTCGACGGCCGGCCGGCTGCTCGCGCCCCTCTTCGAGACGCCGCATTTCGCGCTGTCGCTCGAAATCCGCGAAATCGACGCGGAACTGAGCTGGAAGAAGAACGCCATCCATCCGCGCCTGCGCGGCAAGTAACGGGAAACACCATGTCGAAATTCCAGGAAAACCTCGCCAAGGCGGAGGCCTATCTTGCCCGCTTCAGGCAGAACGGCGTCTTGAACCGCATCGCCGGCGAGGACGTGCCGGCCGCCGGCGGCGCGACCTTCGAGACCGTCTCCCCCGTCGACCTGAAGCCGCTGGCGACCGTCGCCAAGGGCGCGGCCGCCGACATCGACCGCGCCGCCAAGGCCGCCAAGGCCGCCTTCGCGGAATGGGCGGCGATGCCCGGCGAAACGCGCAAAAAACTCCTGCACAGGATCGCCGACGCCATCGTGGCCCGCGCCGAGGAGATCGCCTTCGTCGAATGCATGGATACGGGGCAGTCGCTGCGCTTCATGGCCAAGGCCGCGCTGCGCGGGGCGGAGAACTTCCGCTTCTTCGCCGACCGCGCGCCGGAGGCCCGCGACGGCAGGACGCTGCGCGCTGAGGCGCAGGTCAACATGACGACCCGCGTGCCGATCGGCCCGGTCGGCATCATCACGCCCTGGAACACGCCCTTCATGCTCTCCACGTGGAAGATCGCCCCGGCGCTCGCCGCCGGCTGCACCATCGTCCACAAGCCGGCCGAATTCTCGCCGCTGACCGCGCGCCTGCTGGTCGAGATCGCGGAGGAAGCCGGCCTGCCGAAGGGCGTCTGGAACCTCGTCAACGGCTTCGGCGAGGATGCCGGCAAGGCGCTGACCGAGCACCCGCTGATCAAGGCCATCGGCTTCGTCGGCGAAAGCCGCACCGGCTCGATGATCATGAAGCAGGGCGCCGACACGCTGAAGCGCGTGCATTTCGAGCTCGGCGGCAAGAACCCCGTCGTCGTCTTCGCCGATGCGGACCTCGAACGCGCGGCGGACGCCGCCGTCTTCATGATCTATTCGCTGAACGGCGAGCGCTGCACCTCCTCCTCGCGTCTTCTGGTGGAAGACGGCATCTACGACCGCTTCACCGCCCTCGTCGCGGAAAAGGCCGGGCGCATCAAGGTCGGCCATCCGCTCGATCCCGAAACCGTCGTCGGCCCGCTCATCCATCCGGTGCACGAGAAGAAGGTGCTGGACTATATCGAGATCGGCCGCAAGGAAGGCGCGACGGTGGCCGCCGGCGGCGGGAAGTTCGATGGGCCGGGCGGCGGCTGCTACGTCTTGCCGACGCTCTTCACCGGCGCCAGCAACGCCATGCGCATCGCGCAGGAGGAGATTTTCGGCCCCGTGCTGACCGCGATCCCCTTCAAGGACGAGGCCGAGGCGCTGTCGCTCGCCAACGACGTCCAGTACGGCCTGACCGGCTATCTCTGGACATCGGACGTCACCCGCGCCTTCCGCTTCACCGACCGTCTCGACGCGGGCATGATCTGGGTGAACTCGGAGAACGTGCGCCACCTGCCGACACCCTTCGGCGGCGTCAAGAATTCCGGCATCGGCCGCGACGGCGGCGACTGGTCCTTCGATTTCTACATGGAGACGAAGAACATCGCCTTTTCCACCCGCGCCCACGCCATCCCGAAGCTCGGCGGCTGATCCCGCCAAACCGGCAGACTGCGCCCGTCCTCGCCTGCCGAGGCGGGCTCGAGGAGGACAAGATGCCCGTACCCCAGCCCAATCTCTACCCGCCCTTCAACATCGTGCGCCTCAGCCATGTCGAATTCGGCGTCACGGACCTTGCGAGATCCCGCGCCTTCTATGTCGATACGCTCGGCCTGCAGGTGACCGACGAGACGGCCGACACGATCTACCTGCGCGCCATGGAGGAGCGCGGCCACCACTGCATCGTCCTCAAGAAATGCGACGAGCCGGAAGCGCGCGACCTCGGCTTCAAGGTCTTCGACGAGGAGGATCTTGAGAAGGCGGTTCGCTTCTTCAAGGGCAAGGGCCTGCCGGTGGACTGGGTCGAGCGCCCCTACCAGGGCCGCACCTTCCGCACGCGCGACCCGCATGGCATTCCGCTGGAATTCTACACCAGGATGGACCGCCTGCCGCCGATCCACCAGAAATACGCGCTCTATCGCGGCGTCAAGCCGCTGCGCATCGACCACTTCAACTGCTTCTCGCCCGATGTCGACGCCTCCGTCGCCTTCTACAACGAACTCGGCTTCCGCGTGACCGAGTACACGCAGGACGAGGAGACCGGCAAGCTCTGGGCCGCCTGGACGCACCGCAAGGGCGGCGTGCACGACATCGCCTTCACCAATGGCCGCGGTCCCCGCCTGCACCACACCGCCTTCTGGGTGCCGACGCCGCTCAACATCATCGACCTCCTGGATCTGATGGCGACGACCGGCTGGGTCGCGAACATCGAGCGCGGCCCCGGCCGCCACGGCATCTCCAACGCCTTCTTCCTCTATATCCTCGACCCGGACGGCCACCGCATCGAGATCTACTGCTCGGACTACCAGACGGTCGATCCGGACCTGGAGCCCATCAAGTGGGACCTCAAGGACCCGCAGCGCCAGACGCTCTGGGGCGCGCCGGCGCCGAAATCCTGGTTCGAGCACGGCAGCCTCTTCGCCGGCACCGCCGTCTCGGACTCGCAGCTCAAGGCCCAGCCGATCATCGCCCCCTGACGGGCATTGCAAATCGCCGGCCGAGCGCCGAGAACAGCGCGATGCCATCGAGGGAGCCAGGACATGGACAGCGAAGAATTCCGCCATTGGTCGCGAGCCGCCGCCGACTGGGGCGCCGACTACCGGGCGGGGCTGCGCGCGCGGCCGGTGCGCGCGCGCACGAAGCCGGGCGACATCGCAAGGCAGATCGCCAGCGCCGCCCCGGAAGCGGGCGAGGCCATGGAGACGATCTTCGCCGATTTCGAGCGGATCGTCCCCGACGGGCTCACCCACTGGCAGCATCCGCGCTTCTTCGCCTATTTCCCGGCCAATGCCGCGCCGGTCTCGGTGATCGCGGATTACCTCGTCACCGCCGTCGCCGCCCAGTGCATGCTCTGGCAGACCTCGCCGGCGGCGACGGAGCTCGAGACCCGCACCGTCGACTGGCTGCGGCAGGCGCTCGGCCTGCCGGACGGCTTTTCCGGCGTCATCCAGGATTCCGCCTCCACCGCGACGCTCGCCGCCGTGCTGGTGATGCGCGAAAAGGCGCTTTCCTGGAAGGGCAACAGCGAGGGTCTGGCCGCGCACAGGGCCGTGCGCGTCTATGCTTCCGGGCAGGTGCACACCTCCATCGACCGGGCGATCTGGATCGCCGGCATCGGCGAGGCGAACCTCGTGCGCATCCCCGGCAAGAGGCCGCTCAACGGGATGGACCCGGACGCGCTCCGCGCCGCGATCGAGGCGGACCTCGCGGCCGGCCATATCCCGGCCGGCGTCATCGCCTGCACCGGCGGCACCTCCATCGGCGCCTGCGATCCGATCCGCGACGTGGCGGCGGTGGCGAAGGCCCACGGCCTCTATCTCCATGTCGATGCCGCCTGGGCGGGCTCGGCCATGATCTGCCCGGAATTCCGCACGCTCTGGGACGGCATCGAGGCGGCCGATTCCATCGTCTTCAACCCGCACAAATGGCTGGGGGCGAATTTCGACTGTTCGGTGCAGTTCGTCAGGAGCCCCGAGGACCAGGTGCGCACGCTCGCCATCCAGCCGGAATATCTGAAGACCCACGGCCATGACGGCATCGTCAACTATTCCGAATGGTCCGTGCCGCTCGGCCGCCGCTTCCGCGCGCTGAAGCTGTGGTTCCTGATGCGCTACCACGGCCTTGCAGGCCTGCGCACGATGATCCGCAACCATGTCGCATGGTCGAGAGAACTCGCCGCGCGGCTTGCCGCAGAGCCGGATTTCGAGATCGTCAGCGAGCCGGTGCTCTCGCTCTTCTCCTTCCGCCACAGGACGGAAGGCGATGCCGACCGGCACAACATCGCCCTCGTCAACGCCATCAACGACGACGGCCGCATCTACCTCACGCAGACCCGCGTCGAGGGCCGCATCGCCATCCGTTTCCAGGCGGGCCAGTTCGAGATGACCCGCGACGACGCCGACACCGCCTTCGAGGCGATCACCGGGATCGCCCGCGCATTGACCTAAGGAGACCGCCATGGCCGAACGGCCCCGCCTCGCCGGCTTTTCCCATCAGGGTGCCCTGAAGTACGGCCTCGTCAGGGAGGACGGCGTCGTCGACCTCTCGGCGCGCCATGGCGCGCGCTGGCCGAGCCTGCGCGAGGCGATCGAGGCGGAGGCTCTGGCGAGGCTGGCGGACGAGGCGGCGGCGCTTCCCGCCGACCACGCGCTCTCGGACATCACCTACGAAATCCCGATCCCCGCGCCGGAGAAGATCGTCTGCGTCGGCGTCAACTTCCCGGACCGCAACGAGGAATACAAGGACGGCCAGGCGGCACCCTCCAATCCGTCGCTGTTCGTCCGCTTCCCGCGCTCCTTCACCGGCCACGGCCGGCCGCTGATCCGCCCGCCGGAAAGCCCGCAGCTCGACTACGAGGGCGAGATCGCCATCGTCATCGGCAAGGGCGGCCGGCGCATTTCCGAGGCCGACGCGCTGGACCACATCGCGGCCCTCACCCTCTGCAACGAGGGCACGATCCGCGACTGGGTGCGGCACGCCAAGTTCAACGTCACGCAGGGCAAGAATTTCGACGCCACCGGCTCCATCGGCCCCTGGCTGGTGCCCTATACGGACGAGAGCCAGCTTGCCGACGTGAAGCTCGAAACCCGCGTCAACGGCGAAGTGCGCCAGGGCGACCGCACCGGCCGCATGATCTTCTCCTTCCGCAGGATCGTCGCCTACATCTCCACCTTCACGACGCTGGTTCCGGGCGACGTCATCGTCTGCGGCACGCCGACCGGCGCCGGCGCGCGCTTCGACCCGCCGGTCTGGCTGAAGCCGGGCGACGTGGTGGAAGTCGAGGCCGAGGGCATCGGCCTTCTCAGCAACACCGTCGCCGACGAGGTTATCCGGCCATGCTGACGCCAGACGACATCCGCGCCGCCGCGACAAGCCTCGATACGGCCGAACGGACCCGCGTCCAGACCGGCCTCCTCTCGCTGAAACATCCCGGCATGACCATGGACGACGCCTATGCGGTCCAGGGCGCCTGGGTGAGGAAGAAGATCGCCGGCGGCCGCCGCGTGATCGGCTGGAAGATCGGCCTTACCTCCAAGGCGATGCAATATGCGCTGAACATCGACATCCCCGATTCCGGCGTGCTGTTCGACGACATGGTCTTCGAGGACGGCGCGAGCGTGCCGGCGGACCGCTTCATCCAGCCGCGCGTCGAGGCGGAGATCGCCTTCGTCATGAAGGCGCCGCTGAAAGGCCCCGGCGTCACCGTCTTCGACGTGCTGAACGCCACCGATTACGTGACCCCTGCGCTGGAAATCCTCGACACGCGCATCCTGCGCGTCGATCCCGAAACGAAGAAGGCGCGCACCATCGTCGACACGATCGCCGACAACGCCGCCAATGCCGGCATCGTCACGGGCGGGCGCGCCGTCAGGCCCGACCGGATCGACATGCGCTGGATGGGCGCCATCGTCAGCCGGAATGCGCAGGTGGAGGAAACCGGCCTCGGCGCCGGCGTGCTCAACCAGCCGGCCCGCGGCGTCGCCTGGCTCGCCAACCGCCTCGCCCAATACGGCGACGGCATCGAGGCGGGCCAGGTCGTGCTCGCCGGCTCCTTCATCCGCCCGGTGGAGGCCCGCCACGGCGATACCATCGTCGGCGATTTCGGCCCCTACGGCACCGTCAGCCTGTTCTTCGCATAGGAGTTGCCATGCCCGCCCCGAAAAACCGCTTCAAGCAGGCGCTGAAGGAGGGCCGCGCGCAGATCGGCCTCTGGCAGGCGCTCGCCAGTCCCTACACGGTCGAGATCTGCGCGGAGGCGGGCTACGACTGGCTGCTGCTCGACGCCGAGCACGCGCCGAACGACGTGCCGCTGCTCGTCTCCCAGCTCCAGGCGATGAAGGGTTCGGCAAGCCACGCCGTCATCCGCCCGCCGATCGGCGAGACCTGGATCGTCAAGCAATTGCTCGACATCGGCGCGCAGACGCTGCTGATCCCCATGGTCGACGGCAAGGCGACGGCGGAGGCCATGGTGAAGGCCGTGCGCTACCCGCCGCACGGCGTGCGCGGGGTGGGCGCGGCGCTGGCGCGCGCCTCGGCCTTCAACCGCACGACGGACTATCTCCAGACGGCCAATGACGAGGTCTGCCTGCTGCTGCAGGTGGAAAGCCGCGCCGGCCTTGCAGCGCTCGACGCCATCGCCGGCACCGAGGGTGTCGACGGCGTCTTCATCGGCCCGGCCGACCTTGCCGCCGACATGGGCTTCCTCGGAAAGCCCGGCGCGCCCGAGGTGCAGGCCGAGGTGGAGAAGGCGCTGAAAAAGATCCAGTCGCACGGCAAGGCGGCCGGCATCCTCACCGGCGATCTCGGCCTTGCGAAACGCTACCTCGATCTCGGTGCCACCTTCGTCGCCATCGGCAACGACGTGACGCTGCTCGCCAATGCCACGACGAAGCTTTTGGCCGACTTCAAGGCTGCCGATCCGGCGAAGGCCCCCGCAACCGCCAAGGTCTACTGACGCCGCCCGTTGGGGGCGGCCGCCCTAGCGCACGCCGTCGCCGTCCAGCCCCGTGAGCAAACGCCCTTCGGGAATGCGCGCTCCTAGAGCTGGATCCAGGCCGTCTTCAGGTCGACATACTTGTCCAGCGCATGCAGCGACTTGTCGTGGCCGTTGCCGGACTGGCGCACGCCGCCGAGCGGCACGGTATTGTCCGCCCCGCCATAGGTGTTGACATGCACCACGCCCGCGCGGATGCCGCGCACCATGCGGTGCGCCCGCGAGAGGTCGGCAGTCCAGACGGCGGAGGCGAGGCCGTATTCGGTGCCGTTGGCGATGGCGAGCGCGTCCTCCTCGCCGTCGAAGGGGATGATCGAGAGGATGGGGCCGAACACCTCCTCGCGGGCGAGCGTCATGCCCGGCGTCACGTCGAAGACGGTGGGCTCCATGTAGAAGCCGCCCGTCTCGGCGAGGATGCGCCTGCCGCCAGTGCGCAGCCGCGCGCCCTCGGCGAGCGCCTGTTCGGCGAAGGCGAGGTCCTTGCCGAGCTGCGCCTCGCTGGAAACGGCGCCGGCCTCGGTGGTGAGCAGCAGCGGGTCGCCGACCTTCATGGCGGCGGCGATGGCCGCCACCTTCGCGGAGAATTCCTCGGCGATGGAGCGCTCGACGAGGAGGCGCGAGCCCGCCACGCACACCTGGCCCGAATTGCGGAAGATGCCGTAGGCCGAGACCTTCGCCGCCCTGTCGAGGTCCGGCGCATCGGCGAAGACGACGTTCGGCGACTTGCCGCCGAGCTCCAGGTAGACGCGCTTCAAATTGGAGCGGGCGGAATATTCGAGAAGCCGCCGGCCGACCGGGCCGGACCCCGTGAAGACCAGCACGTCGATGTCGGGGTGCAGGCCCATGGCCTCGCCGGCGACGGCCCCGCGGCCGGTGACGACGTTGAGCACGCCTTCCGGCAGGCCGGCCTCCGCGCAGAGCTCGGCAAGGCGCAGCAGCGACAGCGAGGCGGTCTCCGCCGGCTTCAGCACGACGCAATTGCCGGCCGCGAGCGCCGGGGCGATCTTCCAGGCGCCGATCATCAGCGGGAAGTTCCACGGCACGATGGCGCCGACGACGCCGACCGGCTCGCGGTGGACGAGGCCGAGAATGTCGTCGGCCGTCGGCGCGATCTCGCCATAGACCTTGTCGATCGCCTCGGCATAGTAGCGGAAGCTGCCGGCGGCGCTGCCGGGCTCGGCCTTCAGCGCCATGGCGATTTCCGTGCCGTTGTCGCGCACGCCGATGACGGCAAGCTCGAAGGCGTGCCTGTCGATCAGATCGGCGATCCTCAGCAGCACCTTCTTGCGCTCGGCCGGGGCCGCCCTGGCCCAGCGGCCCCTTTCGAAGGCGGCGCGGGCGGCCTTGACGGCGCGGTCGACGTCGAGCGCGCCGGCATCGGCGATCGTCGTCAGCGCCCGCCCGTCGATCGGCGAGACGACGTCCAGCACCGCGCCGTCGGCGGCCTCGCGCCAGGCGCCGTCGATGAAGAGCGACTGGGGAGCGACGGTGAGGTTGCGGAGCGCTTCGATCTTTTCCTGCATGGTCTTTCCTGTCCGGTGCGGCTGTCCCTGACGCTGTCCTCAGACTTCCCGCCCGACGCCGAGCCGCGCGAAGGCGCCGGCATCGCCCGCCTTGAGACGCAGCGCGCAGACGAGGCCGATGGCCGCGGCGATCGGCACGAGGCCGGGCAGGAGCACGGCGAGCGCCCCTTGCGCCCCGGCGAGCGCGCCGAAGTTGGTGGCAATATAGAACACCAGCGCCGAGAGGATCAGCCCCGTTGCCACCGGCAGGACCGCGGTGACGAGCCTGTTGCCTTCGAGGCCCGGATTGCGGCTGAAGAAGACGACTATGGAGAAGGCCGTCAGCGCCATCAGGAGGATGACCGCGAGCGTGCCGACATTGGTGAGCCAGGAGAAGAGCCCCAGCACCGGGTCCTGCCCGGTGACGGCGAAGAGGCCGACGACGAGCACGGCGATGACCGTCTGCACGGCCGAGCCGACATGCGGGCTCTGGAACACCGGATGGGTGACGCCGAGCGCCCGCGGCAGAAGCCCCTCGCGGCCGGCGACGTAGAGATAACGCGCGACGCCGTTGTGGAAGGCGACGACGCCGGCAAACAGGCTGGTGATGAAAAGAAGGCCCATCACCACGCCGATGCTGCCGCCGACATAGCGGTCCGCGAGGCCGAAAAGGAAGGTGGTGGGGTCGGCAAGGCCCTGGAGTTCCGGCACCAGCTTGTCGACGCCCGCGCCGTTGACCATCAGCCATGAGGTCAGCATGTAGAAGAGGCCGATGATCAGCACGGAGATGTAGGTGGCGCGCGGCACGGTCTTTTCCGGCTCGCGGGCCTCCTCGCTGTAGATGGTGGTCGCCTCGAAGCCGATGAAGGCGGCGAAGCAGAACAGGATGCCGATGGCCGGCGTGCCGCTGAAGAAGGCGGCCGGCGTGAAGGGCGCGGCGGAAAGGCCGCTGTCGCCACCCTGGAACAGGATGGCGGCGTCGATGACCAGCACGACGAGATATTCGAGCACCACCAGCACGGCGAGCACGCGGGCGGAAAAATCCACCCGGCGATAGCCGAAGACCGCGACGAGGGCGATGCCGGCATAGGTCCAGACCCACCAGGGCAGGTCGAGGCCGTAGCCGGCGAAGAAACCGGCCGTCGCCGCGCCGAACAGGCCGAAGATGCCGATCTGCATGGCATTGTAGGCGAGGATGGCGACGAGCGCCGCGGCCCCGCCGGCAAGCCCGCCGAGCCCCTGCGCCGTATAGGCGTAGAAAGCGCCGGCATTGCTGATATGGCGGGCCATGGCGACATAGCCGACGGCGAAGAGAAGGAGAACCGTCGTCACGAAGGCGAAGGTCAGCGGAATGCCCGGCCCGTTGCCGAGCAGCATCGACAGCGGGACGCCGCCGGCAACCGCCGTCAGCGGCGCGGCGGCCGAGACGACGAGGAAGGTGATGGCCCCGACGCCGAGGCTGTTCTTGCGCAACTGGTTCGCGCCGCCCGGCGGCACGGTCGTATCCGTCATGATCCTGCTCCCATCCCGGCGGCGCGCCGGGATGCGGCTGCCGCCTTGCTGATGCCGTGCGCGGCGCGCGCGGCGGTTCCCATTGCGAGTTTCGCTTGCGGTTCATTATTTGAACCTTTATTTTGATTATAGACTTGCAAAAGCCCGCCCCGCCGTCAAGTTATTTCTCATGTTAAGTATCATGGGGAATGCCGGAGCAGGAGGGCGCGAAACCAACGGTCCGGAAGAGACGAATGAGCACCATCGGAAAGGCCCTCTTTCTCCTCGACGTCATCGCTGATCTCGGCAGGGACATCGGCCTGTCCGATCTTGCCCGCCTTTCCGCGCTCGACAAGGCGACGGCGCGGCGGTTCCTGGTGGAGCTGGAGAAGCACGGCTTCGTGGAGCAGGACGGCGAGACGCGCAAATACCGGCTCGGCGCGGCGCCCGTGCGCCTTGCCCGCATCCGCCAGGCGCGCTTTCCCTTCGTCGCCGTCGCCGCTCCCTTCGTCAAGGCGCTGGCGGACGAAGCGGGCGAGACCGTCCACCTCTCGGAATTCTCCGGCGGGCGGCTTGCCACCATCCATGTCGAGGATTCCTCGCAGGCGCACCGCGTGATCGTCGATGTCGGCGCGGCCCTGCCCTTCCACGCCACCGCCTCGGGCCTCGCCTTCCTCGCCTTCCTGTCCCCCGCCGAGATCGACAGGGCGCTGGCGGGGCCGCTGGACCGCTTCTGCCCGCAGACCGTCACCGATGCGGGCGCGGTGCGCGAGCTCCTGCGGGAAACGGCGGAACGCGGCTTCTCGATCAGCCGGCAGGGCTTCGAGATGGGCGTCATCAGCGCCGCCGCACCGATCATCGCGCCGAACGGCCGGCCGGTCGGCGCGCTCGCCGTCGCCGCGCCCACGGCCCGCGCGGATACGGCGAGGATGCTGGACATCGGCCCGAAGATCGCCGCCGCCACCCGCGGCATCGCGGAAAAATACTACGGGACGAAGCGCTGACCCGTTCGAGGGGCGTGCAGGCCCTAACGCCGTCCCCTGGGCCGCGTCGCCAGCACGTTGCGGATCGCAAAGCTCGAATGGATCCGCGATACCCCCGGCATGGCCGAGAGGATTTCCTTGTGGATGCGCTCGAACTCGCCGGCACTGGCGACCTCGACGCGCAGGAGGTAGTCCGAACCGCCCGTCATCAGGAAACATTCGCGGATTTCCGGGTGCTTGCGCACCGCCGCCTCGAAGCGGTCGAGGTGTTCCTCCGTCTGCCGCTCCAGCGTGATGTTGATGATGACGGCGATGGAGGACTCGGCGTTTCCGGCATCCACCAGCGCCGTATAGCCGCGGATCACGCCGGCCTGCTCCATCAGCTTGATCCGCCTGAGGCAGGCGGAAGGAGAAAGGCCGACCTCGCCGGCCAGGCGCGCATTGCTCATGCGCGCATCGAGCCGAAGGAGCCGCAGGATGTTGCGGTCGATCGCGTCCAGTGCCGTCATTGCAGATCATTCCATTTTCTCGTCGTTTCTTTCAAAAATCATGACTTTGCGCAAGAATAAAGCGCTGTTTCGTCGGCAATTTCACGATCCTTTCAATAACCTCCACGGGAAACGGGAGGCGGGAGATGGACGGCGCGGCACAGTCGGCAATTCGGGGCGGAACGACCGGTACGGGCGGCGCGTCGGGCCACCTGACCGTCGATCTTGCGGCCCTTGCCCGCAACTATGGAAAGCTTGCGGCAAAGGCCGCGCCGGCGCGCGCGCCGGCGGCGGTCAAGACGGACGCCTATGGCATCGGCGCCGACCGGGTCGCCCCGGCACCATTTCCTGCGAGGCCCTGACCGGCCTCGGCCGCCGCTACCGCTGAGCCCGCCTCCTTCCCGATGAGGACACCATGAAAGTCATCGTTCTCGGCGCCGGCATCGTCGGCGTCACCTCGGCCTACCAGCTTGCGAAGGCCGGCCACGAGGTCACGGTCGTCGACCGCCAGCCTGGCCCGGCGCTGGAAACGAGCTTCGCCAATGCCGGCGAGGTGTCCTTCGGCTACTGCTCGCCCTGGGCCGCTCCCGGCATCCCGATGAAGGCGGTGAAGTGGCTGTTCATGCGGCATGCGCCGCTGATCCTGCGCCCGAAGGTCGACGCCGCCATGCTCCTCTGGATGGCGCGGATGCTGCGCAACTGCACGTCCGCCCGCTACGCGCTCAACAAGAGCCGCATGCTGCGCCTTGCCGATTACAGCCGCATCTCGCTTACGGCGCTGCGCGAAGAAACCGGCATTTCCTATGACGAGCGCATGCAGGGCACGCTGCAACTCTTCCGCACCGAGGCCCAGCTCGACGCCTCGGCCAAGGACGTCAAGGCGCTCGCCGCCGACGGCATTCCCTATGAAGTGCTCGACCCGGAGGGCTGCATCCGCGTCGAGCCGGCGCTGGGGCATGTGCGCGAAAGGATCGCCGGCGGCCTGCTGACGCCGAAGGACGAGACCGGCGACTGCTTCAAGTTCGCCAACGCGCTCGCCGGAAAGGCCGGGGCGCTCGGCGTGCGCTTCGCCTGGAACACCGAGGTCAAGGGCCTCGACGTCGAGGCAGGCCGGGTGCGCGGCGTGCGCACCGGCACGGGACGGCTTCCCGCCGATGTCGTCGTCGTCGCGCTCGGCAGCTATTCGCCGCTTCTCGTGCGGCCCTTCGGCATCCGCCTGCCGGTCTATCCGGTCAAGGGCTACTCGCTGACCATCCCGATCACCGACGCCGCCCGCGCGCCGGAATCGACCGTGATGGACGAAACCTACAAGATCGCCATCACGCGCCTCGGCAGCCGCATCCGCGTCGGCGGCATGGCGGAGATCTCCGGCTACACCAACGACCTCGGCAAGGCGCGCCGGCACACGCTGGAGCACTCGGTCATGGACCTCTTCCCCGGCGGCGACGCGAGCGCGGGCACCTTCTGGTCGGGCCTGCGGCCGATGACGCCGGACGGCACGCCGGTGATCGGCCCGACGAAGGTCGCCGGCCTCTTCCTCAACACCGGCCACGGCACGCTCGGCTGGACGATGAGTTGCGGTTCCGCCCGCCTCGTCGCCGACCTCGTGTCCGGACGGGCGCCGGAGATCGACGCCACCGACCTTGCGATCGCACGGTACGGCTGAGCGGCCGCCCGGTCTTGCCAGCGGCTGCCGGCGTGCTAGCTTCCGGCAGGGACGATCGCATGACGGCAAGCGGAGGTTTCGAGGCTGTGCACGGATATCCGTCAAGAGACCGGGCGAAGGCCGCATCGCGGACATTCCTGCACGCCTTCGCGGCGGCGGCATTCCTCTTCCTGGCGGCCGGCAGCCGGCCGGTTTCGGCCGAGATCGTCTGGGGCGTGAACGGCCACCCGATCAATTCCTATCCGGGGGTCTCCTTCGCGCAGCAGCTGGACCTCGTGCAGGATCTCGGCGCGCGGTCCTATCGCGTCGACATTTCCCGGCTGGCATCGGCGGACAAGCTGGCAGCGCTCGTCGCCGAGGCGCTGCCACGCGGCATAAAGATCGTTCCGGTGCTCACCCCCGACGTCGACCTCAAGGCGATGAGCGAGGACGAGCTCTACGAACGGTCCCATACGCTGGCAAGGACGCTGGGGACGCGGTTCCGGGACGAGATCCGCGTGTGGGAGCTCGGCAACGAGCTGGAGAACTTCGCCATCATCCAGCCCTGCGAGACGCGGGACGACGGCACGGTCTATCCGTGCGAATGGGGGCCGGCCGGGGGCGTCGGCGCGCTCGACTACTACGGCCCGCGGTGGGCGAAGGTCCGCGCGGTCCTGCGCGGGCTTTCGGAGGGAATGACCGAGGCCGACCCCACCATCCGCAAGGCGATGGGCACGGCGGGATGGGGACATACCGGCGCGTTCGAGCGCATGCGCGCCGACGGGATCGGCTGGGACATCTCCGTCTGGCACATGTACGGCGGCGACTACGAATGGGCCTTCAAGCTGCTTGCCCAATATGACCGGCCGATCTGGGTGACGGAATTCAACCATCCGTTCGGCAGCAGGGACGGCGCGAAGGCCCAGGCCGAAGGGCTGGTGCAGCAGATGGAGCGGCTGCGGGAGCTCGAAGCCCTCTACCGCATCGAGGAGGCCCATATCTACGAGCTTCTCGACGAAACCTACTGGGCGCCCGATTTCGAGGCCTTCATGGGTCTGGTGGAGCTCGAAGGCAGCGCGCAGGACGGCTGGAAGATCGGCGCGCGCAAGCCGGCTTACGAAGCCGTGCGCCAGGCGATCCGCACGCCGCGGACCGGGCCCGGGCCTGCCTGCGACATCGCGGAGATACGCAAGCTTCCCGACGACGCCTTCCGCAAGGCGAGCCTCGGCTACTGCCTGGTGCTGGACCGGGCGGCGGACAGAAGCGAGGCCGAGGGCTGGGTCCGGTCGCTGCAGGACGGCATGAGCGAGGCCGACATGCTTGCCGGAATGCTCGCCTCGGACGAGTTCAGCCAGAAACATGCCGTGCCGGGCATGAGCGACGGCGCCTATATCGACCTCCTGTACCGGGTCCTGCTGGGCCGCCCGGCAGACGGCGCCGGCCGCGACGCCTATCTCGCGCAGTTGCGCGCGGGAACGGCGACGCGCGAGACGATCGCCAGGGCAATCGTGCAGTCGGGCGAATTCGCCGACAGGTATGCCGGCCGGTGAAGGGCCTTTCCGGACCGGCGGCCGCCTGATCAGCCGTCGCGCCGGAAGCCCTCACTGGCGGCGAGCAGGCCCCGGGTATAGTCCTGCGTCACCCTGCGCGCGGCAAGGTCGGCGGCGGTGAGCTGCTCGACCGCACGGCCGTTCCGCATCACCATCAGCCGGTCGCACATGTGGGTGACGACGGCAAGGTCGTGGCTGACCATGACGAAGGTGAGGTTGCGGGCGGCGCGCAGCTGCTCGAGCAGGTTCAGCACCTCCGCCTGCACCGAGGCGTCGAGCGCCGAGGTCGGCTCGTCGAGCAGCAGGATGGAGGGCTCCAGGATCAGCGCGCGGGCGATCGCCACACGCTGGCGCTGGCCGCCGGAGAGCTGGTGCGAATAGCGGAAGCGGAAGCCGGAGCCGAGCCCCACCTCGTCGAGCGCCCGCACGATGCGGGCCTCTGTATCGCCGAAGCCGTGGATGGCGAGCGGTTCCAGAAGCAGCCGGTCGACCGTCTGGCGCGGGTGCAGCGAGCCGTAGGGGTCCTGGAAGACCATCTGGACCTTGCGGTAGAACGCTTTGTCGCGCCGCTCGCCGAGCGCCTTGCCGTCGACCGTGATGGTGCCGGCGGAAACGGGCGCGAGGCCCGCGACGGCGCGCAGCAGCGTCGACTTGCCGGAGCCGGATTCGCCGACCAGGCCGAAGGATTCGCCGGGCGCGACCGACAGGCTGACCTCGTCGAGCGCCACGAAGTCGTCGTAGACGACGCGAAGGCCGTTCATGGCGAGGGCCGGCGTCATGTCCTCCACTCCGGCTTGCGGTCGAGGACGGGCAGCGGGTGCCGGTCGGCGCCGATCCCGGGCATGCAGTTGAGGAGGCCGCGCGTATAGGGATGCTGCGCTTCGGAAAGCCTGGAGGCCGGCAGCTCCTCGACGATGCGGCCGGCATACATGACGATGACGCGGTCGCAGAAGGAGGAGACGAGGCGAAGGTCGTGCGAGATGAAGATCAGGCCCATGCCGCGCTCGGCGACCAGCCGGTCGAGGATGGCGAGCACGTCGAGCTGCACCGTCACGTCGAGCGCCGAGGTCGGCTCGTCGGCGATGAGGAGCTCCGGGCCGGCGATCAGCATCATGGCGATCATCGCCCGCTGGCCCATGCCGCCGGAGACCTCGTGCGGATAGAGGCCGAAGACGCGCTCGGGGTCGCGGATCTGCACGGCGGCGAGCATGTCGAGCGCGCGCCTTTTCGCCTCCGTCCTGCCGACCGGCTCGTGCGCGCGCAGCGTCTCGACGATCTGGCGGCCGATGGTCATGACCGGGTTCAGCGAATATTTCGGGTCCTGCAGGATCATAGCGATGCGCTTGCCGCGCAGCGCCCGCCGCTCGGCCTTCGAGGCCGTGAGGAGGTCGATGCCGTTGAACTCCAGCCGCCTGGCGTCGATGACGGCGTGCTCGGCGGTCAGGCCCATGATGGCGCGGCCGGTCTGCGACTTGCCGGAGCCGCTCTCGCCGACGATGCCGAGGCGTTCGCGGCCGAGCGTGAAGGAGACGCCCCGCACCGCCTCGATGACGCCCGTGCGCGTCGGGAAGGAGACGCGAAGGTCCTCGACGCGAAGGAGCGCGCTCACTGGCCGCTCCCGCGCGGGTCGAGCGCATCGCGAAGGCCGTCGCCGAGCAGGTTGAAGCCGAGGCTGACGATGAGGATGGCGAAGCCCGGCATGGCGGCGACCCACCATTGATCGAGGATGAAGCGGCGGCCGGAGGCGATCATCGCGCCCCATTCGGGAAGCGGCGGCTGCGCGCCGAGGCCGAGGAAGCCGAGGCCGGCCGCCGTGAGGATGATGCCGGCCATGTCGAGCGTCACGCGCACGATGAGCGAGGAGATGCAGAGCGGCATGATGTGGCGCAGCACGATGCGCCAGGGCGAGGCGCCCATCAGCTCGACGGCGAGGATGTAGTCGGAATTGCGCACGGTCAGCGTCTCGGCCCGCGCGATGCGCGCATAGGGCGGCCAGGAGGTGATGGCGATGGCGATGATGGCGTTGCCGATGCCCGGCCCCAGCGCCGCGACGAAGGCGAGCGCCAGGACGAGCTTCGGGAAGGCGAGGAAGATGTCGGTGATGCGCATCAGCACCGCATCCACCCAGCCGCCGGCATAGCCGGCGACGGTGCCGACCAGAAGGCCGATGGGCGCGGCGATGACCGCCACCAGGAGCACCACCTGCAAGGTGAGGCGCGAGCCGTAGACGAGGCGCGAGAGGATGTCGCGGCCCTGGTCGTCCGTGCCGAGCCAGTGCCCCGGCCCCGGCGCCATGAGGCGGGCCTTCGCAAGGTCGCCGACATAGGGCGAATGGGGGGCGAGGAGCGGCGCGAAGACGGCGAGGAAGACGAGGCCGAGGATGATCAGGAGGCCGACGACGGCGAGCCGGTTGGCGGAAAAGCGGCGCCAGGCGACATAGGCGCGGCCGAGCCGGGCTTGCAGGCGCGATTGCGGGCGGTCGGTCAGAAGCCACTCGCGGCGGGTCATCGTGGCCTCGCTCATCGGGTCCTCGTTCGGGGATCGAGCATGCGGTAGAGCACGTCGGACAGAAGGTTGATGGCGATGAAGACGGAACCGATGACGATGGTGCCGCCGAGCACCGCGTTCATGTCGGCGTTTTGCAGCGAATTGGTGATGTAGAGGCCGAGGCCCGGCCAGGCGAAGACGGTCTCCGTCAGCACCGAGCCTTCGAGCAGGCCCGCATAGGAGAGCGCGATCACCGTGACGAGCGGCACCGCCGCGTTGCGCAGCGCATGGCGCCAGATGATGCGCGTCTCCGACAGGCCCTTCGCACGCGCCGCGACGATGTACTCCTGGCCGAGCTCGTTGAGCATGAAGGAGCGCGTCATGCGGCTGATATAGGCCATGGAGAAATAGCCGAGCAGCGAGGCGGGCAGGATGATGTGCGAGACGATGTCGCGAAAGGCCGCCCAGTCGCGGTTGATGACGGCGTCGATAAGGAAGAAGCCGGTGACGGGCATGAAGGTGTATTCGAACACCACGTCGATGCGGCCGGGGCCGGAGGTCCAGCCGAGGCGGGCATAGAAGACGAGGAGCGCGAGAAGCCCGAGCCAGAAGATCGGCACCGAATAGCCGATGAGGCCGACGATGCGCACCACCTGGTCGGCGATGCTGCCGCGCCTGACGGCCGCGAGCACGCCGAGTGGAATGCCGAGCGCGGCGCCGATGACGGTGCCGACGGTGGCAAGCTCCATGGTGGCGGGGAAGACGCGGCGGATGTCGGCCATCACGGGATTGGTCGTCAGGACCGATGTGCCGAAATCGCCCTGGAGAACGCCCTTCATGTAGAGCCAGAACTGCTGGTAATAGGGCAGGTCGAGGCCCATTTCCTGCCGCACGCGCGCGACGACATGCGCAGGCGCGCGGTCGCCGACGATCGCCAGCACCGGGTCGATCGGCACGACGCGGCCGATGAAGAAGGTGACGGCGATGAGGCCGAGATAGGTGGTCGCGACGACCACCAGGAAGCCGGCGGCCGACTTCAGCCGCGCATGGGCGCGCCGGTTGGCGCGCCTTGCCGGCCCTGGCGTTTCAGTCATAGTCAAGGACGCGGTCCTTCCGGCCTATTCCTTGGAAACGGGCGCGAGCGGGTTGGAATCGAAGCTCGGCCCCAGCCTGTAGCCCTTCACGTTGCCGCGCACGCCCGCGACCTCGATCTGCTGGAAGATCATGACGAAGGGGCTGGTGTCCAGCGCCTCCTGCTGGAGCTTCCTGTACATCTCGGCGCGCTTGTCCGCGTCGCGTTCCAGGAGGGCGGCCTTCACCTGCTCCGTCAGCGTCGGGATCTCCCAGGCATTGCGCCAGGCGAGCGTCTTGACCGACGCGTCGTCGCCGTTGTCCGGGTTCGAGGTGAAGGCTTCCGCATTCGAGTTCGGATCCCAGTAGTCCATGCCCCACTGGCCGATATACATGTCGTGGTTGCGGGCGCGGTACTTGGTCAGCGTCTGCTTGCCGTCGCCGGGGATGATCTCGACCTTCACGCCGGCCTGGCCGGCGGTCTGCTGGAAGGATTCGGCAATACCGGTCACCGGCTGCGTGTTGCGCACGTCGAAGGTGACGGAGAAGCCGTCCTTGAGGCCCGCCTTCTCCAGGAGTTCCTTGGCCTTGGCGACGTCGAACGTGTAGGGGTTCGCATCCAGCGCGCCGAGCACGCCCTTGGCCTGGTAGGTCTGGCGGATCTCGCCGATGCCCTTGATGAGCGTCGAGCCGATGGCGTCGTAGTCGACGAGATACTTGAAGGCCTCGCGGACCTCTGGCTTGGCGAGGTTCTCGTTCTTCTGGTTGAGGCTGATGTAGTAGACCGTGCCCTTGGGGGCGCTGGTCGTCGCAAGGTCCGCGTTCTTGGAAACGGCCTCGAGATCGCCCGGCTCCAGGTTGCGGGCGACGTCCACGTCGCCGGCCTCCAGCATCAGGCGCTGGGTCGCGCTTTCCTTGACGTGGCGGTAGATGACGCGGTTGAGCGCCGGCTTCTCGCCGTAGTAATTGTCGTTGCGCTCCAGAACGAGGATTTCGTTGGCGCGCCAGTCGCGGATCTTGAAGGGGCCGGAGCCGGCATAGTTGGTCTTCATCCACGCATAGCCGAAATCGGTGTCGTACTTGTATTCCTCGCTCGGCGTGGTGGGCTCGGCATGCTCCATCACCAGCTTCTTGTCGAGCACGGCGCCGACGGTGGCGGTGAGGCAGTTGAGGACGAAGCTCGGCGCATAGGCCTTGTCGACGGTGAAGACGAAGGTGGTCTCGTCCACGGCCTTGGCCTTTTCGGTCACGTTGTCGCCGTTGAGGCCGAACTGGGTGAGGATGAAGGCGGGGCTCTTGTCGAGCTTGACGGCCCGCTCGAAGGACCAGGCGACATCCTCGGCGGTGATCGGATTGCCGGAGGCGAACTTGATGCCCGGCTTCAGCTTGAACGTATAGGTGAGGCCGTCGTCGGAGACGGTCCAGCTGTCGGCGATGCCGCCCTTGACCTTGGTCGTGTCGTCGATGTCGAGGCGCACCAGCATGTCATAGGCGTTGCCGATGAACTCGGCCGGGCTCAGCTCGAAGGATTCGGCCGGGTCGAGGGTGATCGTGTCGTCGATCGCCCAGGCCTGGACGAGCGTATCGGCCGGCGTCTCGGCGAAGGCCGGCGCAGCGCCGCCGGCAACGAGCAGCAGCGAGAAGGCGGCGCCGGCGAGCAACGGACGAATGCGCGTGTTGATCTTTTCCCTGTTCATTCCAGTTCCCCGTTTCCAATGGTTTGTCCTTCAGGCCCCGGCGCGGATCGATGCGCCGGGGCCGTTTTCAAAATTCAATCACGATATCACGGCCAAAAACAATCCCCTTTCGGAACCATTTCCTTTTCGTTCCGCCTGCCGATGGAATTGCTAATTGACTGATGAATCATATTGATCCGGCATGCATGGCGGCGCCTGCCCGCGGCGAGCCTCCCCGCGGGCGAGGAGGTCGGCAACGGCGGCGGGAAAGACAGAGGCAAACGGGATCGAATAGGTTATGAAAGCAAAAGAATTGCACTGAACGGGGAAAGCCATGGATATCGACCGGGCCCGCACCTTCCTTGAGATCGTCCATACCGGCAGTTTCCTCAAGGCCTCCGAACGGCTGCACATCACCCAGACGACGGTCAGCGCGCGCATCCGCACGCTGGAGGAGGCGCTCGGGCGCAAGCTCTTCGTGCGCACGCGCAACGGCGCGGCGCTGACGGCGGCCGGCCGGGAGTTCGAGCGTTTCGCGCAGGCCTTCGTCCAGGTGTGGGAGCGGGCGCGCCAGCGGCTCACCGTGCCGCCGGGCCGCACCAGCCTCGTGGCGGTCGGCGGGGAAATGAGCCTGTGGAACCCGCTCATGCTCGACTGGCTGGTGTGGATGAAGCGGCAATGCCCGCAAATCGCCATCCACGCGCAGGTCGGCCTTCCCGACCAGTTGCTCGAACAGCTGCGCACGGGCGTGCTGGACGTCGCGGTGCTCTACGCGCCCAAGCTGATGCCCGGCTTCAGGATCGAACTGCTGGAGGAGGAGCATCTGGTGCTGGTGCGCAAGGCGCCCGGTCCCGGAGAGAGCGGCGAGTCGGACTATGTCCACGTCGATTGGGGCGCGCCGTTCGCCGGGCAGCACGGCTTTGCCGAGCCGGCGCTCCAGGTGGGCTTCGGACCCCTTGCCCTCCACTATATCCTGCGCGCCGGCGGCATGGGCTATTTCCGCAAGGGAACGGTCGCGCCCTATCTCGACGGCGGAGAGCTCGAACGGGTGGAAGGCGCGCCGGAATTCCCCTACCCGGCCTATGCCGTCTACCCGGAATCGGCCGGGGAACGCCGCGACGTGCAGGACGCCCTGCACGGCCTCAGAGAGGTTGCCGGCTGACGGCCGGTCCACGGCGGCATCCTTTCCTTCAGAACGTGACCGCGCCGTGCGCGCTGGCGACGGCCCTGCGAAGATCGCCGATGGCGTCGTTCGAGGCGGCGGGCAACTGCTCGCCTTCGAGCTCCTTCGGCATCTTCCAGCCGGGATCGATCCCTTCCATGCTGGGAAGCTCGTGCGCGATGCCCTTGTGGCAATCGATGCAGGTCGCCCTGCCGGTCAGGAGGTACCTGGAGTGGATGTCGGCGGCGCGCCGGGTCTGCTTGCTGAAGTCCATCGCTACGGAAGAGTGGCAGTTGCGGCATTCCAGGCTGTCGTTCGCCTTCAGCCGCGCCCATTCGTGCTGGGCGAGCTCGAGCCGCTTGTCGAGGAACTTCTCGCGCGTGCTGATCGTGCCGAAGATCTTGCCCCAGACCTCCTTCGAGGCCTGCATCTTGCGGGCGATCTTGTCGGTCCATTCATGCGGCACGTGGCAATCCGGACAGGAGGCGCGCACGCCGGAGCGGTTGGTGAAATGCACCGTGTTGGTCAGTTCCTGGTAGACGTTGTCCTTCATCTCATGGCACGAGGTGCAGAATGTCTCGGTGTTCGTCAGCTCCAGCGCCGTGTTGAAGGCGCCCCAGAACATCACGCCGCCGATGAAGCCGCCGAGCGTCAGGAAGGCGAGGCTCAGCGTTGCCGCCGGCATGGTCAGCACGGTCCAGACCCAGGCGAGGATTGCCTTGATGCGCCCCGTCATCACTCGCTTCCCGCCTTCGTGACGCCCATCTCGCTCATGTCCTTGAAGGTGTTCTCGACGAGCGGCTTGTGGTCGGCCTGCGGCACGTGGCAGGCCGTGCAGAAGTAGCGGCGCGGCGAGACGTCGGCGAGCATCTGCCCCTCGCGGGTCATGTAGTGCGTGATGCTGATCATCGGCGCGCCGGCATCCTGCGAGAATTCGCGCTTGTGGCAGGAAAGACAGCGGTTGGCGTTGACCGAAAGCTGGTAGCCGTCGATCGAATGGGGGATGACCGGCGGCTGCTCGGGATAGGCGCGCATGCGGCGGATGTCGTCGATGACCCATTTCGGCAGCGGATCGGCCGGCAGGGTCTGCATCCTGTCGCCGTCCGGGCCGGAGAGCTCGGGCACCATCTGCGCCATGGCGCCGGTGGCGATGACGGCTGCGCCGACGGCAGCCAGGATCCACTTCGGGGAAGGGGTCAGGCGACGGGCTCGATCTTGACTGCGCATTTCTTGAAATCCGTCTGTTTCGAGATGGGGTCGGTGGCGTCGAGCGTGACCTTGTTGATGAGCTGGCTGGCATCGAACCAGGGCACGAAGATCACGCCGGGCGGCATGCGGTTGCGCCCGCGCGTCTCGACGCGCGAGCGGATCTCGCCGCGCCGCGAGATGATGCGGATCTCCGATCCCTGGTTGAGGCCGCGCTTGCGGGCGTCGTCCGCGTTCATGAAGCAGCGCGCGCCGGGGAACGCCTTGTAGAGCTCGGGAACGCGCATGGTCATCGAGCCGGAATGCCAGTGCTCCAGCACGCGGCCGGTGACCAGCCAGACGTCGTATTCGTCGTCCGGGGATTCGGCCGGCGGCTCGTAGGGCACGGCGATGATCGCCGCCTTGCCGTCCGTGTTGCCGTAGAACTTCACTCCTTCGCCGGGCTTCACATAGGGATCGTATCCCTCGCGGTAGCGCCAGAGCGTCTCCTTGCCGTCGACGACCGGCCAGCGAAGGCCGCGCACCTCGTGATAGGTGTCGTAGGGCGCAAGGTCGTGGCCGTGGCCGCGGCCGAAGGCCGCATATTCCTCGAAGAGGCCCTTCTGGATATAGAAGCCGAAATGCTGCGCCTCGTTGTTGGCGTAGTCGGGCTTGACCTCGTCGATCGGGAATTTCGCCACGTCGCTTTCGGCAAACAGCACCTGGTAGAGCGTCTTGCCCTTGTAGTCGGGGTTGGCGGCCAGGATCTCCGCCGGCCAGACCTCGTCCGTGGTGAAGCGCTTGGAGAACTCGACCATCTGCCAGAGATCGGAGCGCGCCTCGCCCGGCGCCTGCACGAGCTGGTGCCAGACATGGGTGCGCCGCTCGGCATTGCCGTAGGCCCCCTCCTTCTCCACCCACATGGCGGCCGGCAGGATGAGGTCGGCGCTCATCGCGGTGATCGTCGGGTAGGCATCCGAGACGACGATGAAGTTCTCCGGGTTGCGATAGCCCCGGTAGGTCTCGTTCGCGGTGTTGGGGCCGGCCTGGACGTTGTTGTTGACCTGCACCCAGTAGAAGCTGAGCTTGCCGTCCCTCAGCATGCGGTCCTGCTGGACCGCATGGTAGCCGGGCTTTTCCGGGATGATGCCGTGGGGGATGCGCCAGATCTCCTCGGCATGCCTGCGGTGCTCGGGGTTCGTCACCACCATGTCGGCCGGCAGGCGGTGGGCGAAGGTGCCGACCTCGCGCGCCGTGCCGCAGGCCGACGGCTGGCCGGTCAGCGAGAACGGGCTGTTGCCGGGCTCGGAGATCTTGCCCGTCAGGAGATGCAGGTTGTAGACCATCTGGTTCGCCCAGACGCCGCGCACATGCTGGTTGAAGCCCATGGTCCACAGCGACATGACCTTGCGGTCCGGATCGGCGTAGAGCTCGGCGAGCTGCTTGAGGAAGCCGGCTTCCACCCCGGTCATCTCGACCGTCTTTTCCAGCGTGTACTCGGCGACGAAGGCCTTGAAGGCCTCGAAATCGATCGGCTCCGTCTTGCCGGGATCCGCCGAGTTGGCCGCGTTGACCTCGACAGGATCGTCGGGCCTCAGGCCATAGCCGATGTCGGTGACGCCGCGCACGAACTTCGTGTGGTTCTTGACGAAATCCTCGTTCACCCGGCCGGACTGGATGATGTGGTTGGCGATGTAGTTGAGGATGACGAGGTCCGTGCCCGGCTTGAAGACCATCGGGATGTCGGCGAGATCCATGCTGCGGTGGGTGAAGGTGGAGAGTACCGCCACGCGCACATCTTCGTTGCCGAGCCGCCGGTCGGCGATGCGCGTCCACAGGATCGGGTGCATCTCCGCCATGTTCGAGCCCCACAGCACGAAGGCGTCGGCATGCTCGAAGTCGTCGTAGCAGCCCATCGGCTCGTCCATGCCGAAGGTGCGCATGAAGGCGACGGCGGCCGAGGCCATGCAGTGGCGGGCGTTCGGATCGAGATTGTTCGAGCGGAAGCCGGCGCGCATCAGCTTGGTCGCGGCATAGCCCTCGAAGACCGTCCACTGGCCGGAGCCGAACATGCCGACGGCGGTCGGGCCCTTCTCCTTCAGCACCTTCTTGGCCTGCTCGGCCATCACGTCGAAGGCCTCTTCCCAGGTGACGGGCTCGAACTCGCCGTCCTTGGCGTAGACGCCGCCGCGCTTGCGCAGGAGCGGCGTCGTCAGGCGGTCGGCGCCGTACATGATCTTCGACAGGAAGTAGCCCTTGATGCAGTTGAGGCCGCGGTTGACCTCCGCCTGCATGTCGCCGTGGGTGGCGACGACCTTGCCCTCCTTGACGCCCACCATGACGCCGCAGCCGGTGCCGCAGAAGCGGCAGGGCGCCTTGTCCCACTTGATCTCCAGCGCGCTCACCCCGCCCGGCACGGGCTGGGCGGCGGCGGGAAGCGCAATGCCGGCCGCCGCCGCCGCGACGCCCGCCGCCTGCGCCTTCAGGATGTCACGCCGCGTCAGTTCGCTGCCCATCAGCCTCGTCCTCTTCCGTATACACCTGTTCGAAAACCATGTTCGCGGCGATCACGCCGTCGAGGGCGGAGATGCGCATCAGCGTATCCCCGAGCACGCCGGTACTCGGCCCCTCGATGACGACGACGATCTTGCCCTTGTCGGCGCCGTGCACCTCGACATTGCCGAAGTCCGCAAGGGCCGCGATCACGCCGTCAAGGCCGCCGGGCCTGACGGCGACCACCGCGCTCGAAATATGATGCCGCCCGTCAGGCATGGGCGGCCTCCGCGCTGACGGGCGCGGTCGCGACCGCGCCGACGGGACAGACGGAGATGCAGGCGCCGCAGCCCGTGCAGGCCTGCGCGTCGAGGTCCGGCACAAAAGGACCCCCGCGCACCGGGCGGAAGCGGATCGCGCCCGCGGGGCAGGCGTCCCGGCAGGCCTGACAGTCGACATGCCGGAACGGCAGGCAGGATGCGGCGATGGTGACGATATGGTCGAAACGGCCGGCGGCGCCATCGGCGAACACCGGCTCCGGACAGTGCTCCGCGCAGGCGCCGCAGAACGTGCATTTACCGGGCGCGAAGTCGAGCGCCGGAAGGCCGTCCATGAGGCCGACGATGCCGGACGGACAGCTTGCGACGCATTCGCCGCAGCCGGTGCAGGAGGCGAGCGAGGCCTCCATGACGCCGGGCGGCCGGATGCGGACGGGCCTGCTCCGCCTGCTTCCCCTCAGGAAGTCCCGTCTGGACAATGCCTGCTGCCGCATCGCGCCGCCCTCAATGACCGGGCGGGCCCGGCGGCCCGTAGAGGATCTGGAACATCCAAACGAGGAAGCCGTAGCCGCCGACGACCCCGACGGCGACGATGGGCCAGATGCCGAAGGCGAGCACCAGAAACTTGATCAGCTCCCGGCGTCGGCGCGAGCCCGGCGAAGGGGAATCCGCCTGTTCCGTCAACAGTTCCGACAAGGCACAATTCCTCGCTACGACGCAAATATCGCAGGGATACTAACATGATGGTCTCGAAAATAAAGCAGAATAAACTATACTTTTACTGTCATGAATATACTTGCGTAATGTCAATCTTGATTATATTCAGAAATATATAACGATATATTCAGAATTAACGATAATGCAGCGCAATATTTTTTATATTCTAAATTAAAGCTTGAGTAATATTGTCAATAATCGCCGCTCCGGCAGAACTATTCTGACGCGGAACCGGCATCCCCGCCTGCGACGCTATTGCACTTTCGCGACGGGAACCCATACGGTAAAAGTGGCATCCGGGATACCTCTTATCACACGATCGCGCGGCCTGCGAGGCCCTGGGGAGCTGCGGATGCGGATGACGCTTCACACCGACTACGCCCTGCGCATGCTGATCTACGCCGCGGCGCGGCCGGACGGGGCATGCACGGTCAACGACGTGGCGGAGGCCTACGGGCTTTCGCGCAACCACCTCCTCAAGGTGGCGCAGACGCTGCGCGACCTCGGCCTCGTCGAGACGACCCGCGGCCGCACCGGGGGCATCCGCCTGGCAAAGGCGCCGGGAGAGATCGCCATCGGCGCGCTGATCAGGGCGACGGAGGAGGAATTCTCCCTGGCCGAGTGCATGCAGGCGCAGGGGCGGCCCTGCGCGATCTCGCCGGCCTGCCGGCTCAAGGGCATGCTGCACGAGGCGCTCGGCGCCTTCCTGGCGGTTCTCGACAAGTACACGCTCGCCGACATCGTGCGGAACAGGGCCACGCTGGGCCCGCTGCTCGGCATCGGCGCCGCGGCGGCGTAAGGCGCGAAGGGAAAGCATGATGGCACCGGCATCGACCGTTTCGAAACGCCATGTGGCAGGCCTCACCCTGCCCGGCAGGGAGGCGTCCCGATGAGAGGCCGCCCCGCCCCCAGGCGCACCGTCGTCATCGACGGCAAGCCGCTGCCGGACGTGCTCGACGAGGCGATGGTCCGTGCCGTCGTGCACGGCTTCTACGACGAGATCCGCAAGGACGACCTGCTCGGCCCCATCTTCAACGGCGTCATCGCGCCGGAGAAGTGGCCGGCGCACCTTGCCAGGATGTGCGACTTCTGGTCCGCGACGCTGCTGCGCACCGATCGCTACGAGGGCCGTCCGCTGCCGCCGCACCTTGCCATGCCGCAGCTCGGCGAGGCCCACTTCCGGCGCTGGCTTTCCCTCTTCCGCACGACCGTCGAGCGGCTCTGCCCGCCGGAGGTGGCCGACCTCTTCCTCGACCGGGCGCTGCGCATCGCCCATTCCTTCCGCCTCGCCATCGCCTTCCACCGCGGCGAGGACTCCATGCAGGTCGAACCGATCTCACGCGACACCCTGGACTGACGCGGCCGGAAGGGCCGGTCAGGCCGCCAGATGCTCGAAGAGCCGTGCGACCGCCTCGGCGCCGGGATCGACATGGCCCTCGAGCTGCCGGGCATTGATATAAGCGGCGCGGCCGGCCTTGGCGCGGGTCAGGGTCGAGGTGAAGTCCGCTCCCTTGCGCGCCGCCGCCGCGGCCGCGGCCATGCTTTCGCCGAGCGCGTCGAGGGCCGGCGAAAGCGCGTCGACCATCGTCCGGTCGCCGACCCGCGCGCCGCCGATCTCCTGCATGCGGGCAAGCCCCGCCCGGAGCGCCTCGCGCATCGGCAGCCCGCTCGACGCCCCGTCGCCGGCGGCGGCGAAGAAGATGGCGAGCAGCACGCCCGACGATCCGCCCATCGTCTGGCTCAGTTCCTGGCCGATGGCGCGCAGGAGCTGGGTGTGGTCCGACAGCGGCAGGCGGTCCATCGCGCTGATCAGCGCGCGGGCGGCGCCGGCCAGCGTCGAGCCCGTGTCGCCGTCGCCCGATTTCGCGTCGAGGGCGTTGAGATCCTGCTCGGCGGCGATCAGCACGTTGCAGCAATCGCTCAGGAACGCGCGGGTTCCCGCATGGTCGGAGGGCATCGGGGTGATCGGCGTCAGGCCGTCCGGCAGCGCCGAGACGGCGATCGGCCGGACCTCCGAGACCCCCGGCCAGGCGGCGATCGCGACCGGCGCCTTCAGCAGCTCGAGCTCGCGCGCGTCCGCCGGAAAGACCGAGACGGAGAAGCCCTGCATGTCGAGCGAGGTCATCAGCGGCGCCGGGCCGATCGCATGGGTGATCCTGCCCTTGAAGGACGAGTTGAGCAGGTCGTGGGCGAGCACCGACATTTCCAGCACGGACGCGCCGCCGAGATTGTTGATGAGCGCGACATGAGGCCCCTCGCCCATGACGGCGGCCAGCCGCTCCACCATGGTCGCGACGGCCGTGCGCGCGCCGGCAAAGTCGACCTGCTCGACGCCCGCCTCGCCGTGGATGCCGAGGCCGAGCTCCGCCTTGCCGTCCGGTATGCGGTCTTCCTTCGGCGAGCCCGGCACCTGGCAGGTGTCGAGCGACATGCCGATGGAGCGCGTGCCGGCGATGACGCGCCTTGCCGCCGCCGTCACCGTTTCGAGGTCGGCGCCCTGCTCGGCGAGCGCGCCGGCGATCTTGTGCACGAACAGCGTGCCGGCGACGCCGCGCGCCTGCGGCAGGTCCGGCAGCGCGATGTCGTCGCCGACGATCACCATGCCGACGTTCAGCCCGTAGGCGCGCGCCCGCTCGGCCGCAAGGCCGAAATTGAGCCGGTCGCCGGTATAGTTCTTGACGATGAGGAGACATCCGGCCGGCCCCGTCACCGCGAGGATTCCGGCGAGCACGGCGTCCACGCTCGGCGAGGCGAAGACGTCGCCGCACACCGCCGCCGTCAGCATGCCTTTTCCGACGAAGCCGACATGGGCGGGCTCGTGGCCGGAGCCGCCGCCGGAGACGATCGCCACCTTCGACTTGTCCCAGTCGCTGCGCTTAACGACGCGGATATGCGGATAGCCGTCGAGGCGGGTGAGCGCGCCGCCGGACAAGGCCAGCACGCCGTCGATCGCCTCTGTGACGACGTCTTCGCGCTTGTTGATGAATTGCGCCATGGAATGCTCCTTAAGCTAAACGCATGCCCGCCGCGTCGAAATAGAGCGGCCTTGACGGTTGGATCCGGATGGCTTCGCCGCCCCTCAGCGGCGTGTGCGCATCCGTGACGGTGACGAGGTCGTGCTTCTTGAAGGTCAGGTGCAGGCGCGTCTGGTCGCCGAGGTGCTCGACGCGCTTGACCAGCGCCTCCTCCCCCTCGCCCTGCACGATATGCTCCGGCCTGAGGCCGATGCTCTTGGCGCCCGCCGGCGCGCCGGCGAAGAGATCGGCCGGAAGCACGTTGATGCGCGGCTGGCCGAGGCGGGTCGCGGCATAGACGCTGACCGGCCGCTCATAGACCTCGCGCGGCGAGCCGAACTGCACGAGGCGGCCCTCGTTCAGCACGCCGACATGGGTCGCCATGGTCATCGCCTCGATCTGGTCGTGGGTGACATAGAGCAGGGTCGCGCCGGATTTCGCCTGGATGCGCTTCAATTCGATGCGCAGGTCCGCCCTGAGCTTCGCGTCGAGCGAGCTCAGCGGCTCGTCCATGAGGAAGATCCGCGGGTTGCGCACGAGGGCGCGGCCGATGGAAACGCGCTGCATTTCGCCGCCGGACAGCGCCGTCGCCCTGTTGTCCAGCTTGTGGGCGATCTGCAGGACCTCGGCAACCTCCCGAACCTTCCGGTCGATCGCCTCCTGCGGCGTCCTCAGGAGCGGGGATTTCAGCGGGAACTCCAGGTTCTGGCGGACGGTGAGGTGCGGGTAGAGCGAATATTGCTGGAAGACCATCGCGACATTGCGCCCGGCCGGCGGCAGCCCCTTCATCGCCCGCCCGCCGATATGGACCTCCCCGCTGTCCGGCGTGTCGAGGCCGGAGACCATGCGCAGCGCCGTCGTCTTGCCCGCGCCCGTCGGCCCGAGCAAGACGACGAAGGAGCCGTCCGGAACCGTAAGCGAGACATTGTCGAGCGCGACCGTGCCGCCGAAGCTCTTCGTCACGTTTTCGAGAACGACGTCAGCCATGTCCCAGCACTCCCTCGTTGGCCTCGGAGACGAGCGCCTTGCCGGTCTCAGCATCGAAAAGCGAAAGCGTGCGCGCATCGAAGTCAAGGCCGATCAGCTCGTCCTCGCGCACGCCGTGGCCGGAAGGGATGCGCGCCTTCAACTCGCCATGCCCGGTCGCCAGCGTCACGATCTGCGTGGTGCCGAGATATTCGACGGCGATCACCCGTCCCCTGTATGCGGCCTCGCTGCTGAACCGCACGTGCTCCGGGCGCACGCCGAGCGTCAGGCGTCCGGCGCGCCCTTCCCGCGCGGCCGGCACCTTCACCGGCACGCCGCCGAGATCGACGCGGTCGCCGCCGATGCCGATCATGCCCTCGAACTCCAGGAAGTTCATCGGCGGCGAGCCGATGAACTGGGCCACGAACTTCGTCGCCGGCCAGTCGTAGATCTGCTGCGGCCGGCCGAACTGCTCGACGACGCCGTGGTTCATGACGACGATCTTGTCGCCCATCTGCATGGCTTCGAGCTGGTCGTGCGTCACATAGACGGTGGTCGCGCCCATGCGGTCGTGCAAGGCCCGCAGTTCCTCGGCCATGTGTTCGCGGAACTCGGCGTCGAGCGCGCCGAGCGGCTCGTCCATGAAGAAGGCCTTCGGCCGGCGCACGATGGCCCGGCCGAGCGCGACGCGCTGGCGGTCGCCGCCGGAAAGCCCGCCGACGGGCCTGTCGAGGATATGCCCGATCCTGAGGATGCGGGCGACCTCGGCCACGCGCGCCCTGACGTCCTCGCGCTTCATGCCCTGGCTCACCAGCGGATAGGAGATGTTCCTGCGCACGTTCATGTGCGGGTAGAGCGCGAACATCTGGAAGACGAAGGCGATGTCGCGCCGGCTCGCCGGCTTCATGCCGACCTCCTCGCCGTCGATGAAGATCTCGCCGGAGGTCGGCAGCTCCAGGCCCGCCATCATGCGCAGCGTCGTCGTCTTGCCGCAGCCGGAGGGCCCGAGCAGCATGAAGAACTCGCCGTCCTCGATGGTGAAGGTGGAGGAGCGCACCGCCGTGAAGGCGCCGAACTCCTTGCGGACGTTCTCGATCCTGATCTGCGCCATCGGCCTACTCCGGGAAATGGCTGACCACGATGAACATCACCGTGCCCAGCAGGGTTATGGGGAAGGACCAGGAATAGAGCACGAGGGCGAAGGGCTGCATGAGCATGACGACGCCGGCGGCGATGAGCACGGAGGCCAGCATCTCCCATGCGCCGCGCCGCAGATGCAGCAATCCGTTGAAGAACCTGTTCATTTGCGGACAGCTCCGAAGGTGATGCCGCGCAGGAGATGCTTGCGCAGGAGGATGGTGAAGACCATGACCGGCACGAGGAAGAGGGTCGCGCCCGCCGCGACGGCCGGCCAGTCCTGGCCGCTCACGCCGATGATGGTGGGGATGAAGGGCGGGGCCGTCTGCGCGTTGCCAGATGTCAACAGCACGGCGAAGGCGTATTCGTTCCAGGCGAAGATCAGGCAGAAGATCGCGGTGGAGGCGATGCCCGTCGCCGCCTGCGGCAGCACGACCTTGTAGAAGGCCTGGAAGCGCGTGTAGCCGTCGATGAGCGCCGCCTCCTCGTACTCGACCGGGATCTCGTCGATGAAGCCCTTGAGCAGCCAGACCGAGAGCGAGAGGTTCACGGCCGTATAGAGCAGGATCATGCCGGCATGCGTGTCGCTGAGCCCGAGCGAGCGGAACATCAGGAAGATGGGGATGGCGACGGCGATCGGCGGCATCATGCGCGTGGAAAGGATGAAGAACAGGAGATCGTCCTTCAGCGGCACCTTGAAGCGCGAGAAGGCGTAGGCCGCCGCCGTCCCGAGCACGATGCACAGCACCGTCGAGCCGAAGCCGATGATCACCGAATTGGTGAAGCGCTCGGCAAAGCGCGAGGGACCGGAAATGACGAGCCCGTCCTTACGCACCAGCTTGTCGTACCAGGTCGTGGGCTCGCCGAGCGCCTGCAGCTGCTCCTGCGAAAGGCGGGTGCGCGTCGTGAAGACGTTGACGTAGCCTTCCACCGTCGGCGTGAAGAGGGTCTTGGGCGGATAGGCGATCGCGTCCGACGGCGTCTTGAAGCTCGTCGCGATGATCCAGGCGAGCGGCAGGATCGTGATCAGGGCATAGAGGACGACGAGGATCCCGGCGAACCATTTCTGCCGCGGGGACGGCTCGGTGACGGAATAGCTGCTCATCGCTGTTTCACCTTGTTGAGGGCCTTGACGTAGATCGAGGCGAGGCCGAAGACCGTGACGAAGAGGATGACGGCATAGGCGGAGGCATAGCCCGTGCGCCACTTCTCGAAGGCCTCGCGCTTCAGGTTGATCGAGGTGAGCTCGGTGATCGAGCCCGGCCCGCCGCCGGTGAGCTGCACGACGAGGTCGAACATCTTGAAGTTCTCGATGCCGCGGAAGAGCACGGCGAGCATCAGGAAGGGCAGGACGAGCGGGATGGTGATCGTCCAGAACTGCCGCCACCTGCTGGCGCGGTCGCACTCGGCCGCCTCGTAGATGCTCGCCGGAATGGAGCGCAGGCCCGCAAGGCAGATCAGCATGACGAAGGGCGTCCACATCCAGGTATCGACGATGATGATGGCCCAGGGCGCGAGCGACACGTCGCCGATCATCGAGAAGCCCGACGGGTCGGTGCCCGTGAGGAAGCCGACGGCATAGTTGAAGAGGCCGATCTGCGGCTGGTAGAGGAAGGTCCAGAAATTGCCGACCACCGCCGGGCTCAGCATCATCGGCAGGACGATGATCGTCGTCCACAGGTCGTTGCCGCGGAACTTCTTGTTGATGAGGTAGGCGAGCGTGAAGCCGATGAGGACCTGGAGGACGATCGTCCAGATCAGGAAATGCGCGGTCGCCTGCATGGTCAGCCAGATGTCCCGGTCCGACAGGATGTTCAGGTAGTTCCTGAGGCCGATGAACTCGACCTCGGCATTGGGGCGGTTGACGCGGAAGTTGGTGAAGCTCAGCCGGACCGTCCAGATGAGCGGAAAGATGTTGATCGCCAGCAGCAGCACGATCGACGGGGCGACGAACAGCCAGGCGAGCGTGCGGTCGGAAAGCCCCCGCATGCGGCCGGCGATGGCGGGCGGCGTCGCTTCGGCGACCCGCTCCACGGATGATTTGAGCATTGCTGTTCCCTCAATATCTCACCGAGCGGCGGCAGAGCCGGGCAGATCCCCGGCTCCGGCCGCGCCATGGCCCGCTGGGAGGCGGCGGGACACGGCAGAGTATGAAGACGGTCGGCCATGGCGCAATACGGGAGCCGTTCTGCCCCTTCTCCCCGTGGGGGAGAAGGAGAGCCGCGGCGACGTGCATCCCCGATGGCGTCAGTACTTGCCCTCGTCCTCGAAGACCTGCATCCAGTCCTTGACGAGGCCGTCGAGCGCATCCTGCGCCGTTCCCTGGCCGGCCACCACATAGTCGTGGAAGCGCTTCTGCGCCGCCTGCAGCAGCGAGGCATAGGAGGGCTCGGCCCAGAAGTCCTTCACGATGGCCATGGAGTCGAGGAAGGTCTGCGCATAGGGCTGGCTGGTCGCAAAGCCCGGGTCCTCGACCACCTTGCGCAGCGCCGAATAGCCGCCCATCTGCCACCATTTCTGCTGGATGTCCGGCTGGGCGAACCATTTGATGTAGGCGAGCGCATCCTCCTGCTTCTGCGAGGCGGCGACCACGGAGATGCCCTGCCCGCCGAGCTGCGCGAAGGCGGCGCCGTCCGGTCCCGCCGGGTTCGGGAAGTAGCCCGATTTCTCGCCGCCGACATTGGCGTCGGCATGGATGCCGGGCCAGGTGAAGGCGAAGTTCATGTGCAGGGCGACCTGGCCGGACTTGTAGGCGTCGATGTCCTCCGACATGTAGGCGTCGGAGTGGCCGGGCGGCGTGCAGCAATCGTAGAGCGCCTTGTAGAACTCCAGGCCCTTCACGGCATCGGCCGAGTTGACGTAGCCTTCCAGCTCATAGGGCTTGTCCGGGTTCTCGTACTGGAAGCCGAAGCTGTAGAGCACGTCCATGACGCCCATGGTGATGCCCTCCGAACCGCGCTCCGTATAGATCGCCGCGCCGTAGACGGTCTTGCCGTCGATCTCCCGCTTCTGGAAGAATTCGGCGATGTCCTTCAGCTCGGCGAAGGTCTTCGGCACGGCAAGGTCGCGGCCGTACTTCTCCTTGAACTGCGCCTGCAGCTCGGGACGGGCGAACCAGTCCTTGCGGTAGCTCCAGCCGACCACGTCGCCGAAGGCGGGCAGCGCCCAGTAGTTCGGCGAATTCTTCGGCCATTCGGCATAGCCGACGACGGTCGCGGGGATGAAGTCGCTCATCTTGATCCCTTCCCTGTCGAAGAAATCGTTGAGCTTGACGTACTGGCCGTTTTCCGCCGCGCCGCCGATCCACTGGCTGTCGCCGATCATGAGATCGCACAGCCTGCCGCCGGAATTGAGCTCGTTGAGCATGCGGTCGGCGAAGTTCGGCCACGGCACGAACTCGAACTTCATCTTGATGCCGCTCTCCGCCTCGAAGTCCTTGCTGAGCTCGACGAGCGCGTTTGCCGGGTCCCAGGCGGCCCAGCACAAGGTCAGTTCGTTTGCATGGGCCTTTCCGGCGCCTGCGGCGCCGGCGGCCAGAAGCGCGCCGAAAGCGGCCAGTGATCTGAAACGACGAAATTCCATGGCGGGACCTCCTCCCCCTCCTTCCGACCCCATCGGAAGGTTGAAACGCCCGTGGCGGGCACCTGACGCGGAATGACTTCCCGGCGGGCCTGTTCTCCTCCGCGCCGCCTCGTGGCGCGCGTCGATCCTCCTGGCGGCCACGTCCAGAGTCATATTGAGGTGCGCACCTCAATGCAAGCAAATTTTGAGGTGCGCACTTCAATTCTTGCTTTTCGCCTGCTTTTGTTGGAGGAATCCGGTTCGGACCTTGGAGAGCGGAAGATGCGGCCAACCGCAAAAGACCTGGCAGAAGCGGCGGGCGTCAGCCTGGCGACCGTCGACCGCGTGCTGAACGAGCGCCCGAATGTCAGCAAGAAGGCCGCGCGCAAGGTCGCCGAGGCCATCGAGCGCATCGGCTTCGTCCGGAACCCGGCCGCCGTCGCGCTCGCCCGCAACAAGACGTACCGCTTCCGCTTCGTCCTTCCGACCTCCGGCGACCAGTACCTGAAGGAGCTCATCGGCCGCGTCGGCGAGGCGAAGGAGGCGCTTCGCGCCGATTCCACCGACGTGGAGGCCGTGCAGGTCCCGATGGCCGACCCGCACCACGTCGCCAAGTACCTCACCGCCGTCGACGCCGACACGGTCGACGGCGTCGCCGTGATGGCGCCGGAATCGCCGCAGGTGCGCGACGCGCTGGTGCGGCTCGTCGAACGAGGCGTCAAGGTCGTGCAGTTCCTGTCGGGCCAGGAAAGGCTGGAAAGCGCCGATTACGTCGGCGTCGACAACTTCGCCGCCGGCGCGACGGCCGGCAGGATCGCCGGCCGCTTCATCGGCGAAAGGCGCGGCAAGATCATGGTGGTGGCGGAAACCATGATGGCGCTCGACAGCATCCAGCGGCGCCTCGGCTTCGACAGCATCATCAACGCCCAGTTCCCGCACCTGGAGAGCCTGCCGTCCCTCGAAACCTACGCCGACGAAAAGCGCGCCGAGCTGATCATCCGGCGGACCCTCCAGCACAACCCGGACACCGTCGGCGTCTACGTGCTGAGCTCGGAGGCGCGGGTGCCGCTGGCCGCCGTCTGGAACGCGCAGGGCGCACGCCGCCTCACCGTCGTCGCCCACGAGCGCACCCCCTTCAGCGAGCAGGCCCTGATGGACGGGCGCATCGACGCCGTGATCGCGCAGGACCCCGGCCACGCCGTCCGGAGCGCGCTGCGCATCATGCGGGCGCGCGCCGACCACCGCGAGCTCCTCGCCTCGCAGGAGCGGATCCGCATCGAGATCCTGCTCAAGGAGAACCTGCAGCTCCAGGGGGCCGGCTGTCCGTAAGGAACCGGGCCGGTCATTTCGCGGCGGAGAAGGCCTTCGCGATCGCCGCGAGCACACGCTCCATCGACTGCACGCCGCCGCCGGCGATGTAGAAGTCCGGTGCCGGCAGGTAGACGACCTGGCCCTTCTTCCATGCCGTCGTTTCCGCGACGAGCTCGTTGTCGAGCGTCACCCTGGCGGACTGTTCGTTGGAGCCGATGGCGGCGGCACGGTCGAGCACCAGCAGCCAGTCCGGATTCGCCTCGCGGATGAACTCGAAGGACACCGCCTCGCCATGGGTCGCCGATTCGATCCCGGCATGCGCCGGCGGCAGGTCCAGGGCCGCATGCACCCAGCCGAAGCGGGAGCCCGGCCCGTAGGCCGACACCTTGGGCCCGTTGGTCATGACGATCAGCGCCGTGCCCTTGCCGGCGACCGCGGCCTTGGCGGCCGCGAGCCTGGCGTCGAGCCCGCCGGCGACGGCCTCTGCCTCCGCCGCCTTGCCGAACAGCGCGCCATAGGCCGCAAGGCGCTGCTTGGCCTGGGCGAAGAGGTCGTCCCCGTCGATGGTCATGTCGAGCGTCGGGGCGACCTTTGCGACCATGTCCGCCTTGGCGGCCGAGCGGCTGCCGACGATGACGAGGTCGGGCGCAAGCGCGCTCAGCGCTTCCAGGTCCGGCTCGAACAGCGTGCCGATCACGGCCGCGCCGTCCTTCACCGGCTCCAGCTCCGGCACGTAGAGCCTGTCCGGCACGCCGGCCGGACGGATGCCGAGGCGGGAAAGCGTGTCGATCGCCGCGACGTCATAGACGGCGACGGTCTTCGGCGTGCCGTCGACCGCGACCGTCCCGCGCGCCGTCACGACGTCCATGGCGGCGGCGGGAAAAGCCGAGAGGAAGAGGGCGGCAAGGGCCGGGAAAAGGCGGGATGGCTTCATGGTTCACCTGTCATGCTGATGGATGCGGGGGCTCAGGCGGCCTTGTCCTGCCGCCGCCAGTCGAGCGCCTCCAGCTTCTCGCGGAAGGCGAAGCGCACGAGGTGCGTTTCGATGATCGACTGGGTCCGGGCAAGACCGTCCTCGTCGCCCGCGGTCACGGCCATGCGCAGGCCGTCCGCGTCCGCCTCCAGAACGGCCGCACCGCAAGGAAAGCGACAGTCCCCATGGCTTTGCGAATAGGACACCTCGATCTTGTGGGCGAAGTGCTTGCACAGCTGCACCAAATATTTCCGGCCGTTCGCAGTCTGAAGATAGGCGGTGGATTCATGCATGGCCGCTCCTTTCGCGACAGGACCCCGGGGACCGCCTGCCGCCCGTCTCGGAGCGGCAGGCGGGATCGCATCAGAACTTGACGCCCGCGTGGAGCGTGATCGTGCGGCCCGGCGCATAGACCGGGTCGATGCCGCCGCGGTTCGAGCTGGCGGCATAGCTCGAGCGCTCGAAGTATTTCTTGTCGAACAGATTGTCGACGCCGACGCGCAGCGTGACGTTCTCGTAGGAGGGCGGCGTCCATTCCGCATAGGCATTGACCACGGCATAGGCCGGCTGGTCGTAGAAGCCGCCGGCGCGCGCCACCTCGTCCGAGATCTTGCCGGCCCACGCGAGCGTCGTGCCGACCTTCACGTTGTAGTCGGGGATTTCATGGTCGATGTAGAAGGTCGCCATGTCGCCGACCGGCATGAAGGATCCGCTGTTCGGCAGCACCGATTGCCCGTCGGCCGTCACCTTGGCGTGGGTGTAGGTGGCGCCGAAGGTCGTGTCGTTCCAGGTGTAGCTTGCGTTCAGCGTCACGCCGCGGCTGCGGAACTCGTTCGGATTGTTGGCGAGCGAGGCGGTGCCGTATTCCGGCAGGCCGTCGATGCGCGTGTCGAAGAGCGTGATGCCGGCATTCCAGTTCTCGCCGCCGAAGTTCGCGCCGACCTTGAAGTTCTTCGCCGATCCCGTGTCGAAGGCCGGATCGGTGTAGAAGGCGTTGTTGCGGGCGTGCACGTAGCCGTAATCGCCGATGACGTAGCCGAGCCAGGTGCGCGAGGCGCCCGCGAACACCTCGAAACCGTCGGTGAACCTGTAGGCGACCGTTGCGTTCACGCTCGCGCCGCTGTCGGAGAAGCGCTTGTCGTCCCAGTCCTCGAAGCGATGCGCATCGTAGCGCGCGCCGGTCGACACGTTGAAGCCGTTGTCGAACTCGAACCGGCCCTGGGTGAACACGCCGAACTGCGTGGTGGAGAAATCGCGGTAGCGGCGGTTGTTGTTGCCGTAGTTGTCGGTGTGGTAGTCGTGCCGGCCGAAGTCGACGCCGGCGGTGACCTTGCCGGGATCGATCGTGAAGGTGTTCTGGATCTTGCCGCCGTAAAGATCCTCGTTGAGGATCATGTTGCCGTTCGTGCGGGCCTGGTAGTTGTTCCGCCAGTAGTCGTTCTCGCTGTAGTACAGCATGAACTCGGGATCCCACATGTCCGTGGGGCTCGTCGAGGTATAGGACAGCTTGACGGCGTCGCGGCTCACCTTCAGCGGATGGATCTCGTCGCCGGCAAGCCCCATGTTCATCTTGATCAGGCGGTCGGCATTGTCGCGGCTGCGCTCGTAGCCGAGCTCGAAGCGATTGTCCTCGAACTCGTAGCCGAACTTGGCGAGGATGTTGCGGGCGGCGGGCTCGGTACCCTTCACCACCCGGCCGTCGCCGTCCTTGTAGTCCTTGCCGCCCGCCGCATGGGTCATGATGAACCAGTCGAAGGCGTCGTAGCGGCCATAGGCCGCGGCGCTGCCGGAAAGGCCCCGGCCGTTGGTGCCGGCCGTGGTGCTGAAGCGCGCGCCGAAATCCTTGCCCTCTTCCAGAAGGTCGTTGGCGCCGACCGTCTCGTAGCGCACCGCGCCCGCCGCGGCGGCGAAGCCCGCATCGGCCGAGGCCGCGCCGGCCTCCACCTCGACCCGCTTCAGGAAGGCGGGATCGATGACGTTCGAGCCGGTATGGTGCCAGCTCGTCGCCGTCTGCGGCACGCCGTCGACGGTGACGGCGAGATGCGACTGCTCCATGCCGAGCACGTGGATGCGCTTCGACGGGCCGCCGCCACCCGACACGGTGACGGACGAATCGCGCGAGAAGAGCTGGGAGACGTCGGCCGGCTTCAGCTTCTCCAGCTCTTCCTGCGTGATGACGGTGCCGCCGGTCGCCTCGGCGTTCTCACGGCCCTTGTTGAGGATCGTGATCGTGTCCAGCGTCGTTACCTCCTGCGCCTGCAGCGCGGCGGCCGTCGCCAGCAGGGAGACACCGGCAAGCGGCAATATCCGTGTGAATGTCATGGGTCTACTCCAACCAGTCCGCAGATGAGAAAGGACGGCTCGGCTTTCGGCCAAGCTTTGCAATGTCAGGATGTCGTGGGGTGCCCTTACGGGCGGGCGCGCCCTGGAATGGCGCTCAATGCCGCTGCGGGCGGATGGGGAACTGAGAGCGTACCGATTTCTTGGTGTTCATGTCGACCTGGCCCCGCAAGATTCGCCTCCCCGCTGCGTCCGCATGCCGCCGCGGTGGTGTCCGGCGGCAGGCTTGTCACCCGCGGGAGAAACGCATAAAGATGATTAGTGCAGTCATGTATTAGGTCGCAGAGGCCGCCCTGTCGATACGAAAGAATTTGTCGAAAATGGCAAAGTCTTTTGTGCAAACGGCACGGCCGGACCGGGGCGGCAAGGTCGTCGCATGCAATATACGTCACAGGATCTTTTCGTCGGCGCGGTCGAGAATGCGCCGAATTGCACGCCCAACACGCACGAGCAGAGCATCTGGTCGAAATTCATGCTGATGGTGCTGCTGCAGGGCTCCCAGCATTTCGTGATAGACGGCGTTCGCTTTCGCCTCGACGCGGGCAACGGCGATGCACCCTCGCCCCTCGTCTTCATGCTGAACATCGCCCAGCCGAGCCGGCTGCGCTTCATCAACGACAGCAGCGTGCCCCTGCACAAGGTGATGATCTCCGCCCCCCTGCCCTGGCTGAACCGCCTGACCGAGAGGCAGGACGGCATGCCCGCGCTCCGGAACTTCTTCGCCGAGCACCTTGCGCATTTCTCCTTCGAGCCCGGCCAGCACATCCTCCAGCTCGCCGAGAAGATCATGCATCCGCCGGCGCTGCTTTCCGGCGAGCTGATCTCGCTCTACCTCAAGGCGCAGGCGCTCGACATCATGTGGCAGTCTTGCCTCGCGCTCGTCGCCGACGAGGCCGGCGGCTGGCAGGCGCCGAGCCTGATGAGCCTGCGCCATTGCGAGCGCGTGCGCGACTACATCATCGCCAACCTGGAGAAGGAGCTGTCGATCGACCTCATCGCCGCCGAAGCGGGCGCCAGCTCCTCGACGATCCAGCGCCATTTCAAGGAGCACTTCGGCATCACGATCTTCGGCTTCATCCGCCAGAAGCGCCTCGAAGCCGCGCGCACGGCGCTGGCGACCGACGGCATCCCCGTGTCCCGGGCCGCCCATCTTGCCGGCTACAACAACATTTCGAGCTTCACCACCGCGTTCCGCAAGGCATTCGGCGTGACGCCGAAGCAGGCGCGGGTTTAGACGCGTTTCCGGCAAAAACGGCGCCGCATCGCCGCGTTCCGCCGTCATGCCCCGCGCGAGGCGCACTCGTAAAGGACCTCGCCGGTCGCCGCATCGACGCCCGCAAGGCTCACGCCGTATCCCCAGAGCCGGCCTATATGCGCGAGCGTGGCGTCGCGGTTGGCTTCCTCCAGCAGGATGCCGTTCTTGACCGTATGCTTCAAGCGAAGCTGCCGGTCCCCCAGAAGGTCGACGTCGACCACCTGGATGTCCGGCCGGTTGACGCCCGGATCGTAGATGCGGGCAAGCGCCGCACGCACGGCGGAATAGCCGCGCTCGTCGTGGATGGAGGCGACCTCGCAAAACCTGTCGGTGGCGCAGTCGGTCAGGTGGAACAGGCGGAACCTGCGGATCAGCGCGGGGCACAGGTATTGCAGGATGAAGGACTCGTCGCGATGGTTCTCCCAGGCGTCGATGAGCGTGCCCCGCCAGTCGCCGTTGCCGGCGATCAGGGGGAACCAGTCCCTGTCCTCGCTCGTCGGCGCGGTGCAGATCCGCTCGATGTCCTGCATCATGGCAAAGCCGAGGGCATAGGGGTTGATGCCCGAGAAGCGGGGATCGTCGAAACCCGGCTGGAAAACCACGTTGGCATGGCTCGAAAGCAGCTCCAGCATGGCGCCCTCGCTGATCCTGCCCTGGTCGAACAGCCTGTTGATGATGGTGTAGTGGACGAAGGTCGCGCATCCTTCGTTCATCACCTTCGTCTGGCCCTGCGGATAGAAATATTGCGCGATGACGCGGACGATCCGCAATATCTCCCGCTGCCACGGCTCCAGGATCAGGCTGTTCTTCTCGAGGAAGTAGAGAAGGTTCTCCTCGGGAAGGTTCAAGGCCTTCTTGCGTTCCAGGGCCTCGCGCTCCGCCTCCTCGATGCCGGAGCTTCCGCCCGACGCCGGCAGCGTCCGCCACAGGTCGCTATAGGTCTGCTCTTCGTATTCCAGCCGCTCGCGCGCCCGCTCCCTCACCTTTTCGGAGGACAGCCGGGGAGGCCGGCGGTAGTGGAAGACCCCCTGGTCCATCAGGGCATGCGCCGCGTCGAGGATCTCCTCCACCGCGGCGACGCCATGCCGTTCCTCGCACTTGGCGACGTATTTCTTGGCGAAGTCCATGTAGCCGAGGATGGCGCCGGCATCGGTCCACTGGCGGAACAGGTAGTTGTTCTTGAAGAAATGGTTGTGGCCGAAGGCGGCGTGCGCGGTGACGAGCGCCTGCATCGGCATCGTGTTCTCCTCCATCAGATAGGTGATGCAGGGATTGGAGTTGATGACCAGCTCATAGGCGAGCCCCCGCCAGCCCTTGCGATAGAGGTGGCTCTCGAACACGAAACGCTTGCCGAACGACCAGTGCTGGTACATCAGCGGCATGCCGATGGACGAATAGGCATCGAGCATCTGCTCGGAGGAGATGATCTCTATCTGGTTCGGGTAGACGTCGAGCCCCATTTCCTCGACGGCGATCGCCTCGATCGCGTCATAGGTGCGCGAAAGCGTCGAGAAGTTCCACTCGGAACCGTCGAACAGGAGGGTGGAAGGCGGCCGCTTTGCCATGCGTTCCCCTATCTGCGCGCCGGAACGGGTTGACGGGCAAAGAGCCTGCGGAAGACGGGATAGATGTCCGACGGCCTGGCGATGCGGGTCATCTGGAAATTCGGCACCACGCCGGCAACGGTGCCGTATGCCCGCCAGAGCGACGTGCCGTTGTCCGTCGTGCCGAAGATCTCGCTCTCGCGCTCGTCGATGATCTCGACATAGGCATAGTACTGGCAAAGCTTCATGAACTCCTCGCGCAGGAGCACGGCGCAGCGCTCCGAATCGCCGGGGGCATTGTCGCCGTCCGAGGCCTGGGCGGCGTAGATGTTCCAGACGTTCGAGGGATAGCGGTCCCTGATGATCCGCAGCATCTCCTCGAGCGCCGTGGAGACGATCGTGCCGCCGCTCTGCTTGCTGAAGAAGAAGGTTTCCTCGTCCACCTCCCGCGCCTCGTCCGTGTGGCGGATGAACACGATGTCGATGCGCTCGTAGCGGCGCTTGAGGAACAGGTGCAGGAGAACGAAGAAGCGCTTGGCGAGGTCCTTCTCGCGTTCGCCCATCGAGGCCGAGACGTCCATCAGGCAGAACATCACCGCGCTCGCGTTCGGCACCGGCTGGCGCTCGAAGCGGTTGAAGCGCACGTCGACCGGATCGACATAGGCGATGCGCTTGCGCCGCCGTTCGAGCACCTCCAGTTCGCCGCGCAGGTGCAAGAGATGGCGCCGCCCGGCCGGCGAAAGGTCCGCCTCCGCCTCAAGCGCGGCGATCTCGCCGGCGATCGCCTGGAACTCCTTCTCGCTCGGCCGCCGCAGGGCGATGCGCCGGCCGAAGCTGTTGCGCATCGTGCGGCCGACATTGATGTTGCTCGGCGTGCCGGCCGTGGTGAAGCCGACGCGGTGGGGCTTGTAGGCCACGGTCTCCTTGAGGTTGAGCTTGACCATGTCGGGAAGCTCCAGGTCCTCGAAGAAAAGATCGAGGACCTCCTCGCGCGACAGGACGAACAGGAAGTCGTCGTCCCCCTCGCCCCGCCCGGGGCCGCGTCCCGTCCCGCCGCCCGTTTCCGGCTTTCCCACCCGGTCCCCGGGCGAAAAACTCTCGTTGCCGGGCAGCACATGCTCCCGCTCGCCGCTGGCGGTGGAATGGCGGAAACTCGGCTCGTCCGCGCCGCGCTTGGGCACGGGGACCCGGTGGTCGGCGTCCACGTCGGCGATCCTGTCCGACTTGACCCGGTCCCGGATCGCCCGCTTCAGCTCGTCATGCACCCTCTTGAGGAAGCGCTGCCGGTTGCCGAGGCTGCGGTCCTTGGGATTCAGCCTGCGGTCGATGAAATTCGGCATGGGCCATTCCCCGCTCCAGCATCGTCAGCCGGCCTTGTTCACGCGCATGTACCAGTCGACAAGCCGCCGGACCTGGCGGGCGGTATAGCCGCGCTCGGTCATGCGCTGCACGAATTCGGCATGCTGCTTCTCGGTGGCGCTGTCCTTCTTCGAGCCGAAGCTGATGACCGGCAGCAGGTCCTCGACCTGGCCGAACATGCGCTTTTCAATCACCTCGCGCAGCTTCTCGTAGCTCGTCCAGGCCGGGTTGCGCCCGCCGTTCCTGGCGCGCGCGCGCAGGGTGAACTTGACCACCTCGTTGCGGAAGTCCTTGGGATTGGCGATGCCGGCGGGTTTCTCGATCTGCGACAGCTCGCTGTCGAGAATCTCGCGGTTCAGGATCTGTCCCGTATCGGGGTCCTTGAAGTCCTGGTCCTCGAGCCAGGCGTCCGCATAGGAGATGTAGCGGTCGAACAGGTTCTGGCCGTATTCGCTGTAGGATTCCAGATAGGCCTTCTGGATTTCATGGCCGATGAACTCGGCATAGCGCGTCGCCAGCTCCGAGCGGATGAAATCGAGGTAGTTCGCCTCGATCTCCTTGGGGAACTGCTCGCGCCGGATCGCCTGTTCGAGGATATACATCAGGTGAACCGGATCGGCCGCGACCTCCTTGGTGTCGTAGTTGAAGGTTTCCGACAGGACCTTGAAGGCGAACCGCGTGCTGATGCCGGTCATGCCCTCGTCGACGCCGGCGGCGTCGCGGTATTCCTGCAGCGACTTGGCCTTCGGGTCGGTGTCCTTCAGGTTCTCGCCGTCGTAGACGCGCATCTTCGTATAGGTCGGAGAGTTCTCGTGCGGCGTCAGGCGGGTGGCGACGGTGAAGCGGCTGAGGTTCTCCAGCACTTCCGGCGCGCAGGGGCTGTCGGACAGCTCGCTCTCGCGCAGCAGCTTCTCGTAGATCTGCCGCTCCTCGGTCACCCGCAGGCAATAGGGCACCTTGACCACCAGGATGCGGTCGAGGAAGGCCTCGTTGTTCTTGTTGTGCTTGAACTGCCGCCATTCCGATTCGTTGGAATGGGCGAGCACGATGCCCTGGTAGGGGAAGGCGCCGAAGTTTTCCGTGCCGTTGTAGCTGCCTTCCTGCGTGGCGGTCAGCAGCGGATGCAGCACCTTGATCGGCGCCTTGAACATCTCGACGAATTCGAGAAGGCCCTGCGTCGTCCGGTTGAGGCCGCCGCTGTAGGAATAGGCGTCGGGATCGGCCTGGCTGAAATTCTCCAGCTGTCGGATATCGACCTTGCCGACCAGCGCCGAGACGTCCTGGTTGTTCTCGTCGCCGGGTTCGGTCTTGGCGATGGCGATCTGGCGCAGCCGCGAGGGCATGAGCTTGACGACCGAGAACTTGGAGATGTCTCCGCCGATCTCGTCGAGCCGCTTCGTCGCCCAGGGCGAGATGAGGCCGGTGAGGCGCCGCTTGGCGATGCCGTACTTGTCCTCAAGCAGGTCGCCCATGCGCTCGCGGCTGAAGAGGCCGAGCGGCGATTCAAAGACCGGGCTGATCTTGCCGTCGATGGCGAGCGTGTAGATCGGCTGCTCCTCCATCAGCTTCTTCAGCCGTTCGGCGAGCGACGACTTGCCCCCGCCGACCGGGCCGAGAAGATAGAGGATCTGCTTTCGCTCCTCGAGGCCCTGCGCGGCGTAGCGGAAATAGCCGACGATGCGCTCGATCGTGTCCTCCATGCCGTAGAAGTCGGAGAAGGAGGGATAGACCTTGATCGTGCGGTTGGAGAAGATCCGCCCGAGGCGCTCGTCCGCGCTCGTGTCGATGAGCTGCGGCTCGCCGATGGCCGCGACCATCCGCTCGGCGGCGGTGGCGTACATGCTCTTGTCTTCCCGGCAGGCCAGGAGGTATTCCTGCAGGCTCAGCTCCTCTCTCGCGCTGCTTGCGTAGGTTCTCGAAAACAGATCGAAGATATCGCTGCCCGTGGTTCCCATGGAACTCTCCCGCGCTCGCCCGGCGAGGTGGTTGATTCACGCGCCAAGCATATCCCCTTTAACTGGACGGGGCCACCATTTGTTCCCCGTCCGGGGGTAAACTTGAAGTGTTCACCTATACTTATTCCGGTCGGAGGCGGATCGGGCCGCGCATTCATGCGCCGGGGGCACCGCCCGTCGAACCGCGCCGACGGGGACTTTGCCGAGGTGCGGCTGATGACTTCGGCCTCTACAGCCTCGGCCTCGTCGTCTACTTTGCGCTGACGGACGACCGGCTCGCGCGGGACGGCGAGCCCTTCCACCGAGGCGGGGGCCGGCTTCCCGCCGGGGCAAGGATGTGCGAACGGCTTTGCGCGTCCCTTCTCGACCCCGATCCGCGAAAACGGCGCGGCGTCTGTCTGGAAGATGCCGGCGGGCCGCTGCATACTGCCGCAGCAGCCTCTTTCAAGAAGGGCGCCGGATGCAGAGGAGAAGACACGCGATGGCAGCCAACCTTTCATTTTCCCGCCTTGGCCTTGCGCTCCTGGCGTTCGGGCTCACGGCGGCCTCCGCCTTTGCGCAGGCGACCGACCGGCTCGGCGTGCCCGGACCGATCGATTTCGAGGGAGAGGCCTATGTGCTGGCCTGGAGCTCGCAGCCCTCCGCAAACTACATCAAGCAGGAATACCTGCCCGCCGGACAAAGCGCCGAGCGATACGAGCAGATGATCCTGGTGGAGACGGCGACCGGCGGCGTCGCCGTCATGGACGCCGTCCGCGCGCAGGTGAACATGCTGAACCAGCGCAAGGCCACCGACCCGCTCGTCAACATGGAGGTGATCCAGAACGAGGCTGCCGGCGAGGCGCTCCTCGATTTCATCGTCAGCAGCAAGGACAAGGACGGGCAATACATCGTCGAATGGAATGCCTACCGCTACGCCCGCTACAGCGATGCGGGCGGCAACAAGGGCGTCATGCTCTTCGGCATCAGCCGGCGGGCCTACGGGAACGACGCCGCCAAGGCCCTCCTCACGCAATTGAAGGGGCTCCGGCCCGGCCGGATCAAGGCGCTGACGCAGGTAAGCCTCCCCCGCCCCGCTCCCTGAAGGCCCGGCGTGCACAGGGAAAGGGCGGCGGCGCGGAGCTCCGAAAACATCGGGCCTCCGCCGTCATGACGGCATTTGCCTATTCACAAAGCCGGTCCCCTGGGGTAAGCGGGGCGCAGAGAAATCTCCGGTCGCAGCCTACCCGGTAAAAACAAGGACCCATCATGAAATGCCTCGTCATCTGCTCCGGCGGATTGGATTCGGTTTCGCTCGCCCATAGGGTGGCGGCCGAGCACGACCTCGCCGGCCTCATCTCCTTCGACTACGGCCAGCGCCACAAGAAGGAACTCGCCTTCGCCGCCGCCTGCGCCGAACGCCTGGACGTTCCCCACGACATCGTCGACATCCGGCCCGTCGGCCGCAGCCTTTCCGGGTCGGCGCTGACGGACGACATCGACGTGCCCGACGGCCACTACGCCGAAGAGACCATGAAGATCACCGTGGTCCCGAACCGCAACGCCATCATGCTGGCCATCGCCTTCGGCATCGCCGCGGCCCGCAAGGCCGACGCCGTGGCGACCGCCGTCCACGGCGGCGACCACTTCATCTATCCCGACTGCCGGCCCGGCTTCATCGACGCGTTCCAGGCGATGCAGGACCGCGCTCTCGAAGGCTATGCGGACATCCGCCTCTACGCTCCCTACGTCACCGTGCCGAAGGCGGAGATCGTGCGCGACGGCGCGCGCCACGGCACGCCGTTCGCCCTCACATGGTCGTGCTACAAGGGCGGGGAGCACCATTGCGGCCGGTGCGGCACCTGCATCGAGCGCCGGGAAGCCTTCCACCTCGCCGGCCAGCACGATCCCACGACCTACCAGGACCCGGACTACTGGCGCGCGGCCGTCGCGAAGGGGGCGGGCTGATGTTCCGCATCACCAAGGAATTCCACTTCTCCGCCTCGCACCAGCTCAAGGGCCTGCCGGACGGACATCCCTGCGCGCGCCTGCACGGGCACAACTATGTCGTCGAGGTCGAGCTTGCCGCCGAGGCGCTCGACGAAAACGGCTTCGTGCGCGACTACCACGAGCTTTCGGTCTTCAAGCGGTATCTCGACGAGACCTTCGACCATCGCCACCTGAACGACGTGCTCGGCCACGATACCGTCACGGCGGAATGGCTCGCCCGGCATCTCTTCGACTGGTGCCGGGAGCGCCTGCCGGAGACCTCGGCCGTGCGCGTGAGCGAAACCCCGAAGACCTGGGCCGAGTACCGGCCCGGCTACCGGCCATGACGGGCGGCACGGACACGCGCATCCGCGTCGCGGAGATCTTCGGGCCGACGATCCAGGGCGAAGGGATGCTGATCGGCCAGCCGACGGTCTTCGTGCGGACGGGCGGCTGCGACTATCGCTGCGCTTGGTGCGACAGCCTGCATGCGGTGGACCCGCGCCATCGCGGCGACTGGGCGGCCATGCCGACGGACGCCGTGTGGGAGAAGGTCAGGGCGCTTTCGGGCGGCGAGCCGGTGATGGTCTCGCTTTCCGGCGGCAATCCGGCGATCCAGGATTTCTCCGCGCTGATCCGCATCGGCCATCAGGCCGGCTATCGCTTCGCGCTGGAGACGCAGGGCTCCGTCGCCCGCGACTGGTTCGCCGCGCTGGACGTGCTGGTGCTCAGCCCCAAGCCGCCCTCGAGCGGCATGGAGACGGACTGGACGGCGTTCGAGGACTGTCTCCGGGCGGCCGGCGGCCGGCCGCAGACGGCGCTGAAGATCGTCGTCTTCGACGAGGCGGACTACGCCTATGCGCGGAAGGCCGCGGCGCGCTATCCGCAGCTTCCGCTCTATCTCCAGCCCGGCAACCACACCCCGCCACCCGCCGAGGCCGAGGACGCGCCGATCGACATCGACGGCGTGATGGAGCGGATGCACTGGCTGGTGGAGAAGGTGACCGGGGACAGGTGGTTTTCGGCGCGCGTCCTGCCGCAGCTCCACGTCCTCATCTGGGGAAACCGGCGGGGCGTATGAATTCGAACGAGGAACGGAAATGACCGACAGAACAGAAATCTATGCCGGCCTGACGCAGCTCGGTGGCGGCGCCGCCACCCTGCCGGAAAGCCCGGAGGCCGCGGTGCTGGAGAAGGTGCGCAACCCGCAGGCGGGCACGCCCTATTGCGTGCGCTTCACCGCGCCGGAATTCACCTCGCTCTGCCCGATCACCGGCCAGCCGGACTTCGCCCACCTGGTCATCGACTACGTCCCCGGCGAATGGTTGGTCGAGAGCAAGTCGCTGAAGCTCTATCTCGGCGCCTTCCGCAACCACGGCGCCTTCCACGAGGACTGCACCGTCTCCATCGGCAAGCGGCTCGTGGACCTGCTCGAACCGGAATGGCTTCGCATCGGCGGCTACTGGTATCCGCGCGGCGGCATGCCCATCGACGTGTTCTACCAGACCGGGCCGGCGCCGCAGGCCGTCTGGATACCGGACCAGGGCGTGGCGCCGTATCGCGGCCGCGGCTAGGGGAATCCCGGAAACGGCGTCCGGAGTCTTACGGAATCGGACGGGGCGGCGCTTCGCCGTCGCTTTCGCCGTCGACGAGCGTCATGGGCCAGAGCAGGTTGTGCGGGCGCTCCGCATAGAGGCCGGCATAGGCGGGCATCGTGCCGAGCAGGGTCTCGGCAAGCGCGATGCCGAGATCCCTCAGCGACAGGGTATAGCTCGTCAGCCGGGGCGACAGGAAATGGGAATGCGGGCTCTGGCGGCCGATGACGGCGATGTCGCGGCCGGGAACGAGGCCGGCCTCGTGGAGGCCGCGGTAGAGGCCCGTCGCGATCGCCTCGTTGACGAGCAGGATCGCCGTCGGCCGCGGCGCAGAGGCGATCAGCTGGCGGGCGATCTGGTAGCCGCCGGCCTCGTTGGGGGTGGACCGGAAGATGTGCTCGCCGGCAAGTTCGAGGCCGTGCCGGGCGAGGGCCCGCCTGCATGCGTCCACGAAGACGTAGCCGAGATTCATGTCGTCGTGCGGCCTGGTGACGGCGATGCGCCGGTGGCCTCGGGCGACGAGCCGTTCGACCGACATTTCCGCCATGCCCTCGAAATCGAGGTCGATCCACGGCTGGCCGACATCCGTGAGGCTCCGCCCCAGCGTGATGAAGGGGATCTTGCGCTTGGCAAGAAGCTCCAGGCGCGGATCGTGCCGGCGCGTCGCCGAGAGGATCAGGCCGTCGGCGAAGCCGCGCGCCACGATGCGCTTGAGATAGTCGTCGGGGTCCTCCTCGGAGGAGCAGAGCAAGGCGACCAGATCGAGCTTGTGGCGGGCGAACACCGCCTGCACCCCGTCGAAGACGCTCATGAAGAACGTGTCGCCCTGTCCGGTGATCTCCCGCCCGGTCTGCATCATGAAGCCGATGACGCCGGTCGAGCCCTTGCGCAGGGCCCTGCCCGACTGGTTCGCCACATAGCCCAGCGCCTCGGCCGCTTCGAGCACGCGCCTGCGGGTTTCCTTGTTGACGTCGGGCTTGCCGTTGAGGGCGCGCGAGACGGTGCCGATCGAGATGTCGAGATGCTCCGCAAGCTGGCGAATTCCCTTCATTTTCCCGTCGTTCCTCCAAAGCCGGCATGAGGGCCATCCGGCCCCTATTGACACAAAATGGCTTTCGCGCATAGGATCGTAAACGTTTACGGAGCCCAGTCGAGGAGTTTCTGGCCTTCGTTTCCGGGAGGGAAAAAGTGACGTACAAGGTCGTTTTGTGCGGGTGCGGAGCTATGGCCAAAGGCTGGCTGAAAGCGCTCCGGAACACCCCCAGCCTCAGGGAGGGCATCGCCGTCGTCGGCCTCGTCGATCTCGACCGGGCGACCGCCGAGGCGCTTGCCGCCGAGTTCGGCCTTTCTGGCGCCATGATCGGGACCGACCTTGCCGCGGTGCTTGCCAAGACACGGCCGGACATCCTCTTCGACATCGTCGTTCCCGCCGCCCGCCGCTCGGTCGTCGCGGCCGGCCTTGCCCACGGCTGCCATGTGCTCAGCGAGAAGCCGATGGCCGCCTCCCTCGACGAGGCCCGCGAGCTGCGGTCGCTTGCCGACCATGCCGGCCGGCTGCACGCCGTGGTGCAGAACCGCCGCTACATCGCCGGCGTGCGCCGCATCCGCCGCTTGCTCGAGGACGGCACGCTGGGGCGCCTCACCGGCCTTCACTGCGACTTCTTCCTCGGCCCGCATTTCGGCGGCTTCCGGGAAGAGATGGACAACGTCCTCCTTCTCGACATGGCGATCCACACCTTCGATGCCGCGCGCTTCATGTCCGGCAAGGACCCCCTCGCCGTCTATTGCCACGAGCACAATCCGCCGGGCTCCTGGTACCGGCACGGCGCGGCCGCCAGCGCCATCTTCGAGTTCTCCGACGAGGTCGTCTTCACCTACCGCGGCTCCTGGTGCGCGGAAGGCGGGCCGACGAGCTGGGAGAGCGCCTGGCGCGTCACCGGCACGAAGGGCACGCTGCTGTGGGACGGCGCCGAGACGTTCGAGGCGAACATCGTCGCGGGAACGGACGGCTTCTTCCGCCCCCTCGCGCCGGTCAGCGTGCCGGCGCCGGAGAACGAGGCCGACACCCACGGCCACGCCAGCGTCATCGAAAGCTTCGTCGCGGCGATCCGCGCGGGCCGCCGGCCGGAAACGGACGGCAGCGACAACATCAAGAGCCTCGCCATGGTCTTCGGCGCCATCGACAGCGCCCGCGGACGCAGGCGCGTCACCATCGCAGCATAGGACATTCCATGACGAACCCGGCAAAATCCATCCGCATCGGCACCATGGTCCGCGCCTCAGACGGCAGCGCGGCAAGGCGCATCGGCCAGATCGCCGACCTGGGCTTCGAGAGTTTCGAGCCCTTCTTCTGGCAGACGACGAACGGCCAGGACCTCGCCGAGCTCGGCAAGCGCTGCGTCGAGGCGATCGGCGGGCGGGACATCACCATCTCGACGCTCGGCATGTTCGGCAACCCGCTGGAGGACACCGACATCGACCGCCAGACGCTGCAGGGCTGGAAGGACTGCATCGACAACGCGCACCATTTCGGCGCCACCTGCGTCGCCGGCTTTACCGGGCGCGTCCGCGGCAGGCCCCTTCCCGAAAGCCTTCCGCGCTACAGGGCGGTCTGGAGCGAGCTTGCCCGGCGCGCCGCCGACAAGGGCGTGAGGATCGCCTTCGAGAACTGCGCCATGGACGGCAACTGGCAGACCGGCGACTGGAACATCGCGCACAACCCGGACGCCTGGGAGCTGATGTTCAACGAGACGCCGGACGACCATATCGGCCTCGAATGGGAGCCCTGCCACCAGATGGTCTACCTCATCGAGCCGATCCCGCAGATCCGCAAATGGGCGCCGAAGATCTTCCACGTGCACGGCAAGGACGCCACGATCCGCTGGGACGTGATCCGCGAGCACGGCATCTTCGGCAAGGAAAAGTTCGTGTTCATGCGCACGCCGGGCTTCGGCGACACCAACTGGACGGACGTCATTTCCGAGCTGCGGCTCGCCGGCTGGTCGGGCTCCATCGACATCGAGGGCTGGCACGATCCGGTCTACCGCGATGCGCTCGAGATGACCGGCCAGGTCCACGCGCTCAACTACCTCAAGACCTGCCGGGGCGGCGATTTCGTGAACGATCCGGCATGAGGAAGGCATGCCGCCCGGCATGGAGGATGCGGGGCGGAACGGGATAACCGAAGGAGGAGATCATGGGTATCCGCACATATGCAATGCTTGGCGCGATCGCATTCGCGTCCGTCTCCCTGCCGGGCCTTTCGGCCAGGGCCGAGGACGTCACCATCAGCGTGTGGTCTCTCGACCGCGACATCCAGCCTGCGCCCAACCTCATCAAGGACTACAACGCGCTGAACACCGGCATCAAGGTGGAGTACCGCCAGATCCAGTTCGACGACGTGGTCAGCGAGGCGATGCGGGCCTATTCCACCGGCCAGGCGCCGGACATCATCGCCGTCGACAATCCGGAACACGCCCTCTTCGCCTCGCGCGGCGCCTTCCTCGACCTCACCGACATGATCGCGAAGTCGGAGGTGGTGAAGACGGAGAACTACTTCCCAGGCCCCCTCGCCTCCACCGTGTGGGACGGCAGGAACTACGGCATTCCGAAGGCGACCAACACGATCGCGCTCTACTACAACAAGGACATGTTCAAGGCGAAGGGCCTCGATCCGGAAAAGCCGCCGCAGACCTGGGACGAGCTGGTCGAGGCGGCGCGCAAGCTGACCGACCCCGCCGCGAACGTCTACGGCCTCACCTTCTCGGCGAAGGCGAACGAGGAAGGCACCTTCCAGTTCCTGCCCTGGGCGCAGATGGCGGGCGCGAGCTACGACAACATCAACACGGAAGGCGCGGTAAGGGCGCTCGACACCTGGAAGACGATCATCGACGAGAAGCTCGCCTCTCCCGACACGCTGACGCGCAGCCAGTGGGATTCGACCGGCACGTTCAATTCCGGCAATGCCGCGATGGCGATTTCCGGCCCCTGGGAGCTCGACCGCATGGTGGCGGAGGCGAAGTTCGACTGGGGCGTGGCGCTGCTGCCGGTGCCGGAGGCCGGCGCCGAGCGCTCCTCGGCCATGGGCGACTTCAACTGGGCGATCTTCGCCAACACGCAGCATCCGCAAGAGGCCTTCAAGGTGCTCGAATATTTCGTCTCGCAGGACGAGCGCATGTTCAAGGACTTCGGCCAGTTGCCGGCCCGTTCCGACATCGCCATTCCGGAAACGGGCGAGGCCAGGAAGGATGCCGCCCTGAAGGTTTTCGTCGAGCAGCTGAAATATGCAAAGCCGCGCGGCCCCCATCCGGAATGGCCGAAGATCTCCAAGGCGATCCAGGATGCCATCCAGGCGGCGCTGACCGGCCAGATGTCCTCCAAGGAGGCGCTCGACCAGGCGGCCGAGAAGATCAAGGCCGTGCTCGGCTGACGGCCCGGCAGGCGGACCGCGCCGCCGGCCGTCGCAACCATTCCTCCCGGCGGGGCCTGTCTCGCGCGAATGCGGGGCGGCCCCAACGGAGGCGGAGGAGCCCATGAAGCGACTTTTCTCCAGCATCATCGACGGCAGAGGCTTCGACATCGCGCTCGTCGCGCTGCCGCTCGCCTTTCTCATCGTCCTGTCCGGCCTTGCGCTGCTCTACAACGTGGTGATGAGCTTCCAGGAGGTCGACATGTTCAGCCTGGGCACGCTCTGGCGTCCCTTCGTCGGCATGAAGAACTATACCGACCTCTTCGCCCAGCCCGAGACGCTGCCGATCCTTGCCAATACCGCGATCTTCGTCGCCGCCTCCATAGCGGGCCAGTTCGTCATCGGCTTCGGCCTTGCGCTTTTCTTCTGGACGAACTTTCCGGGCGCCTCGTGGCTGCGCGGCCTCTTCCTCGTCTCCTGGGTCATGCCCGGCCTCGTCGTCGGCGCGATCTGGAACTGGATCCTCTCCGGCGATTTCGGCGTGCTCAACTTCGTCCTGCGCGAAAGCGGGATCATCTCCGGCAACATCTTCTGGCGCTCCGACCCCAGCTATTCGCTCTGGGCCGTCGTCATCGCCAACATCTGGCTCGGCACCTCCTTCAACATGATCCTGCTTTCCGTCGGCCTCTCGGCCATTCCGGGCGACCTCTACGAGGCGGCGGAGCTCGACGGGGCGAACGCCTGGCAGCGCTTCCGGACGATCACGCTGCCGATGATGCGCTCGTCCATCGGCGCCATCATCGCGCTCGGCCTCATCTTCACGCTCCAGCAGTTCGACCTCTTCGCGGCGATCACCTCCGGCGGGCCGAACAACTCGTCGAACGTCACGCAATACTGGGCCTGGGACATGTCCTTCCGCCAATACGATTTCGCCAAGGGGGCCACCATCTCGGTCATCATGATCGTCTTCGTCATGGTCGCCTCCGTCGTCTATGTCCGTTCGACGCGCCATGAGGTGCGGGGATGAGCGATACCTTCCGCGAAAGGCTGATGCTCGCCGTGGCGGTCGTGCTCGCCGCCATATACCTCTTTCCCCTCTACTGGATGTACATCACCGCGCTCAAATCCGGCTCGGCGATGTTCGCCAACCCGCCGGATTTCTGGCCGCGCGACCCGCAATGGCAGATCTACGGCCAGGTCTGGGAAAGCCGGAACATGGGCCGCTACATCTGGAACTCGCTGGTGATCGCCTGCGGCGCGGTGTCGGTCATAGCGGTGCTCGGCACGGGCTGCGCCTACGTGCTCGCCCGCTACCGCAATGTCTGGATCGACATCGGCCTCTTCCTGATCCTGATGCTGCAGGTGCTTCCCGCCTCGCTGATGATCACGCCGATCTTCGTCGGCTTCTCGCAGATCGGGCTTCTGAGCTACCCGCGCCTCGCCGTCGTCCTGGCGATCGCCGCCAAAAGCATGCCCTTCTTCATCGTGCTGGTGCGCGCCACCTTCATGAGCGTGCCGCAGGAGCTGGAGGAGGCCGCCCTCGTCGACGGCAATTCCCGCGTCGGCGCCTTCTTCCGCATCGTGCTGCCGCTCGCCCGCAACGGCATCCTGGTCAGCGCCATCCTCATCTTCATGCAGGCCTTCGGGGAGTTCGTCTATTCCAAGTCGATGATCCAGGCCGTGGAGCTGCAGCCCGCGAGCGTCGGCCTCAACACCTTCATGGGGCCGAACACCAACGAGTGGAACAACATCATGGCCTACGCGACCATCTATGTGACGCCGATCCTCGCCGCCTTCGTCCTGCTTCAGCGCCGCATCGTCTCCGGCCTTACCTCGGGAGCCCTGAAATGACCGCCCAGATCGAACTTTCCGGCGTCAACAAGCACTACGGCGCCTATCACGCGCTGAAGGACATCGACCTTTCGATCCGCAAGGGCAGCTTCACGGCGCTCGTCGGCCCGTCCGGCTGCGGCAAGTCCACGCTGCTGCGCTCGCTGGCGGGGCTGGAGAGCATCTCGACGGGGACGCTGAAGATCGCCGGCGAGGTGATGAACAAGGTGCCGCCGCGCAAGCGCGACGTCGCCATGGTCTTCCAGTCCTACGCGCTCTACCCGCACATGACGGTGGAGGAAAACCTCACCTACAGCCTGCGCATCCGCGGCACGCCGAAGGCAGAGGCCAGGAAGGCGGCCGAGGAGGTCGCGGCGACCACGGGGCTCTCGCACCTGCTCGGGCGCTATCCGCGCGAGCTCTCCGGCGGCCAGCGCCAGCGCGTCGCGATGAGCCGCGCCATCATCCGCCATCCCAAGGCCTTCCTCTTCGACGAGCCGCTCTCGAACCTCGATGCGGCGCTGCGTGTCCACATGCGCAAGGAGATCCGCGCGCTGCACGACCGGCTCGGCGCGACCTCGGTCTATGTCACGCACGACCAGATCGAGGCCATGACCATGGCCGACCACGTCGTCGTCATGCGGGCCGGCGTCATCGAGCAGCAGGGCCGGCCGCTCGACCTCTACGACAAGCCGGTCAACAGGTTCGTCGCCGGCTTCATCGGCTCGCCCGCGATGAACTTCATCCCGGCGGCCGGCGGGGAGGACGGCCACTCGATCGTGCTCGATCTCGGCCTGCGCCAGACGGTCGACCTCGGCTATGCGGTCGCGCCCGGGCGCAAGCTGGTCGCGGGCCTGCGCCCCGAGCACGTGACGCTCGCGCCGGACGGCGGCGGCAGGCTGAAGGCGCCGGTCGCCGTCGTCGAATCCACCGGCTCGGCCACCTATATCACCACCGCGACGACGCCGGAGCTCGCCATCGTCGTCAACGGCAGGACGGAGATATCTGTCGGCGAGACGATCGGCCTCGACTTCTCGCCCGCCCAGCTGCATCTCTTCGACGCGGAGACGGAGCAGCGCCTCTGACGGCGGGGTCGTCAGAAGCCGGCGCGGGCCTTCGGCGTCCGGCCGAACCGTGCGCGGCGTGCAAAAGGACGATCGCCGCCGCCTGCCCGATGGGATAGGATAGCCGCCGGCCTTCATGCGGCATGGGAGAACGCGAATGACCGGCACCGAACCCGAACCGATGTCCTGGCCCGCCGCGATCTCCTATGCGGTCGGCCTGCCGCTGGCCCTGCTGGCGCTGGTCTTCCTGCCCGCCGGCCGCCTCGACTGGCTGCCCGGCTGGTTCTTCGTCGCGTTCGTCGCCGCCGCCTATGCCGCGTCGGCCCTTTTTCTGTGGCGCGTGAACCCCGACATCTTCCGGGCGCGCAGCCGTGTGCAGGCCGGCACGGAGCGCTGGGACCGGATATTGCTCTGGCTGATGCTTCCCGCCGTGGCCGCCGAGGTCCCGCTCGCCGCTTTCGACGCCGGAAGGATGGCGTGGTCTGACGTTCCGCCCGCTTTCGTGATCCTGGGCTACGCGCTGCTGGCGGCCGGCACTGCGCTTACCGCCTGGGCGCAGGCGGTCAACCGCTTCTTCGAGCCCGGCGTGCGCCTCCAGCGCGAGCGCGGCCAGCACGTCATCCGTTCCGGGCCGTACCGGATCGTCCGCCATCCCGGCTATGTCGGCGCCCTCATGATCTTCGCCGGCCTTGCGCTCGCACTCGCCTCGTGGTGGGCGCTGGTCCCGGCGGCCTTGGCGGGCGCGATCCTGATCCTGCGGACGAGCTGGGAGGACGCGCTGCTCCGGGCCGGGCTCGACGGCTATGCGGACTATGCCCGGCACACCCGCTACCGGCTCGTGCCGGGCATCTGGTGAACCGTCTTACCCCTTGAGCTGGAATGGGTGGACGGAGCCGCCGTCCGTCTGGGCCTGCGCGGCCTGAAGGTTCCGGTACCGACCGTTCTTGCGGGCGATGAGGTCCGCGTGGCTGCCGCTTTCGACGATGCGGCCGTCGTCGACGACGAGGATGCGGTCGGCATTGGCGATCGTGGCGAGCCGGTGGGCGATGACCAGCGTGGTGCGGCCGGCCGAAAGCTCGGCCAGCGACTGCTGGATCGCCCGCTCCGTCTCCGTGTCGAGCGCCGAGGTCGCCTCGTCGAGGATGAGGATCGGCGGGTTCTTCAGGAAGATGCGGGCAATGGCAAGGCGCTGCTTCTGCCCGCCGGAAAGTTTTACGCCGCGCTCGCCGATCATGGTGTCGAGCCCCTCCGGCAGGCCGGCGATCACGTCGTCCAGCCGTGCCCGTCTCGCCGCGTCGGCGATCTCGGCCTCCGTCGCGCCGAGGCGGCCATAGGCGATGTTCTCGCGGATCGTGCCGGCGAACAGGAACACGTCCTGCTGCACGATGCCGATGTTCGAGCGCAGCGACTTCAGCGTCATGTCGCGGATGTCGATGCCGTCGATCAGGATCGCGCCCGCCGCGATCTCGTAAAAGCGCGGCAGGAGCGAGCAGATCGTCGTCTTGCCGGCGCCCGACGGGCCGACGAAGGCGATCGTCTCGCCCGCCTTGATGTCGAGGTCGAGCCCCTCGAAGACCGGCTTGTCGGAACGGTAGCCGAAGCGGACGTTGCGGTATTCGATGTCGCCCCTGAGGCGGCCGGCCTCCTTCGCCCCGTCGCGGTCCTTGATGTCCGGCTCGGTGTCGAGGAACTGGGTATAGCGCGTGAAACCGGCAATGCCCTTGGGATAGGTCTCGATGATCGAGTTGATCTTGTCGATCGGTCGGAAGAAGACGTTGACCAGGAGCAGGAAGCCGACGAAGCCGCCGGCGGACAGGTCACCGTGCACGACGAACCAGGCGCCCGCCAGCATCACCACCACCTGCACGAAGCGCATGGAGAGGTAGGAGAGCGACAGGGAGGCCGCCATCACCTTGTAGGCTTCGAGCTTGGTGGTGAGATAGTTGCGGTTGCTCTCGGCGAAGAGCTTGCGCTCGTGGTCCTCGTTGGCGAAGGCCTGCACGACGCGGATGCCCCCGACATTCTCCTCGATGCGGGCGTTGAAGTCGGCGACGCGGCCGTAGAGCGCATGCCAGGTGGAGGTCATGCGCGAGCCGTAGTGGGTGGTCACCCACGCCGTCAGCGGCACGATGACGGCGGTGATCAGCGCCAGCGGCACATGCACCCAGAGCATGAGGACGAAGGCGCCGATCAGCGTCATGATGGCGATGAACAGGTCCTCCGGCCCGTGGTGGGCGACCTCGCCGATCTCCTCCAGGTCCTTCGTCAGCCGGGCGACGAGATGGCCGGTCTTCTGGTTGTCGAAGAAGCCGAAGGAGAGCTTCTGCAGGTGGTCGAAGGCCTTGCGCCGCATCTCCGCCTCGATGCGCACGCCGAGCATGTGGCCCCAGTAGGTGACGATCACCTGCAGGCCGGCGTTCAGCAGGTAGATCAGGAACAGGCCGACGGCGGCGAGCGTGATGAGGTCGAGCCGGCCGGTCGGCAGAAGCCGGTCGATGAACAGCGTCACCGCGATCGGAAAGGCGAGCTCCAGGAGGCCCGCGGCAACCGCCGAACCGAAGTCCAGCGCGAAGAGGCCGCGGTGCGGGCGATAATAGGCAAAAAATCGTTTCAGGAGAGCAGACATGGACGGTAAGAAGCCGAAAGTGACGATGTAGGACTGACCTTTAACTACACGGACGATCCCGAAACCAGTGGCTGATGGCGGTGACTGCGTCCCTGTCGAAGCAGAGCATGGCGCAATAGATAGCCTGTGCCACGCCCGCGATCCAGATGTATCCTGGGCGGCCGGAAAAAGTGATCGATGGAAATCGTTCTTATCGATCACGATTGCCGGATAACATGGGTTATAGAAAGGATGCCGCAGAATCTCGGGCAGCCGAGCCTGATCGCGCTCGCCTATACGATCGAGCTGGCGCGCGTCGCCTTCCATACACGCTATGCGCTGGCCCTGGCGGAGCCCCGGACGCCGGAACGCCTCCAGGAAGGGACGGCGTCCGGTTCCGTCCGGCCTATCGCAGGCGCAGGCCGCCGGCTTCGAACACGAAGCTGCGCGCCGCGGGAAAGACGAGCCTGACGGCCTCGCCGTTTTCAGGCTGCGCCTCGCCCCTGTTCTCGATGGTGACGCTCTGGCCTTCCGCCAGCCGGCAATAGAGAAAGCAGGTGCCGCCCAGATATTCGCTGAACTCCACGACGGCCGGCACGCCGTCCTGGCCCGCTCCCGCGATCCGGATATGTTCGGGCCGGATGCCGAATTTCACCGAGGCGCCCTCGGAGGGCGGGGCGTGCAGCGCGGGCGCGGGCAGCAGGGTCTCACCGAGCAGGACGCCGCCCGCCGTCCAGCGCCCCTCCAGAAGGTTCATGCGCGGCGAGCCGATGAACCCCGCCACGAAGGTATTGGCCGGGTCCTCGTAGACCTGCCGCGGCGTGCCGACCTGCTCGATCCGGCCGTCGCGCAGGATGACGATGCGGTCGGCCAGCGTCATCGCCTCCGTCTGGTCGTGGGTCACGTAGACCATGGTGTTGCCGAGGTCGCGGTGCAGCCGCGCGATCTCGATGCGCATCGACACGCGCAGCTCCGCATCGAGGTTCGAGAGCGGCTCGTCGAACAGGAAGACGTCGGGCTTCCGCACGATCGCGCGCCCGATGGCCACCCGCTGCCGCTGGCCGCCGGAAAGCTGGCCGGGGCGCCGGTCGAGCAGGTGATCGATCTTCAGGATCGACGAGGCCTGGGCGACGCGCCGCTCGATTTCCGCCGCGTCCGTCCGCGACATCTTCAGGCCGAAGGCCAGATTGTCGCGAACGCTCATATGCGGATAGAGCGCGTAGGACTGGAAGACCATGGCGATGCCGCGGTCCGAGGGATCGAGGTCGGTGACGTCGCGCCCCTTGATGGCGATCTCGCCCTCGGTGACCTCCTCCAGCCCGGCGATCATGCGCAGCAGCGTCGATTTCCCGCAGCCGGACGGGCCGACGAAGACGACGAACTCGCCCTCGCCGATCGAAAGGTCCACGCCGTGGATGACGGCGAGGCTGCCGAAGCTCTTGCGCACGTCGGTCAGGGTCAGGCTTGCGGGCCTCGGTTCGGTAGCCATCGGTTCCGGTCCTATCTGCCGGCCTGCAGCCAGACGAGCATGCTGCCCGGCGCGCGGTTGTCCCACAGATGATAGGGCACCAGCCGCACCGTCGCCGGCTTGCGGTCCGCCGGCGCGGGGCGGTAGAGCGCTTCGCCCCAGCCTGCCGTATCCTCCCGTTCGGCGGCAAGGTCGACGGCGACGGCGCCGTTGAGGTCGGCAAGCACCGCGGATGTCGCCGGCGGCAGCTCCCGCGGGATGACGATCGCGTTGAGGTCGCCGCCATTGTCGACCTCCTCGGCGCAATAGACCAGCGGCCCGCGCATCAGCGCCACCCGGCCGACGTCCTGGCGCACCTTCGGGCTGGCATATTGCGGCCGCAGCGAAAGCGGCAGGAACAGCGCCACGCGGTCGCCGTCCGCCCATTCGCGCTCGATCCGGGCATAGCCGTCGCCGGTCAGCGCCGGAAGGTCCAGCATCTGGCCGTTGACGCTGAGCGTCGCGCCCTCCGCCCATTCGGGAATGCGCAGGGACAGCGCGAACCGGGCAGGCGCGGCGAGCGCCGCCGTCAAAGCGATGGCGCCGTCCCAGGGATAGCTGGTCTCCTGCCTCAGCGTGACCTTCACGCCGCCGGCAAGCTCGGCCCTGAGGGTGCTTTCGCCGTAGAGATGCACCGCGACCTCGTCGTCGGCCACCGCATACATGTAGGAGCCGATCGACGTGACGAGGCGCGCGATGTTCGGCGGGCAGCAGGGGCAATGGTGCCATTTCCAGCGATGGTGCCTGCCCGTCGATTCCAGCGGGTTGTCGTAGAAGAAGGTCTTGCCGTCGATCGACAGGCCCGGCAGGGCACCGTTGTAGAGCGCCTGTTCCATGATGTCGGCATAGCGCCGGTCCGGCCCGCGGCCGAGCATCCGGTTCGCCCAGAAGACGAGGCCGACCGACGCGCAGGTCTCGGCATAGGCCGTGTCGTTCGGCAGGTCGTAGTAGTCCGTGAACCCTTCGTTGGACGCCGAGGGGCCGATGCCGCCGGTGATGTACATCTGCTTCGTCACGACGTCGTCCCACAGCACGTCCAGCGCGTCCGTCAGGCTGTCGTCCCTGTATTCGGTGGCGATGTCCGCCATGCCCGAATAGAGGTACATGGCGCGCACGGCATGGCCCACCACCTTCTTCTGCTCGCGCACCGGCTGATGGGCCTGGCCGTATTCGTAGGTCTTCTGGATGAAGTCCTTCGGGTCGCGGCCGTCGCGCCTCGCCTCCTCTGTGAAGAAGTGCGGCTCGGTTCCCCGTTCGTCGATGAAGAACTTGGAGAGGTCGAGATATTTCGTCTCGCCGGTCACGCGGGCGAGCTTGACGAGCGCCAGCTCGATCTCCTCGTGGCCGCAATAGCCGGGGATCTGGCCCGGGCCGTGGCCGAACACCTTGATCATGTAGTCGGCGTAGCGGCACATGATGTCGAGCAGCTTGCGCTTTCCCGTCGCCTGGTAATAGGCGACGGCGGCCTCGATCAGGTGGCCGGCGCAGTAGAGCTCGTGATGGTCGCGCAGATTCGTCCAGCGCCGGTCCGGCTGCACGCGCTGGAACCAGGCGTTCAGGTAACCGTCCTTGTCCTGGAGCTTCCCGTACATGTCGATGATCGCGTCCGCCCGCGCCTCCAGCTTCGGATTCGGCTTGCGGTAGAGCGAATAGGCGATGGTCTCGATCGACTTGCCGAGGTCGGAATCCCAGAACATCTGCGTCGTGCCGCCCCATTCCTGGATCGGAATGACGATGCCGGGGCTCGGCTGGTCGACGTCGATGGCCTTGACCATGCCGGCCTCCACGCAGCGGTCGAGCAGCGTCTCGGCGGTGGAGTCGCAAACGGCGTCCTGCCACTTGCCCCAGAATCCCCCGACCTCGACGTCGGGAACGGCGACGGGGCGGAACTGGCGGTCTTTACGGGTCTTGCTCATGGGCTCGCTTTCACTTTCTGTCATTTCACCGCGCCGGCCATGAGCCCGCGCATGTAGTAGCGTTGCAGGAGAAGGAAGACGAAGAGGCAGGGCACGACCATCACGGTCACGCCCGCCTGCACGGCGCCCCAGTTGATGGCGCCGAGCCTTCCTGCGCGCACCGCGGTCATCAGCACCGGCAGCGTGTAGTTCTCGTTGCTGGAGAGCAGCACGAGCGCGGCCAGGAACTCGTTCCAGGCGTTGAGGAAGGCGAAGATCGAGACCGTCGCGACGCCCGGCATGACGAGCGGCATGAGGACGCGGAACAGCAGCCTGAGATCGCGCGCGCCGTCGATGCGCGCCGCCTCCTCGATCTCCTTCGGCACCGCGTCGAAGGCGTTGCGCATCATGAAGACGGAGAACGGCAATTGCAGCGTCACGTAGATCAGCATCAGCCCGAACAGCGAATTGTTGAGGCCGAGCCTGGCCAGGATGATGAAGAGCGGCGTCAGGATCGACTGGAACGGGATCATCAGCGTGGCGATGATCAGCACGAACAGCGCGTTCTTGAGCGGGAAGCGGTAGCGCGAGAAGCCGTAGCCGGCGAGCACGCTGACCGCGACGGTCAGCACGACGGTGCCCAGCGACACCACGAGCGAGTTCACCGTGTGCTGCCACACGCCCGCGCCGAACCCGTCCAGCGCGCGATAGGCGTCTATGCTGAAGCCGGATGCCGGCCATGGCGGCAGCGGCGGCTGCCCGCTTTCGCTGTTCGGCCGGAACGAGGCGAGGAGGCCGACGAGGAACGGCGCGAGGAAGAAGAAGGCCGTGCCGATGCCCACGCCATGGTAGGCGATGCGGTTGCGGAGCGCCTTGCGGGCGCGGGTCTCCCGGCGGGTCGTCATGGGCGCTCGTCTCCCACCCTGAGCAGCCAGAGCTGCACGATGCTGATGGCGAGGAGGATGGCGAGGAGCGCGATGGACAGGGCCGCGCCGTAGCCGAGGTTGAACGACACGAAGGACTGGTTGAAGATGTAGTAGACCACGGAGATCATCCGGTTCTGCGGCCCGCCGGAGGTCATGATGTAGAACTGGTCGAAGGCGAGGATCGAGCCGGTGATGGACAGGATCAGCGCCAGCGCCAGCGTGCGGCGCATCAGCGGCAGCGTCAGGTGCCGGAAGCGCTGCCAGCGGCGCGCGCCGTCGATCCGCGCCGCCTCCGTCAGCTCGGCCGGTATCGCCTGCAGGCCGGTCAGGAGGATGATCATGGTGAAGCCGGCGATCTTCCAGACCACCATGACGATGATGGTGAGGAAGGCGGTGTCGAAGGTCGCAAGCAGGTTCACCCGCCCCCGGGTCAGGCCGAGCGCCTCCAGCAGCGGCGCGAACAGCCCGCTGTCGACATTGGCCAGCCACACCCAGAGCAGCGAGGCGGAGGCGAGGCCGACGACCACGGGCAGGAAGATGATCGTGCGGTAGGCGGAGACCAGCGGCCTCTGCTTCTCCACGAAGACGGCGAGCGGGAAGGCGACGGCGAAGATCGCGATGGTGACCACCACCGTATAGTGCGCGGTGAAGCCGAGGGCGGTGAAGAAGCGCGCGTCCGTGACCATGCGGGTGTAGTTGCCGAGCCCGATCCAGCTCGGCGCGCCGAGCAGCGGCCAGCGGTGAAGGCTCATCCAGAGCGTGAACAGCACGGGGATCACGAAGAACACCGTGACCAGGGCCATGGCGGGCGCGATGTAGAGGAGGCCGGCCCAGCCTGTCCTCTTTCGCCGGCGCCGCGCATGGGGCGGCCTGGATGCGGTGATGGGCATCGTCATGTTGGTCGCTCTCGGTCTTGGGGTCTGGGGAGGAGCCCTGCGGCTCCTCCCCGCGGCTCGGGCGGGAGAGAGGCCCGACCCTCGTCGGCGCCTTACTGCGCCGCGTCGATGATCGACTGCATCTCGGCCTGCGCGTTCGCGAAGGCGCCGTCGACGTCGTCGCCGTAGATGGCGGCGTTGATGAACGTCGCCCACGGCCCGTTCGACGAGTTGATCAGGTCGTTGAACTGCAGCGTATAGGGCGTCTTGGCGACCGAGACCGCCTTCATGGCGACGCCGAGGCGCGGATCGAGGCCGGCCAGCACCTCGTCGGCGATGTCCGAGCGCGTCGGCAGGCTGCCGTACTTGGCCATGATCTTCTGGCCTTCGAGCGAATAGGTGTATTCCAGGAAGGCCTTGACCTTGTCGAGCCGCGGCGTGCCCTTGGTCACGACGAAATTGTCGCCGCCGGCGAAGGAGGACGGGTTGCCGTCGACGCCCGGGATCAGCGTCACGCCGAAGTCGATCTCCGGATGCTGCGTCACCAGCGTGCCGATGGCGAAGGCGCCGAGGCTCTGCTGGCCGATCCTGCCGTTGGTGATCGACAGGAAGTTGACGCCGTTGTCGCTGGCCGCGCCGGCCGGGACCGTGTCCTTGGCGACGAGGTTGCGGTAGATGTCGACCGCCTTGCGCATCTGCGGCGTATCGAGCGTCGCCGTCTTGCCGTCCTCCGACAGGATATCAGCGCCGGCGCCCCAGACGAGCGGCGTGAAGGTGAAGATCATGCAGCCGCCGCAGCCGCCGCCGGAGAAGTAGAAGCCGTAGGTGTCGCCGCCGAGCGCGCGGATCTTTTCCGCGTTGGCGGTGATCTCCTCCCAGGTCGCCGGCGCCTTTTCCGGATCGAGGCCGGCCTTGCGGTAGAGATCCTTGTTCCAGGCGAAGATCGAGGTCTCGATGGACAGCGGCAGGCCGTAGTTCCTGCCCTCGTAGGTGCCGAGCTTCACATGGGCCGGCGCCAGGGCATCGAAGTAGGACAGCGACTTCGCCCAGTCGGTCAGGTCCTCCAGCTGGCCCGCGGCCGCGAAGGCGGGCGTATAGATCAGGTCGAGGGACAGGGCGTCGGGCGCCTGGCCGCCGGCGATCGCGGTCGCGTATTTCTGGACCAGCTCGGCGAAGGGCACTTCGGTCAGTTCGACCGTATCGCCGCCCTTCGCGTTGTAGGCCTTGACGACCTCCTTGAAGGAGTCGCCGATACCCGAGCGCACCCACATGGAGATGGTCTCCGCGGACGCGGTCGACAGCATGGCGGCCGAGAACAGGCACGTCGCGGCCAATAGTTTCCTGAGCATGACTTTTTCCTCCATATCGCGGAGCGTCGCCCGACGCGTCCGCCTCCTCTCTTCAATCAGGCCTGCCCGCCTCCACAGGACTGCCTCACGACGAGCCGGCACGGCAGTTTGCGCAGGCCCGGCTCGATATGCTTGCCTTCGGCGAGCGCCAGCACGGTCCGGCCCGCCTCCTTGCCGAGCTCCTTCAGGTTCATGTCCACCGAGGTCAGCGGCGGGCGCGCCTGGGCGGCCATGATCTCCCAATTGTCGAAGCCGATGACGGAAACGTCCTCCGGCACGCGGACCCCCCGCTCGCGCAGCGCGTCGATCACCCCGCGCGCGATCTGGTCGTTGCCGCAGAAGATGCCGTCCGGCTTCTCCCCGTCCCCCGACCACAGGCGGCCGACGGCCTCGTGCCCCCAGCTTTCCGCCCAGATGCCGGAAAGCACCTCGGCGCCCTCCCCCGCATGGGCGCGGAAGGCGCGGGCGCGCTCGCGCACCGAGGCGAAGCTTTCCGGCCCCGTGACGTGCACCAGCCGCCGCCGGCCGAGGCCAAGCAGCCAGTCGGTCGCAAGGCCCGCCCCGTGCGCATCGTCCGAGGTCAGCGTGACGCTGTCCGGCGCGCCGTCGGTGAAGGCGTAGACGACCGGAACCGGAAGCCCCGAAAGGTCGACCGGAAGCGAGCGGTCGACGCGTTTTCCCGTGGCGATGATGCCGTCCACCTGCTTGTCCAGCATGGCGTCGACATGGATCTTCCCCAGGGCCGGATCGTCCTCAATCGCGCAGAGGAAGACCGAAACGCCCTGATCCACCAGCGCTTCGGACACCCCCGCCATCACAGGCAGGGTGAAGCGGCCGTAGGTGTCGTTCGTCAGGAGGCCGATGGTGAAGGAACGGCTGAAGAGCAGTCCCCGCGCGAGCGCATTGGGCCGGAAGCCGATGCCCTCGGCCACCTGCTTTATCCTCGCCCGCGTCTCGGCCGCCATCCGGCCATTGCCGTTCAATGCCTTCGACACGGTCGACACGCTGACGCCCGCCGCCCGGGCGACATCGTGAATGGTTGCGCGGACTGTCCTGTTGCGCTGGGTACTCAGTCTGGCCTCCCTCCAAATCTGCTTTGAGAAAACCTTTGCGCATGGGAAAAGTCAAGATGGGAAAACCTTTTCTCATGATTATTTGATCGCGGCTTTCCGGCGCCCGCTAGAGCCGCCAGGCGGAGGCGACCGTCACATGCACCGTGTCTCCGGCCCCCGGCCGGTGGCGGCTGAAGGCGCGAAGGATCTGGCCGTCCTCCAGCTCCAGCGTCAGGCTGTAGCGTTCCCCCTCATAGAGCGAGGAGCGGACCCGCGCCGCGGCACCCTCGCCGGAAAGATGGACATCCTCCGGGCGCACGAGGATGTCGGCCTTCGGCCCGTGGCCGGAAAGCAGCGCCGCGAACAGACCGCGCAGCATGTCCCGGCCGAGCTTTCGCGGCGCGCCCTCCGGCAGGGCGAGGGAAAGGACGGCGCCGCGTCCGATGAGGCTGCCGACGAGGCGGCCCTCGGGCCGGGCGTAGATCTCCTCCGGCGGGGCCACCTGCAGGAGCTTTCCCTGCGACATGACCGCCACGTCCGTCGCAAGCGCCATCGCCTCGCTCTGGTCGTGGGTGACGTAGATCATGGTCGCGCCGGAGCGCTGGTGGAACTCGCGGAAGGTCTCCTCCATCTCCTGCCGCAGATGCCGGTCGAGATTGGCGAGCGGCTCGTCGAGCAGCACGACGTCCGGATGGGTGACGAGGCAGCGCGCCAGCGCCACCCGCTGCCGCTGGCCGCCGGAAAGCTCCGCCGGCCGGCGATCGGCGTGGTCGGCGAGCCGCACCGTCTCCAGCGCCTCGCCTATCCGGCTGCGGTAGGCCTCCCTTGAAACGCCGCGCACCTTCAGCGGATAGCCGACATTGTCGGCGACGCTCATGTGCGGCCAGAGCGCGTAGGACTGGAACACCATTGCCATGTTGCGCCGCTCGGGCGGCAGCGACTGCGCGGCATTGGCAAGCAGCCTCTCGCCGAGGAAGATCGCCCCGTCGCTCGGCGCCTCGAAGCCGGCGATCATGCGCAGCACCGTGGTCTTGCCGCAGCCGGACGGGCCGAGCAGCGCAAGAAAGCCGCCCTCGCGCACCTCGAGCGAAAGGCCGCTCACCGCCGGCCGGCCGCTGCCGAAGTCCTTGCCGACATTGTTGAGGATCAGCTTCGCCACGGCACCACCCCCTTCGGCAGGTGCCTTGCCATGAGCTCCAGCAGCAGCATCATGGCAACGACCATGAGGACGACGAGCACGGAGAGCGCCGAGGCGAGGTCGGAGCCGCCGCTGTCGTCGAGATTGTAGATGACGACGCCGAGGGTCTGGGTGCCTGCCGACCACAGCAGCGCCGACACCGTCAGCTCGTTGCAGGCGATGAGGAAGACCAGGATGACGGAGGCGCCGGCCGCGGGCGCAACGAGCGGCACGAGGATATCCTTCAGGCGCCTGAAGAAGCCGGCGCCGGCCAGCCGCGCGGCCTCCTCCAGCGCCGGGTCGAGCTGGCGGTAGGCGCTGACGACGGGCTTGAGGCTGACGGCGAAGAAGCTCGCGAAATAGGCAAGGAGGATGATCCAGATCGTACCGTAGAGCGTGACGCCGAAGACCGGCAGCGGCGCGGCGAAGACGAGGATGAAGGCGACGGCGATGATGATGCCCGGCAGCGCATAGGGAATCTCGATGAGGCCGGCGACGAGGCGGGAGGCGGCGTCCCGCCGGCGCGTCAGCACATAGCCGGCGGCCACCGACAGGAAGAGCAGGCCGGCCGCCGTGACCGCCGCGAGGAACAGCGAATTGGCGAAGGCCGTGCGTGTGACCGCCTGGCGCAGCAGCACTTCCTCGAAGGCGTGGAACGAGAGGGTTTCGAAGGTCAGCGGCACGCCGAAGGCCGGCACCAGGGCGCCGGCGAGCAGCGCAAGGAAGGGGGCGACCAGCATGAAGAAAAGCGCGGCCAGGAGGAGGGGCAGGAAGACGGTCTTCCACGCGCCGATCCGGAACGTCGCCGCCGCGCCCGCCTGGCCGAGGATGCGATAGTCGCGGCCGCCGAGCGCCCGTTCCTGCACGGCAAGCCCGGCCACCGAGATGAGCGCGATGACGGCCGAAAGCACCGCGACCTCGCCGAAGGTGCGGTCGGTGAAGGCCGCGAACTTGGTGAAGATCAGCGTCGCGAGCGTATAGATCGAGGCGGGGATGCCGAGGATCGCCGGAATGCCGAAATTGCCGATGCAGGAGACGAAGGAGATGGCCGCCCCTGCGATCAGGCCGGGCATGGCGAGCGGCACGACGATCTGGCGGAAGGCGCGAAAGGCGCCGGCGCCGGAAAGGCGCGCAGCCTCGATGCCGTCGCGCGGCACGGCCGTCAGCCCCGCCCGCAGCGCGAGATAGACGAGCGGCGCGTGCTGCACGCCGTAGAGCAGGGCGATGCCGCCGACCGAATAGAGCGGCTGCGGCGCGCCGAGCGGCGGGGCGATGTGCAGCGCCTTGAGCAGAGGACTGGAGGGGCCGGACATCTGCACCCAGGCGAGCGCCGTCACCTGCGGCGGGATCATCATCGGCAGCACGAAGAGGAAGCCGATCGGCCCCCGCGCCGGAATATCGGTGAGCGTCAGCAGGAAGGCGAAGAGCGAGCCGATGGCCAGCGAAATGGCGGTCCCGAGAACCGCGGTGACGAGCGTGTGGTAGGCCGCCATCCAGAGCGCGCGGTCGGTGAACACGGCGACGGCGCCGCCGTCCGCAAGGGCGGCGATGCCCACCATGGCGAGCCGCGCGAGCGGCAGCACGCTGAGAACGGCGACCACACCGGCGACAAACGGAAACAGCCAGGCCGGCTGGCTGCTTCCCGGGCGGACGTAACCGTACATGGAGGCGGAAGCGGGCCTCAGTTGGAGCCGAAGTGGCCGGAGAACGTCTTCAGGTCCGCGTCGGTGTTCCCGAGCGCCGTCGCGGCATCGAGCGGCAGGACGCGGATCGCCTCGCGCGCCGGAAAGCCTTCCGGCATGGCCACGCCGCTGCGGGCCGGGATATAACCGAGCTTGACGAAGCCTTCCTGGCCCGGAACCGAGAGGACGTAATCGACGAACTTCCTGGCCGCCTCGGCATTCTTGGACGAGGCGAGGATGCCGACCGGCTCGGTCACGGCGGAAACGCCCTCGGCCGGGAAGACGAACTCGACCGGCGCGCCCTTCGCCTTCTCGCGGATCGGCATGTAGTCGACCACCATGCCATAGGCCTTTTCACCCGAGGCGACGGCCTTCAGCACGGCGCCGTTGCCGCCGGCAGCGGTCGCGCCGTTCTCGGCAAGCGCCTTGTAATAGTCCCAGCCGAGGCTGTCGACGGCCGTCAGCGTCTGGGCGTGGATGAGGGCGGCGCCCGAGGTGAGCGGGCTCGGCATCGTCACGAGCCCCTTGGCTTCCGGCTTCGCCAGATCCTGCCAGCTTGCCGGCTTCATCGCGGCACCGGTGTTGTAGACGATGCCGGTGGTGATCAGCTTGGTCGAATAGTAGTAGCCGTCCTTGTCGTAGAGGCTGGCGTCGTAGCTGGCCGCCTCCGGCGACTTGTAGGCAAGCAGCCTGCCCTCCTGCTTGAGGCGCTCGAGCGTGACGGTGTCGGCGATCAGCAGCACGTCGGCAACCGGGTTGCCGGCCGCGATCTCGGCCTGGAGCTTGGCCATGATCTTCGGCGTGCCGTCACGCACCCAGTCCACCTTGATGTCCGGATTGGCTGCCATGAAGCCGTCCACGGTCGCCTGCGCGTCCTCGTTCGGCTGGCTGGTATAGAGCACGAGGTTCGCGGCGGAGGCGGGGGCGGCGGCAAGCAGGGCGACGAGGCAGACAAGCGTTTTCATGAGGACATCCTTCCGAAAAGGTCACCGCTCCCTACCCCTCTTGCTTGACAGCCATGTGACACTTTCGAAAGGCGGGTGACCGGCACCGCGCGGTGGAAACCGGGTATTTTCGGCCTCCGCCATCCCTCGACCGGCCTTGAGGCGCCTCGGCCCGGGGCAATACATGATTAATTAAGTCATGTTTATTGCCACCCGGTGTTTTTTGACTTATTGCAGCGGGATCGCTCAATCCGTGCCGACCGGAAATCCGTCCTATGTGGAGCAAGCCCACGTCACGCGCGTTCGTCGATGACGCCGTCCAACTCTATTACGAGGATCTGTGCCGCGCCATGAGCCGGCGCGGCCACAGCGCGGCGGCCTCCCAGGAAATCGTGCACGACCTTTACCTGCGCCTGACGGGAAAGCCGCGGCTTCCGGAAAACCGCTCGCTCGTGCGCGCCTTCCTCATACGCGCCTGCGCCAATCTCGGCATCGACCGCCTGCGCCGCGCCCAGTTCGAGCGCAGGCTCTTTTCCGGAAGCGCCGAGGAGGCGCTCGGCGTGCCCCAGGCGTTTCCCGATGCGGATGCGCTGGCGGACAGGGACCACCGGCTGAGGCTCCTGCGCCGGGCGATCATGGACATGTCCCTCCAGCGCCGGCAGGTCTTCTTGGCAAGCTGCATCGGCCAGTTGACCTCGGAACAGATCGCCGCCCGCAGCGGCATCAGCCGGAACATGGTGGACCGCCATTTGCGCAAGGCCTACCTGCATTGCCTGGAATGCCTGGAGGAAACGCTGTGACGGAGGCGGCGAGAACGGAAAGGGCCGTGCGCGAGGAGGCGGTGGACTGGCTGCTGAGGCGCCGCGACCGGCCCGACGACACGGCCCTGGATGCGGGCTTCCGGCGATGGCTTGCGGCCGACGAACGGCATGCCCGGGCCTATGAGCGCGTGCGATGTCTCATGGGCGATGCCAGCGCGCTCGTCGCGAGCGACGGGACCTTCCTTGCCGAGGCCGGCGGCAAGCGCTCCTCCGGCCGGACCGGAAGGACGGTCGCGGCACTGGCCGGGATCGCCCTGGTCGGCGGCCTCTATCTCGCCGACGTTCCCCTGCGCCTTCGCGCGGACCACATGTCCGGCACGGCTGAACGCAAGGTCGTCACGACGCCGGACGGCTCGACGGTGACGTTGAACGCGGATTCGGCGATCGCGCTGCGCTTCACGCAGGCGGAACGGCGCCTGGTGCTGCTGCGCGGCGAGATCTTCGTGGATGTGGCGCCGGATGCGGCCCGCCCCTTCTCGGTGGAGGCCGCCGGCGGCACGGCGACGGCGCTCGGCACCGCCTTCGACGTCAACCGGCGCGAGGACGGAACCAGCGTGACAGTGCTGGAGCACAGCGTCCTGGTCAGGACGGACGCGGCGGGCGCCGGCAGCCGGCTCGAGGAGAACCAGCAGGTCGACTATACGCCGGACGGAAGGCTCGGCAGCGTGGAAACGGTCGATCCCGTGTCGGTCGCCGCCTGGCGCTCGGGGCGCTTCATCTTCGAGGACAGGCCCCTGGCGGAGGTGGTGGAAACCTTCGAGCGCTACCTGCCCGGCCGGATCGTCGTGACGCGCGACGCGCTGCGCAGGAAGCGCCTTTCGGGCAATTTCGATCTTTCCGATCCCGCCGCCGCGCTCGGCGATCTTGCCGCCGCGTTCGCAATCCGCGTCGCCCGCGTCGGCCCCTATGTGACCATCCTCTACTGAGCGGAAATTTTTCGCGGCGGGGTGTCCCGGAACGACAGGCTCATTCGTTCGCACGGCAGAAACGGATTTTGCTGCCCGGAGATAGGCCCATCATGACATCGAGAAACCGGATTTTTCGCCGCAAGGCGCGCGCCTCGCTGCTTGCCCTCCTGCTTTCGGGCGCGGCCACCGCAGTCCTGCCCGTCCGCGCCGAAGCGCAGCAGCCGAGGATCGCCGTCGACCTTCCGGCCGGCAACCTGGCGGGCGCGCTCAACCGCCTCGCCAGCCAGTCCGGCCTCCAGATGGTGTTCGACGCATCGGTCGCCGGCGGCCTCACAAGCGCGCGGGTCTCGGGGAACATGACGGCGACGGAGGCGCTGGAGCGGCTGCTTGCCGGAACGGGCATCCGCTACCGGTTCATCGGCGAGCGGACGGTGAAGGTGGAGGTGGCGGCGGATGCCGCGTCCGGTTCGTCCGCCGCCGCCGCCGATGACGGCACGGCCCTCCAGGCCATCGTCGTCAAGGGCGGGCGCGTCTTCAACGGCGACGCGCCGAGTGTCGCCGAAATCGATTCGGAAGAGATCGAGGCGGCGCAGGCGAACTCCCTGCCGCAGCTCCTGCGCCGGACACCCGGCGTCAACGCCGGCGGCGGCGTGCGCCTGCAGGGCCAGACGCTTGCCATCCGCGGCTTCGCGCGCGCCTCGGACGTGCGCATCCTGCTCGATGGCGCGCCCAAGAATTTCGAGCGCTACGACCAGGGCACGGTCTTCGTCGACCCCGAACTCCTCAAGCGGGTGGAAATCCTGAAGGGGGCGACCTCCGTGCGCTACGGCAACGGCGGCTTCGGCGGCACGGTGCTGATGGAAAGCAAGACGGCGGCGGACATGCTGAAGGAGGGCCAGACGCTCGGCGCCTGGACCAAGACGAGCTACCAGAGCGCCAACAAGCAGCGCCTGGGCTCGGCGGCGGTCTACGGCAAGTCGGATTTCGGCGGCCCCGTCACCTATGACGGGCTCGCCTCCGTCATCTGGCGCAAGAGCGACAACATGCGCGTCGGCGGCGGAAAGGTCTACGACGCGTCCAACGACAGGCTCCTCTCCTTCTCCGCCAATGCGGGCGCCGAACTTGACGGGCACGAACTGCGCGCATCGGTGGTCTACGGCAAATCCGAGGACTGGGGCCCGCCGGCGGGCGTGCGCGGCGATCTCGGGCTCACCGCATACACCATCGACAGGTACGGCTACGAGCTCGCGCGGCTGCGGGCGCTCGCCCTGCGCGACATGGAGGATTTCTCCTCGACGCTGAAATATTCCTATCTCGGCGACAGCGACCTGGTGAACTTCAAGGCCATGGCGAGCCTGTCCTCGACCGGCCTGAACATGACGCGCCCCACCGTCGCGGGCTTCACGCCGAGCGCAACGATCGGCGGTCAGGAAGACGACGTGCAATATACCGACATCAAGCTGGAGGCGGAGAACACGTCGAGCTTCGAGCTCGGCGGCCTGTCGCACGTGGCGAACTACGGCGTGCAGTTCGTCCGCCACGAGCGCGATTCCTGGATGTACGACATCGCCAACCGCAACAGCGCGCAACACAATTACGGGTACTACGCCTCCTGGATCGTGCCGGAGGGGACGCAGCAGACCATATCCGCCTTCTTGCGCGACGAGATCGGCCTGACGGACACGTTCAAGGTGACGCCCGGCCTGCGGTTCGATCACGTGCGCTCCAAGGGCGTGCCGAACGCCGCGCCGCGCTACAACGACCCGGCCGCGGGCCACGACTACTCGGCGGTCTCCCATACCGGCCTCACTCCGGCGCTGAGCCTGCGCTGGGAGGCGACGCCCGCCACCACGCTCTTCGCCGACTGGGCCTATGCGATGCGCGCGCCGGTCATCGACGAGATCTATTCGAGCCAGAGCGCGCTGACGTCGGCTTCGGCCACCTCGCGCGGCCTCAAGGCGGAGCGGAACAACAATATCAGCCTCGGCGTCTCGCAGCAGTTCGACGACGTCTTGCGCAACGGCGACACGCTGGTTGCCTCGCTCAGTGCCTTCCACAACCATGTCACCAATCCCGTCACGCGCCGTTTCGGCGCGGCCAACCTCGCCGGCGTGAAAGGCGTGCCGTTCTACTGGAACACGCCCTCCTACAGGGTCTACGGCCTCGAGCTCACGGCGCGTTACGATTCCGACACCCTCTTCGGCGACCTCGGGGTTTCCTGGATGAACGGCAGGCGCCACGGCGCGATCAACAACATCTACGGCCCGGACACCTATACGCAGGACCTCGCGCCGCTCACCGCCAACGTCCAGATCGGCTACAGGGTTGCGGACCACGACCTGTCGTTCAGCTGGAACGGGCTTTTCGTCGCCCGCCAGCATCGCACGCCGGCAAGGCAGGGCGGCGAGACCTATGCCCGCCGCGAAAGCAGCGGCTATGCGGTGCACGGCCTTTCCATCGACTGGACGCCGCAGGAGGGTCCGCTGGCGGGCCTCGAGGTGCACGCCGCCGTCGACAACCTGTTCGACAAGTATTACTTCCCCTACCTGTCGGACGGAATATCGGCCATGCCGGGCCGCAGCTTCAAGCTCTCCGTCAGCCGGAAATTCTGAACGAGGACAGGCTGCGCTCGAATGCGCGTGCGCCGCCCGGCGGGCTCCCGACGGCAGCCGTGGCGCACCGCAGCCAAGAGGGCCGGCGAAGCGCCAGTTGTATGTACAACCATATATAACTTGGCGCCCTCTTGGCTCAGGCCGAAGACCCGGAGCTGGCCTCCAGGCGATACCGGGAACCGGGATAGAACAGCCTCACGAACGTGGCGCTCTGGCCGCCCGACCAGGTGCGGCGCTGGATGGCGAGGCATGGCTCCGCCTTCGGGATCGCCAGCAGCTTTGCCTGCCAGGCCTGGGGCAGCAGCGCCTCGACGACCTGCTCCGTGCGGCTGATCGGAGCGACCTCCGTCAGGTAGGCATTCGGCGTGATCGCGTGGAAATCCTGGTCGAGATAATGCGGGGCGAAGACCGGGTTGACGAAGCGGTCCTCGATCTGGATCGGCACATCGTTCTCGCTGTGCAGGAGGATGGAGTGGAAGATGCGCGAGCCGACCGCAAGGTCGAGCGCATCCGCCAGGTCCGGGCTGACGGCCTCCTCCTGGAGAAGCAGCACCTGCGCGGCGTGCTCGTGCCCGCGCTCGCGAATCTCGTCGGCGATGTTGCGCACGTCGAAGAGGGCCGAACTCGCCTTGTGGGTCGCCACGAAGGAGCCGACGCCCTGCACGCGCACGATCGCCCCCTCGCTCGCCAGTTCGCGCAGCGCCCGGTTCGCGGTCATGCGGCTGATGCCGAGCTCCGACACGAGCTCGTTTTCCGAGGGTATGCGATGGTTGGCGGGCCAGGCGCCGCTGTCGATCCGCTCGCGGATATAGTGCTTGACGGCCGCATAGAGCGGCGCCGCATTGCATGCCCATTCGTAAGGGCCTGATTTTTCAGCAGCCTGCGTCACATTCACTCCCGTTCCCATCCTCGCGATCGATTGTTGCGCCCGACCGCCGACCCACTTCTCGATTATTTTTCTCTTGCATGCCAGCCAAAAATATTCTTTCTTACATATACAACCAAATACAGGAAAGCCAAGCCATTCCTCGGCAGCCGGCTGGGGAGGGACAAGATCCGGAACGGACGCGGCGGGAAGAGTGGATCGTGCGCCATGGGCGCGCAGGATCGGTTTACGTTCAACAAGGGGAACGAGAAATGTCCAACATCCTTTTGAAAGCCATGGCGACCGCGCTCCTGCTGGGCGCCTCCACCGCCGCGGCCAACGCCTCCTATTGCGGCGACGGCAAGACGGTCACCTTCGCCGGCATCGACTGGGAAAGCGGCGCCTTCATCACCGAGGTCATGAAGACGATCCTTGCCGAGGGCTACGGCTGCGCGGTGGATTCCATCCCCGGCAACTCGGTCACGCTGGAACAGGCGACGGCCAACAACGACGTGCAGGTCTTCGCCGAGGAGTGGATCGGCCGCAGCGACGCCTGGAACAAGGCCGCCGCCGAGGGCAAGGTCCTGTCGGTCGGCAAGACCTTCGTCGGCGCAAGCGAAGGCTGGTTCGTGCCGGAATATCTGGTCAAGGGCGACAAGGAGCGCGGCATCGAGCCGGCGGCGGCCGACCTCAAGAGCGTCTCGCAGCTCTCCGACCCGAAATATGTCGCGCTTTTCGCCGACCCCGAGGAGCCCTCGAAGGGCCGCTTCCTGAACTGCCCGTCCGGCTGGACTTGCGAGGGCATCAGCACCGCCAAGCTCGAAGCCTACAAGCTCGACGAGCATTTCGTGAACTTCCGCCCCGGCACGGGCACGGCGCTCGATGCGGCCATCACCTCCGCCTACCTGCAGGGCGAGCCGATCCTCTTCTACTACTGGTCGCCGACCGCGGTCATGGGCAAGTTCAAGCTCGTCCAGCTCGAGGAGCCGCCCTATTCCGAGGCGTGCTGGAAGGAGCTGAGCAGCGCAAACGGCAAGCGCGAGGAAGGCTGCGCCTTCCCGTCGGTGGAGGTCGCCTACGGCGTCAACAGCACCTTCGCCAAGGAAGCCCCGGAAATCATAGAGATCCTGGAAAAGGCCACCTTCCCGCTCGAAGAGGTCAACGCGAGCCTTGCCTACATGGTCGACAACAAGGCGGACGCCGCCGCCGCGGCCGCGCAGTTCCTGAAGACCAAGGCGGATGTCTGGGGTGCCTGGGTATCGCCGGAAGCGCGCACGAAGATCGAGGCAAGCCTCCAGTAGGTCCATCGCCGCGGCGTGAGGCAGGCCCGGCGCACCACCGCCGGGACTGCCTGCCCGTTTCGCGATCCTTCGCACGGCCCTTGCGGCCGCAAGGCACGAAAGGCATCCGATGTTTCCGGACGAACTCAAGCTATCCATCCGAGGCCCCGTCAACCAGTTCGTCGAGACGCTCGTCATGAACTACGGCGGCGTGTTCAAGGCGATCTCGAACGTCATCCTTCAGGCGGTGCTAGCCATCGAGTGGGTCCTGCGCGGCCTGCCGTGGTGGAGCATCGTGCTCCTGTTCATGGCGCTCGCCTGGTGGAGCTCGCGGCGCTGGACGCTGACCGTCGCCGTCGGCCTTCTTCTCGTCGTCGTCGGCGTGCTGGGCCTGTGGGACCTCACCATGCAAAGCCTTGCGCTCATGCTGATGGCGACGATCGTCTCCGTGGTCGTCGGCGTGCCGATCGGCATCCTGGTGGCCAAGAGCCGCACGGTGCGCGCGGTGACGCTTCCCGTGCTGGACGTCATGCAGACCATGCCGAGCTTCGTCTACCTCATCCCGGCACTGATGCTGTTCGGCCTCGGCAAGGTGCCGGCCATCCTCGCGACGATCATCTACGCCGTGCCGCCCCTCATCCGCCTGACCGATCTCGGCATCCGGCAGGTGGACGCCGAGGTGGTGGAGGCGGCGACCGCCTTCGGCGGCAGCCCGGGCCAGATCCTCTTCGGCGTCGAGCTGCCGCTGGCGACGCCCACGATCATGGCCGGCCTCAACCAGACGATCATGATGGCCCTGTCGATGGTCGTCGTCGCCTCGATGATCGGCGCGCGCGGCCTCGGCGAGCAGGTGCTGAACGGCATCCAGACGCTCGACGTCGGCAAGGGGCTGGAGGCGGGCATCGGCATCGTCATCCTCGCCATCGTGCTCGACCGCATCACCCAGGGCTTCGGCAAACCGCGCGCAGAGGATCCGCGTCATGGCTGACATAGAAATCCGCAACGTCTACAAGATCTTCGGCAACAAGACCGATGCGGCCCTGGCGCTGGCGCGCGCGGGAAGGCCGAAGTCGGAAATCCTGGCGGAAACCGGCTGCAGCGTCGCGCTGCGCGACGTCAGCCTGACGATCGGCGCCGGGCGCATCTTCGTCATCATGGGCCTGTCCGGCTCGGGCAAGTCGACCCTGGTGCGCCATATCAACAAGCTCATCACGCCGACGAGCGGCGAGATCCGCTTCGACGGCGTCGACATCCTCGGCTTTGACGCCAAGGCGCTGCGCAGCTTCCGCATGCAGCGCGTCAGCATGGTGTTCCAGAGCTTCGCCCTCATGCCCCACCGCACGGTGTTGCAGAACGTCGTCTACGGCCAGCGCGTGCGCGGCGTCTCGAAGGCCGATGCCCGCGCGATCGGCATGAAATGGATCGAGGCGGTGGGACTGCTGGGCTATGAGAACAAGTATCCGTCCGCGCTGTCGGGCGGCATGAAGCAGCGTGTCGGCCTGGCCCGGGCGCTTGCCGCCGACACGGACGTCATCCTGATGGACGAGGCCTTCAGCGCGCTCGATCCGCTGATCCGCGCGGACATGCAGGACCAGCTCCTGCAACTCCAGCAGACCCTTTCCAAGACCATCGTCTTCATCACGCACGACCTCGACGAGGCCGTCCGCATCGGCTCCGAGATCGCCATCCTCAAGGACGGGGGGCTCGTTCAGGTCGGCCGGCCGGACGACATCCTCGACAGGCCGGCGACCGACTATGTCGCGCGCTTCGTGCAGCGCCGCCAACCTGCCGGGCATGCCCATGGCTGAGACCATCCTTCTCGACGGGCCGCTCCGCTGGCGCGACATCGCCGCGATCGCGGACGGCGCCGCGCCCGTCCTCTCCGGGAATGCCAGGGCCCGCATCCTGAAGGCGCGGGCGGTGGTGGATTCACTCGTGGAACGGGGCATCCGCGGCTACGGCATAAATACCGGCGTCGGCGCGCTCTGCGATGTCGTGATCAGCCGCGAGCACCAGGAAGCGCTTTCGCGCAACATCGTCCTGAGCCATGCCTGCGGCGTCGGCGAGCCGCTCGGCAGGGCCGAGACGCGCGCCATCGTCGCCGCGCAGGTCAACAACTTCGCGCACGGCTTTTCCGGCGTGCGCGCCGAGGTCGTCGACCTGCTGCTCGCCCTCCTCGCCAAGGACTGCATCCCGGTCGTGCCCGCGCGCGGCTCGGTCGGCTACCTCACCCATGCCGCCGCGATCGGCCAGGTCCTGATCGGCAGCGGCCATGCCGTCCACCGCGGCGAGCGCATCGCCGGCGGCGAGGCCCTGGCCCGCATCGGCGAAAGACCGCTCGTCCTCCAGGCGAAGGAAGGCCTCAGCCTCGTCAACGGCACGCCCTGCGCGACGGGGCTCGCCAGCCTCGCCCTTGCGCATGTCGAGCGGCTGCTCGACTGGGCGGACGCCGCAGCCGCCATGACCTACGAGAACCTCGGCAGCCAGGCGGGAACTTTCCGCGAAGGCCCGCTGGCGCTGCGCACGTCGCCCGGGCTTCACCTCGTCGGCGGCCGTCTCAGGGACTATCTCGACGGCAGCGCGCTGCTTTCGCAAAGCGCGGGCAGCAGGACGCAGGACCCGCTCAGCCTGCGCGGCATCCCGCATGTGCACGGCGCGGCGCGCGATGCCTTCGCGCAGGCCTGCGAGGTCGTGGACCGCGAGCTCGCCAGCATGACCGACAACCCGGCCGTCGCCGGCACGCCGGAACGGCCGGAAGTCCATTCGCAGGCCCATGCGATCGGCGCCTCGCTGGCGCTTGCGATGGACAGCCTCGCCGTCGCCGCCGCCTCCGTCGCGGCGATCTCGGAGCGGCGGATAGACCGGCTCGTCAATCCGCTCGTCAGCCGCCTTCCCGCCTTCCTCGCCGATGACAGCGGCATCCGCTCGGGCTTCATGATCGCGCAATACACCGCGGCCGCGCTCGTCGGCGAGAACCGGCGGCTGGCCGCGCCGGCGAGCCTCGACGGCGGCATCACCTCGGCGCTTCAGGAAGACATTCTCACCCATGCCACGCCCGCCGCCGGCAAGGCGCTCGCGGTCGCCGACAACCTGGAACGCATCCTCGCCATCGAGCTCCTGGCCGCGGCCGAGGCCTACGATTGCCAGCCTTCCGCCGCTGCCCGCGCCGCGGGAACGCAGGCGCTCTACGAACGCGTCAGGGCCCTGGTGCCGCCCTACCGCGACGACCGGCCGATGAACGAGGACTTCGAGAGGGTCCGTGCCCTGCTGCGGCGCCCTGCTTGAAGCGCGCCGGGTGCGTCACTCAAGAGACAGGCGGGCCTGCGCGATGTCGGCGACGATCGAGAGGGAAAGGGAACGGGAGTCCCGCGCCTTGTCGAAGATGCCGATCGGCGCCTTGATGCGGGCGAGCGCGGCCTCGCCGTGGCCGCGCCGGCGCAGGGCCTCGCAGCGCGCCGCATGGGTGCGGCGGCTGCCGAGCGCGCCGATGTAGAAGGCGGGTGAGGAAAGCGCGCGCTCGAGCAGCGGCATCTCCCGCTCGACATCGTGGAAGAGGAGCGCGACGGCCGTATCCCGGTCGAGATCGCCGGGTGAAGGCACGCCGCCGCGTTCGACGGCCAGCACCTCGTAGCCGGCGGCGGCCGCGACACGCGCCACCGCGCCGGTTTCGGCGGGGGTGCCGGCAAGGACGAGCCGTTCCTTCGGGCGGTATTGCCGGACGAAGCAATCGTCTTCCCAGCCGCCCCGCCCCTCGCCCGCCTCGAAGGCCAGGCTTCCGCCGGACGGATGATAGCGCAGGCGCACGGGCATGCGCCGCCGCAAGGCCGCAAGCGCCCGGTGCAGCACGGCCGCGTCGCGCAGGACGTGGATCGCGAGCGTGATGCCGCCGCCGCACGGCAGCACGATGTCGAAGAACGGCGAGCCCTCGCCAAGGCGAAGGCTCCTGTCCATGCCTTTCGCGAGGGCGATCACGGCCTCGGCGGCGACGGCCGCTTCGGTACAGCCGCCGGAGACGAAGCCGCAGTAGAGGCCGTCCCCGCGCACCGCCATCTGCGCGCCGATGGCGCGCGCGGCGCCGCCCCGGATCCCGACGAGGGTGACGAGAGCCGTGGCGTGGCCCCCGTCGAGCGACTGCGCGGCGAAGGCGAGGATTTCGATCGCGTCGTCCGACAGGAAGGCGGCACGGGGTTCGGGCGCGGTTTCCGGATCGGGGGCGATGCGGGCGGCCATGCTATTCCGCTCCTCCCTGCGTTCCCTGCCAGCGGTGCACGATGCCGGGGTCGAGATCGAAGAGGTCGAGCACCCGGCCGACCGTGTGGTCGACCATCTCCTCAAGGCTTTGGGGCCTCGCATAGAAGGCCGGGACGGGCGGGTAGATGATGCCGCCCATCTCCGTCACCTGCGCCATGTTGCGGATATGGCCGAGATGGAGCGGCGTCTCGCGCAGCATGAGCACGAGCCGGCGGCGCTCCTTCAGCACCACGTCGGCGGCGCGCGACAGGAGGTTGTCGGTCGTGCCCGTGGCGATCTCGGCCATGGTCTTCACCGAGCAGGGCGCGACGATCATGCCGAGCGTCCTGTAGGAGCCGGAGGAACAGACCGCGCCGATGTCCTTGTTGGAATGGGTGGTCGTCGCCAGCGCCTCGAGGTCCTGCTTCGTGAAATCGGCCTCGGCCGCGAGCGTGATGCAGGCCGCGCGCGACATGATCAGGTGCGTCTCGATGCCGAGGTCGCGCAGCACTTCGAGGATGCGCTTGCCGTAGACGACCCCGGACGCCCCCGAAATGCCGACGATCATGCGTCTTGGCCGCTCGCTCATCGCCTATCCCACGCTTTCGAGGAGCGCCGCCGCCCGGGCCGCGGCCTCGTCGCTGATGCGGGCGCGCACGCCGTGGAAGTTCGGCCCGCGCGTGGCGTCGAGGCCCATGCGCGAGGTCGTGCCGATGCCGCTCGCCGAGGGGTCGAGCGCATTGCCCGGCAGGCCCTCGATGATGACGACGTCCTTGTGCGGCTGGAAATGGGTGGCGAGCGCCCAGAGGACTTCGCCGTCCCTGGTGATGTCCACGTCGGCATCCACCACCACGACGGTCTTGAGGTACTGGTCCCAGCCGAGAAGGCCGAGCATGACCTGCCGCGCTTCGCCCTCGCGGGTCTGGTTCATCGCGATATAGGCGTGGAAATGGGTGCCGGAGGAGGGATAGTGCACGGCGGTGATCGAGGGGAAGCGGGCCTTCAGCTTCTCCACCACCTCCGCCTCGCGCGGCACGCGGCCGAGATTGAGGTGTTCGGCCGAATTGCCGCCCGCGACCGAGACGAGCATGGCGTCGCGCCGGCGCATGACGGTCTCGACGGTGAAGAGGTTGTTGGTCGAGCGGTCGGAGGAATAGCCGGTGAACTCGCCGAACGGCCCCTCCTCCACATGCGCCTCGGGATCGAGCACGCCTTCCAGCACGATCTCGGCATGGGCGGGGACGCGGATGCCGTATCTCGGCGTGCGCACGACCTGCAGCGGCTCGCCCATCAGGCCGCCGGCGACGTCGCGCTCGTCCTCGCCGAAGGCAAGGCGGGCGGAGGCGGCGATCATGAACAGCGGATGGCCGCCGATCACCATGGCGACCGGCATCGGCCTGCCCTTCTCCTTCGCCATGTTCATCAGCCGCCAGAGATGGCCGCGCGAATGGAGCGAGGTGGCGAGCGAGTTCTTGGAATGGATCATCGCGCGGTGATAGCTGAGATTGCCGGCGCCCGTTTCCGGGTGCTCGCCGATGATGATGCCGCTGGTGATGTACTTCGCGCGGTCCGTGTCGAAGTGCTTCAGCATCGGCAGCGCATGGAGGTCGACGGCCTCGCCGGAGACGATCTCCTCGGTGATCGGGCCGCTTTCCAGCACCTCCGGCGGGAAGGGCCGGTTGGCGCGGGCCTGGTAGGCCTCGTGAAGCCTGTCCGCCGTCGAGCCCAGCAGGCGGGCGATGCGCTCGCGCGAGGCGAAGATGTTGCAGAGGACTTCCGCGCCGATGCCGCTTACATTTTTCAGGTGCAGCATCGGATGGCGGCCCTTTTCGGCAAGGGCCCAGATCAGCGCCGTCGCGTCCTGGTCGTCCGAGACCGGCCGGTCGATGGTGACGACGTCCTCGGGATGCTGTTCCCGGTAGTCGGCCAGGAAGCGGCGGACGTCCTGCCTGTGGTGCTCTCTCATGTCTCGGCCTCGGGTGCTGCGGGTGTATCACGTGCCTGAAGGCACAATCGGCTTGCTGACGGACCTCGCCTCACACTCCACGTCATCCTCGGCCTCGTGCCGAGGATCTGCCGACGGATCGTAGGATCAATCCGTTGCAGATGCTCGGGACAAGCCCGAGCATCCGGAGGAGAGGCTTTCGGCCCTTGTCAGCATCCTGACGGCGCCCCGGAGGGCGCCGCCGTCGTCAAATCACGCGAATTCCAGATGCCTGCCGGTGGCGCGGTCGACGCCGGCGTAGCTGTCCTTGAGGCGCGCCTCGGCGTCCTTCAGGTCGCGCGGCGGCGGCGTCGGGTCGATGCCGACGAGCTTGGCGATGTTGTTGCCGAGATAGCCTTCCAGATCGTCCTCGGAGAGGTTGATGCCGTGCGGCGGGTCCTTGCAGAGCACTTCCAGTTCGCGCAGCCACATGCCCGGATCGTTCGGCGGGCTGTCCGTGCCGAAGACGATCTTGTCCTTCGGCAGCTGCTGGGCGAACTCGACGATGCGCGACTGGAAGCACCAGCCGGACTCGCAGTAGACGTTCGGCGTGTCCATCGCCATCCAGAAGGATTCGAACGAGTAGTTGCCGCCCGTCTGGATGCCGAAATGGCCGATGATGAAGTTGACCATCGGGAACTCGCGGATGATCGGGTAGAACATCGTCGGGATGGTGTAGGGGCCGTCGCCGGTGTGGATGAGGACGACCACGCCGAGCTCGGCGCATTTCTTCATCGCCGGACGCAGCCAGTCGAGCGCCCGGTCGGGACGGTAGCCGTGCATGTTGGCATGCAGCTTCAGCATCTTGAAGCCGTATTCCTTGACGTGGAATTCCAGCTCCGCCGCGCCGTTCTCAGGCCCCCAGCGCGGGTTGTAGTTGAAGTTGCCGATGAAGCGGTCCGGGTACTTCTGGCAAAGCTCGGCGCAATAGGCCATGTAGTCGCGGATGCCCTCGCGGCCCTTGCGGTTACCGTCGCGGTAGCCGGTATTGCCCGGCGGCGGCTGGATGAAGCCCATGTCGATCCGGCGCGGCTTGCCGTTGATCATGTAGGGGCCGTCCATCAGCTTGAGCATGCGCTCGCCGGTAAAGGGCGTGCCCGTATGGCGCCACGCCTCGTCGACGAGGTTGGTCGGGTGAAGATGGGTATCGATGATCATTGTTCACTCCGTTCAGGTTTACGCGGCGAGCGCGACGCCGTGCTGGCGCAGATACGCCTCGGCTTCCTCGACGGTGGCCGGCGGCGCGGTCGGCTCCAGGCCGATCATGCGGGCGACGTTGTTGCCGAGGTAGTCCTCCAGCGTCTCCTCGTCGAGGTTGAGCCCCTGCGGCGGCTCGTGGCAGAGGACTTCGAGAAGGTTGATCCACATGCCCGGCTCGTTCGGCGGCGTGTCGGAGCCGAAGAGGATCTTGTGCCTGGGCAGTTCCTTGGCGAACTCGACGATGCGCGACTGGAGGCACCAGCCGGATTCGGCGTAGACGTTCGGTGCGTCGAGCGCCATCTGGAACGGCTCGAACACGTAGACGCCGCCGGTCTGCACGCCGAAATGCGCGAGGATGAAGTTCACTTCCGGGAACTCGCGGATGATCGGGTAGAATTCCGTCGGGATCGAGTACGGGCCGTCGCCGGTGTGCACCTTCACCATCAGGCCGAGATCGGCGCATTTCCGCATGGCCGGGCGCAGCCAGTCGAGGGCGCGGTCGGGGCGGTAGGCGTGCATGTTCGCCTGCAGCTGCACCATCTTGAAATCGAACTCCTTGGCGTAGCGTTCGATCTCCTCGGCGCCGTTCTGCGTGCCGTAGCGCGGGTTGTAGACGAAGCAGCCGAGGAAGCGGTCCGGATGCTCGGTCACCATCTTTTCCGTATAGGCCATATACTGGCGGATGGCGGCCTTGCCCTCCAGGTCCAGGACATCGTGGGTGTAGATGGTGTTGCCCTGCGGCGGCTGGATGAAGGCCTTGTCGACGCGGCGCGGCTTGCCGTTCACGTAATACGGCCCGTCCATCATTTTCAGCAGTTTGTCGCCGGTGAACGGCGGCCCGTCGTGGCGCCAAGCCAGGTCCACCAGGTCGGTGGGATAGCAGCTTAGGTCAATTATCATTGGTTTCTCCTGTCGTAGAGGGTCCGGTCGATGCGGGGCCGCGCGATGAACGCCATGCCGGGACAAGCCGGGCGTGGATCCGCGATCTCAGGAAATGCCGGTGACGGAGGAAAACGGCCGGCACACCGCCCCCGAGACGGGGGCAACCGGGCGTTCCTTTCGCAGTCAGCATCGACATCGCGGCCTCATCTTCCAACAGACGGTGAGCAATTGTCGGTGCTTCTACTCGCCTTCGAAGGAACCACGGCAAAGGCTTTATGTCAATAAAATAATCAATCTAAGTCATTATTTTTAAAGGGTTTTCTTTGAAAAAACGGCAGCGACCGCCCGCGCGCTGGAGGGTGCGCGGGCGGTTCAGACAGAGGGACTTGAGCAGGCGGCTTTCGGCGGGAGAAGCGCCTAGGCCGCCAGGCATGCGCGCAAGTTTCTGTCTATGCCGTCTCGGTCGAGGTTGCGGCCGATGAAGACGAATTTCGATTTCCGCCTGTCCTCGCCCCAGGCATGATCGGCGCGGAAATCGACCAGCTTGTGCACCGCCTGGAGCACGAAGAAGCGGTCGTCGCCCGCCACCGAGACGATGCCCTTGGTGCGGAAGATGCCGTCGCCGTGCTCGCCGAGATAATCCTTCAGGAAAGAAGCCAGCTTCTCGCCGTCGAAGGGCTCGGGATAGACGAAGGAATGGGACGCAACCGTCGCGTCGTGGCTGTGCGGACGCAGGGCGGAGGCATGCCTGTGCCCGTGCCCGTGATCGTGGTGATGGTCCGGGTGCTCGCAGGCCGAATCCCGGCAATCATGGTGGTGATGGCCGTGCGCGTCGCCGTCGTCGTCCATGTCGATGTCGAGGATTTCCGCCCGCTCGCGCACGTAGGACGGCCGGAAGCCGTTGACGCCGAGGATGTTGGAAAGGTCGACCCTGCCATAGCTGGAGCGCAGGATCGGCGCGGTCTGGTTGAGCTTGCGCAGCGAGCCCTCCAGCGCGCCGAGGGCCTCTTCCGACGCAAGGTCGATCTTGTTGACGAGGATGCGGTCGGCCGCGACGATCTGGTTGACGGCCTGGTTGTCGCTGCCGTCGAGCACCGGGTCGTAGAGGTGCTGGTCGATGTGCTTCGCGTCCACCAGCGTCACGACGGCGTCGAGCTCCACCTCCTCGGCGACGCCCCGGTCGACGAAGAAGGCGGTGGCGACGGGCGTCGGATCCGCGAGGCCGGAGGTCTCGACGATGATGTGGTCGAACTTGTCCTTGTGGCTCAGGAGCTTCTTCATCACGTCGATCAGGTCGTTGCGCACGTCGACGAAGCAGCAGATGCAGCCGTTCTGCATCTGGAAGATCTCCTCGTCCGAGGCGAGCACCAGGTCGCTGTCGACGTCCACCTCGCCGTATTCGTTCTCGATCACCGCGATGCGGTGGCCGTGGCGCTCGGTGAGGATGTAGTTGAGCAGCGTCGTCTTGCCCGATCCCAGGAACCCAGTGAGGATCGTGATCGGGAGTTTGCGGTTCGCCGGCTGGATGTGCATGTTCATGCGCCCTTCTCCCTCAAGGCTTTCAGGATGTCTTCCGGGGTGATCGGATAGTGGTGGAAGCGCACGCCGATCGCGTCGTGGATGGCGTTGGCGATGGAGGGGCCGATGGCGATGATCGGGTCTTCGCCGACGCCCTTGGCGCCCCAGGGCCCGCCCGGATCGGGCGCGGCTTCGAGGATGATCGTCTCGATGTCCGGCATGTCCATGGACAGCGGCATCTTGTAGTCGACAAGGCCGGCATTGAGCGAGCGGCCGGTCTTCTTGTCGATGACGTAGTCCTCGGTCAGCGTGTGGCCGATGCCCTGCTGGATGCCGCCCTCGATCTGGCCCTCGGCGGCGACCGGGTGGATGACCCGGCCGACGTCGTGCACCGGCACGACGCGCTTGACCTCGACGATCCCGGTCTCGGTGTCGACCTCGACCTCCGTGAAGTGCGCGGCGAAGGAATAGGACTTCGTCGGCTCGTAGGTGCCGTTGCCGACGATGTTGGCGGCGGGAATGCCGCGCGAGGGGCCCATCGCCTCGGCCACCGTCATGAAGCGGCCCGGCTCGGCCTTGACGAAGATTTTCCCTTCGGAAAGGTCGATCTCGCCGGCCTTGACCTGGAGCTTCATCGCCGCCCGCCCGAGAACGGCCTCGCGCACCTTGCCGGCGGCCATCTTGGCGGCGGTGCCGACGAGATAGGTCGTGTGGCTGGCAAACGCGCCGATGTCCCACGGCACGACGTCCGTGTCGCCATGGACGACGCCGACATCCTCGAAGCGCACGCCGAGCTCCTCCGCGACGATCTGCGCCAGCGCGGTATGGGCGCCCGTGCCGAGGCCGGCCGCGCCGGTCAGCAGCGTCACCGTGCCGTCCTCGTTGACCTTCACCGTGGCGTTGCCCTGCTCCTTGATGCCCGGATAGGCGGAGGAGCCGTGCATCTCGCAGCCGACGCCCCAGCCCTTGCGGATGTGCGGGCGCTTCGGGTCCGGCGTGCGGTCGCGCTCGCGCAGCTTCTTCCAGCCGACGGCCTCGATGCCGTGCTCGATGCAGGTCTCCAGCCCATGGCCGATGATCGGATGGCCGGAGGGCGCGATGTCGCCCTGGCGCACGGCGTTCTTCAGCTTCAGGTCCGCCGGGTCCATGCCGAGCCGTTCGGCCGCCTCGTCCATCTGGATGTCGAGGGCATAGTAGCTCTGCACCACGCCATAGCCGCGGAAGGCGCCGTTGATCGGCGTGTTGGTGTAGACGCAGCGCCCTTCGAGCCGCACGTTCTCGCAGCGGTAGAGCGAGGTCGCGGCATTGGTGCCGACGATGGTCACGCCCGGGCCGTGCGAGCCGTAAGCGCCGGAATCGTAGACGAGCTTCATGTCGCGGGCGACGAGCGTGCCGTCGTTCCTGAAGCCCTGCTTCAGCCAGATCCTGCAGGGGTGTCGGGCGCGCCCGGCCACGAAGGTCTCGTGGCGGGTGAACTCCATCTTCACCGGCCGGCGCGTCTCCTTGGCAAGGAGCGCGCAGAGGAATTCGTGCTGGAAGAGGTCCTGCTTGGCGCCGAAGCCGCCGCCCATGTGGTCGACGAGGACGCGCACCTTGGTCAGCGGCAGGCCGAGCACTTCGGCCAGGATGCCGCGCACCATGAAGGAGGTCTGGGTCGAGGTCCAGAAGGTCAGCTTGTTGGAGCCGTCCCAGTCCGCGATGCAGACATTCGGCTCCATGTAGGCCGGATGCGGCCGCCCGCCGGAGAAGGTGCCTTCGAGCACGAAATCCGCCTCGGCGAAGCCGGCCTCGACATCGCCGCGGCTGACGCGCACCGGATCGAGCACGAGGTTGCCGCCGGGGCCGACGTCGTGGATGAGCGGCGCGCCCGGCCGGGCCGCGTCTTCCGGCTCGAAGACGGCCGGCAGGGCCTCGTATTCCACCTCGATCAGGTCGAGCGCCTCGTCGGCGATCTCCTCGCTGGTCGCGGCGACGGCGGCGACGCCCTCGCCCCAGAACCGCACCTTGCTGTCGAGGATGTACTGGTCCTTGGTGCAGGAGGCCGAGCGCGGGTGCGGCGAGCCGTAGTGCAGGACGCGCGGCACGTTCTCGTGCGTCAGCACCGCTTTTACGCCCGGATAGGCGAGCGCCTTGCCGACGTCGATGCTCCTGATGCGGGCATGGGCGACGGCGGCGCGCTTGATCTTGCCGTAAAGCATGCCGGGCAGCTTGATGTCGCCGGTGTACTGCGCCTCGCCCGTGACCTTTTCGAGCACGTCCTCGCGCCGGACGCTCTTTCCGACGATCTTGAACGCGCGCTTCTCGATAGGGGTGGTGATGTTCATGATCTTGCTGCCTCCATCGCGCGCGCGGCGGATTTGATCGCGTCGAAAATCTTGGTGTAGCCGGTGCAGCGGCAGATATTGCCGGAGAGGCCGAAGCGGATGTCCTCGTCGGTCGGGTTCGGGTTGTCGTCGAGCAGCTTCTTGGCCATCATCAGGATGCCCGGCGTGCAGAAGCCGCATTGCGAGGCCCCGTGCCGCATGAAGGCGTCCTGCAAGGGATGCAGCTCGCCGACGTCCGGCTGGAGCCCCTCGATGGTCTCGACCGTGCGGCCTTCCGCCTCGACGGCGAGCATGAGACAGGCATTGACCGGCTCGCCGTCGACGACGACGGTGCAGGCGCCGCAATCGCCGACGTCGCAGCCCTTCTTGGTGCCGGTGAGGCCGACCTCGTCGCGCAGCGCGTCGAGCAGCGAGCGGCAGGTCTCGACCGCGATCTCGCGCGCCTCTCCGTTCACGGTGAATTCGACGATCCGTTTCATGCGGAAGCCTCCAATGCCTGTCTGATGGCGCGGCCCGTCAGCACGCCGACCATGTCGCGGCGGTAATCGGCGCTGGCGCGCACGTTGCTGATCGGCGTGCACTCCTCCATCGCCCTCGTCGCGGCGCTTTCGACCGTTGCCGCATCGAGCGCCGTGCCGCGCAGCATGGCTTCGGCCCCGGGGGCGCGCAGCACGGTCGCGCCGACCGCGCCGAGCGCGATGCGGATGTCGCTGCACAGGCCGTCTTCCATGGAGAGGCTGACGGCGACGCCGACGGTGGAAAGCTCCATCGCCTTGCGGCGGCCGTGCTTGATATAGGCCTTGCCGGCGTTGTCGGCGGCAGGCGGCACGGTGATGCCGGTGACGATCTCGCCCCTGGTAAGCACGGTCCTGCCGGGGCCGGTGAAGAATTCGGCGAGCGGCACGACGCGCATGTTCGTGGGGCTGTAGATGTGGATGAAGGCCCCGTCCGCGACGAGCGGCGGGATCGTGTCCGCGGACGGCGAGGCGCGACAGACGTTGCCGGCGACCGTGGCGCGGTTGCGCACCTGGATGGAGCCGAGCGAGGCGAGCGCGGCGCGCAGGTTCGGGTAGCGCTCGCGCACCAGCGGCAGGCGCTCCAGCCGTCCCACGGTCACAAGCGCGCCGAAGGTCAGGCCGCGCGTCTCGTCATAGGCGATGTCGGACAGGCCCGGGATATGCTTGATGTCGACGACATGGCGCACGCGGCGCAGCCGCTCGCGGATCTCGACCAATAGGTCCGTGCCGCCGTTGAACAGGAAGGTGTCCTCGCCGAGGTCGGTGAGAAGGCGGGAGGCATGCTCCAGCGTCTCCGCCCGATGGTATTCAAAGCGCCTCATGGCATTCCTCTTGGGGTTCGGGGCTCCGGCGGCGCCAGGCCGCCGGACTGATGCTTCGGCTCCTCAGGCCGGGTCGGCCGCGGGCGCGCCGTTCTTGAGCTCGGGCGCGTCCGTCTCCTTCGCCGGTATGCCGTTGAAGAGGATGTTGAGGAGCGCCGCCGCGAAGGTGCCGACGAGCACGCCGCTGTGCAGGAACTTCTCCATCGCCGCGGGCAGCTTGTCGAAGATGTTCTCCGCCACCACCGGCACCATGGCGAGGCCCACGCTGACGGCCACGATGTAGAGGTTGCGCCGGTTCGCGGCGAAATCGACCTTCGACAGGATCTTGACGCCCGTCGCCGAGACCATGCCGAACATCACGATGGCCGCGCCGCCGACGACATAGCTCGGGATGGACGCGCTGACGAAGGCGACCTTGGGCAGCGAACCGAGCAGGATCAGGATGACGCCGCCCGCCGCCACCACCCAGCGGCTGAGGACCCCGGTGATCTGGAGCAGGCCGACGTTCTGCGCATAGGTCGTGTAGGTGAAGGTGTTGAGCAGGCCGCCGATGATGTTGCCGACGCCGTCGGTCCTCAGGCCTCGGGCAAGGTCGGCCTGCGAGATCTTGCGTCCCGCCATGTCGCCGACCGCCAGGAACTGCCCGGTCGATTCGATCATCATGACCGTCATGACCGCACAGAGCGATAGGATCGACCAGAACTCGAAGACCGGCCAGCCGAAGGCGAGCGGATGGATGATGCGCACCCAGTCCGCGTCCGCCACGCCGTGGAAATCCACCCTGCCGGCGGCGATCGCGATGGCAAAGCCGATGCCGATGCCCATCAGCACCGCGAGATTGGACAGGAAGCCTTTCAGGACGCGCGTCAACAGCAGGATCGACAGGAGCACGATGGCCGCGACGGCGAGCGCGAAGGGCGCGCCGTAGGCGGGATTGGGGATCATGCCCTCCGGACCGCGGATCATCGGCTGGCCGCCCGCGGCCCAGTTCACGCCGACGCGCATCAGCGAGAGCCCGATGACCAGCATGACCGTGCCGGTGACGACCGGCGGGAAGAACCGCACCCAACGGCCGAAGAAGGGAGCGGCGATGATGGTGAAGACCCCGGAGCCTATGACGGCGCCGATGACGCCGGGCATGCCGAGATCGGGATTGGTGCCCGTCGCGATGATCGACGGGACGGCGGTGAACGAGATGCCCATCATGATCGGCAGCCGGATGCCGACGTTCCAGATGCCGAGCGACTGGATGATGGTGACGATGCCGCAACAGAACAGGTCCGCGCTGACCAGCATCGCGATCTGTTCCTTGGGCAGTTGCAGGGCGCTGCCGACGATGAGCGGCACGGCGACCGCCCCGGCATACATGACAAGAACGTGTTGCAGGCCCAGAGCCATGAGGCTCGGGACAGGATACATCTTCTCGACGGGATCCGTCGTTGCAGGATGGGTCATTCGCTTTCCTCCCAGCGAATAGCGTTCCGGCGCGGTGGGGGGCATCTTGGCCTCATGGTTCGTCACCGCACGCCGTACCAGGGGATCATGCGGCTGGCCAAATCAGTAAACAATCGGCATAATTATATTTATTCATCTAATGACTGAATGAATGGATCGGCATGGACATCACGCTGAAGCAGCTTCGGGCCTTCGTCACCGTCGCCAATCTCGGGCAGTTCACGCTGGCCGCAGACAGGCTCGGCTCCTCGCAGTCGGCGGTCAGCACGCTGGTCCGGCAGCTGGAGAACAATCTCAACCTGCGCCTCTTCGACCGGCACACCCGCCTTCTTCGCCTGACGCAGGCGGGCATGGACATCCTGCCGGTCGCGGCCCGCGCCGTCGCGGACATCGAGGGCATGGTGGAAAGCTCGCGGGAGCTGAACGCGCTCCGGCGCGGCAAGGTGTCGATCGCCGCCGGCACGGTGCAGGCCGCGCTCCTGCTGCCGCAGCTCGTCAACGCCTTCAACAAGCTCTATCCCGAGATCACTGTCGCGCTCCACGACGTCGCAGAGAAGATCGTGCTGGAGCACGTCGCCAACGGCTCGGTGGACCTCGGCCTCGGCACGGTGCCGGAGGAGGACGCCGATCTCGTCGGCACGCGGCTCATGACCGACGAGTTCCTGGTCGTGCTGCATCCCGACGACCCTCTCGTCAAGGTCCCGAAGCTCCGCTGGAACGACCTTTCCGAGCGCAGGCTCATAGGCCCGCAGCGCGGCAACCCGATCCGCGAACGGCTGGAAAGCGAGCTGGCGCGAAACGGCATCATCCTGCCGCTCGACAAGGCGATGCAGGAGGTGGCGCTGCCGCTGACCATCATCGGCATGGTCGAAGGGGGGCTCGGCGTGGCGATCATGACCTCGGCGGTCGTCAGGCTCGCGACCTCCATGGGCCTCGTCGTGCGCACGCCGACCGAGCCGCACATCAAGCGCGAGGTGAGCCTGATCCAGAAGCGGGCGCGCTCCCTCTCCCCCGCCGCCCGGCGCTTCCGCGATTTCCTGCTGAAATCGGCGCATTGACCCGGCGAGGGATTGGGCGCTAACTCATGGCGCTGCTGGACTGCGCGACGCGCAGGCAGGCAGGGCGCAGCGTCCGCGACAGCTCCGCTGCGCGCGGCGGCCGGCGCCGATACGCCGCCCGGCCAGCCGCCGCTCCAGCCACACCAGACCAGGAGCACCCATGGCCCACTCCCTGAAAGACCGCGCCGCGCAGGAACACGCCCGGCCGAATCGCCCCGACCTCTCCACCGACGCCATCCGCACGGCAAGGGAAGACCTCGCCGCCTGCTTCCGCATGGCGGCCCGCAACGGCTTCGAGGAAGGCATCTGCAACCACTTCTCGGCGGTCGTTCCGGGGCACGACGACCTGTTCATCGTCAACCCCTACGGCTATGCCTTCCGCGAGCTGACGGCCTCCAGGCTCCTCATCTGCGATTTCAACGGCACCGTCGTCGAGGGCGAGGGCGAACCGGAGGCGACGGCCTTCTACATCCATGCCGAGATCCACCGCCGCCTGCCGCGCGCCAGGGTCGCCTTCCACACGCACATGCCCTATGCGACCGCGCTTTCCATGACGGAGGGCCCGCCGCTGATCTGGGCCGGGCAGACGGCCCTCAAGTTCTACGGCCGCACCGCCGTCGACGCGAACTACAACGGCCTGGCGCTCGACCACCGCGAGGGCGCGCGCATTGCCGATGCGGCCGGCGACGCCGACATCGTCTTCATGAAAAACCACGGCGTGCTGGTGCTCGCGCCGACCGTCGCGGAAGCCTGGGACGACCTCTACTACCTCGAACGGGCGGCCGAGGTGCAGGTGCTCGCCCTGTCGACGGGCCGCGAGGTCCTGCCTGTCGATCCGGCGATAGCCGAGGCCGCCTACCGGCAGATGCGCGAAGGCGATCCCGGCTCCGCCAAGGCCCATCTCGCCGCCATCCGCCGCCAGCTCGACGCGGAGGAGCCGCAATACCGGCATTGAAGCCACCGGCGGGCCTGCGCTGACGCCATGCGGCCGGCGCAGGCCTGATGAAGCCATAATGCATTGATTTCATTTTATTTTCTTGAAAGCATCCCGCAGCTGCGAAAAATCCTGGCATCCGCGATTATTGTCAATATTTTATTAAATCATTGAAATAATGAATTTGTTTGAACTAATGGCCCGTGCTTAGTCTTCCGCCATAACAAGAAGGTGGGGACGAATGGTACGTGACAATCCAATCGCGTCGCTCGCAGATCTGGCCGCCGGCCGGTCCTTTGCGCTCACGGGCGGAACCGTCATCCAGGCGGACGGCTCGCAATCGGCCAGCGACATCATCGTTGGGGCGGACGGGCGCATCGCCGCCGTCGAACCGTTCCTCGACACCGGCTCCTGCGGCGCCTGCGCCGACATTTCCGGCATGCTGGTCTCGCCCGGCTTCGTCGATGCGCACCAGCATCTCGACAAGACCGGCGTGCTGCGCTTCACGCCCAATCCTTCCGGCACGCTGCAGGGCGCCCGCGAGGCCTTCGCCAGATATGCCCGCACCGCCGGCCCGGACGACATCCGCAAGCGGGCGGCCCGCACCCTGGAGCGATGTCTTTCCCGCGGCACGACGGCCATCCGCAGCCACATCAACGTCGACAAGGACGCCGGCTTCCACGGTATCGAGACGCTGGCCGGCATCCGCGATGCCTCGAAGGACCGCATCACGCTCCAGCTCGTCGCCTTCATGACGCCGCATCCCGGCCAGGACTTCGACTGGCTGGGCGAGAACATCGACGGCGCCGTTGCGCTTGCCGACGCCGTCGGCGGCACGCCCGCCGTTTCGGAGGACCCGCCGCGCTATCTCGACATCCTGTTCTCCGCGGCCGTGAAGGCGGCAAAGCCGGTCGACCTGCATCTCGACGAGCATCTCAATGCCGGCGTGCACTTGCTGGACGCGGCCCTCGACCGGGTCGAGCGCTTCGGCATGCAGGGCCGCACCGTCTTCAGCCACGTGTCGGTGCTGAGCGCCCTGCCCCGCCGGGACTTCCAGCGCATCGCCGAGCGCATCCTGGCGCTCGACGTCGGCGTCGTGACGCTGCCGGCGGCCAACCTCTACCTGCAGGGCCGCGATGCCGAGACGCTGCCGCCGCGCGGCCTGACGCGCGTGGCCGAGCTCCACCGGGCCGGCGTCGCCATCGCCACGGCCTCGGACAACATCCAGGACCCGTTCGTGCCGACCGGCTCGGGCGACATGCTGGAAATCGCCCGCTGGACGCTGCTGGCGGGGCACCTGCGCGGCGACGAGCTTGCCGCCGCCCACCGCATGATCACGGCGGCCCCGGCCCGCCTGATGGGCCTCGGCAGGGACTACGGGCTGCGCCCGGGGGCCCGCGCCGACTTCGTCGTCACCGACTGCATCGACACCGATACGCTGGTCGCCAGCGGGCCGGACCGTGCCTTCGTCTTCTCGAAGGGGCGCCTCGTCTCGCAAAGCGCAACCGAAAATACCCGCATGAAGGAGGACGCATAAGGGAACGGCGACTCCGGGGGGATTGGAACTTCAATCTAATGGGAGGAATGAAATGAAGAAGACTGCAATTTCACGTCGTTCGCTGCTTGCGTCCGTTCTCGGACTGGCCCTTGCCGGAGTGCTCTGGCAGGACCTCGCGCATGCCGAGGACTTCAAGATGGGCCTCCTCGTGCCCGGCAGCGTCTCGGAGGAGGGATGGAACCGGATCGGCTACAACGCGCTGAAAGGCGTGGAGGAGCAGCTCGGCGCCAAGATCAGCTATGTCGAGCTGCAGCAGAACCCGGCCTCCTTCGAAAAGGCCTTCCGCGATTATGCGAGCCAGGGCTACAAGGTGATCCTCGGGCACGGCTTCGAGTTCCAGGACGCCGCGCTCGACGTCGCCCTCGACTATCCGGACACCTATTTCCTGATCTCGTCGAGCGCCATCCATGAAGGCAACGTCATCGGGCTCAACACCGATACCAGCCAGCCCTTCTACCTGATGGGCGTGATCGCCGCGAAGATGGGCCGCAAGGCCGGTCTCGTCGGCGGCATGGAGATCCCGCCGATCCAGCAGGCCTTCGCCGGCTTCAAGAACGGCGCCAGGAGCGTCAATCCGGACTTCCCGATCAGCGAGGCCTATATCGGCAACTTCACCGATACGACGGCCGCCAAGGAGGCGGCGCTGAGCATGATCTCGCAGGGCGCCGACTTCGTCGTGCCGAACGCCTCCGGCGCCACGGTCGGCGGCTACCAGGCCATCGCCGAATCGGGGCCGGACGTGCGCTCCTTCTCGATCTTCAGCGACTTCACCCAGGTCGCGCCCAACAACATCCTCGGCCTCTACGTCGCCGACTATGCGCAGGGCGTGGTGGAGGTCGTGCGTTCGATTCGGGACGGCAATCCGCCGACGGAGAACGTCGTCTTCGGCCTCAAGGACCCGAAGGTCATCTCCTTCTCCTTCCGCGACGACGGCCCGGTCTCCGTGCCGGACGACATCCGCGCCGAAGTGAAGGCGATCAGCGAGAAGATCGCGGCCGGAAAGATCAAGACCGACGCCGAGTGACCGGCATGCGCTGCGGCCGGCCCGGCCGGCCGCAGCGCACGCTTCCGCGCCACACCAACATCCGGACCGACCCATGGAACAGGTAAACCAGGGAGTGCGTGAGACCGTGTATCCTCAAGCAGCCCGAACCCTCCGCCGCACGCTTTCGCAGGTCGCGATCAGCGCCGTCACCCCGATCGCGGCGGTCCTCGTCGCCCTCGCCTGCGGCGCCGTCCTGCTCTGGCTCAACGGCTTCGACGGCAGCGACGTCGTCACCGTCATGATCTTCGGCTCGTTCCAGGACATGCGCTCGGTCGGCGAAATCCTCCTGAAGGCGACGCCGCTCATCCTCATCGGCGCGGGCCTGTGCGTCGCCTTCCGATGCTCGATCTGGAACATCGGCGCGGAAGGCCAGCTCTATGTCGGGGCGATCGCCGCCACCCTCGTCGGCACCGGCATCGACGGCCTTTCCGTCTGGATCCACGCGCCGCTCGTCATGCTGGCCGGGGCGCTGGCGGGCGCGGCCTGGGCGGGCATCGCCGGCTATCTCAAAGTGCGCTTCCAGGCGAGCGAGATCGTCACCACCATCATGCTCAACTACATCGCGCTCATCATGACGAGCTACCTCGTCACCGGCCCGATGCGCGATGCGAGCGCCGCCTATCCGCAGTCCGCGCGCCTCGTGCGCGAAGCCTGGACGCCGCGCATCGTCTCCGACTTGCGCCTGCATATCGGCATCCTCGTCGCCGTCGTGCTGGCGGTCGCGCTCTACGTCTTCCTGCAAAGGAGCAGCCGCGGCTTTGCGCTGCGCGTCGTCGGCCTCAACCCGCATGCCGCCCGCTATGCCGGCATGGACGTCGCCCGCAACGTGATGGTCGCCATCTGCATCAGCGGCGCGATGGCGGGCCTTGCCGGCGCCTTCGAGGTCGCGGGCGTCACGCGCCGGCTCTACCAGAACATCTCGCCGGGCTACGGCTTCGAGGGCATCGCGGTGGCGCTTCTGGCCAACAACAATCCGCTGGCGGCGATCTTCTCCGGCGGGCTCTTCGCGACGCTGCGGTCCGGCTCGGAGATCCTCCAGATCACCTCGCAGGTGCCGCAGGTCCTCGTGCTGGTCATCCAGGGCATCGTCATCCTCTCGGTCGTCGCCTTCGTCAAGTTCCGCGACATCCTGAGAATCCTGACTTAGCGGCAGAAGGACCGGTTCAATGGACGACATGATGTTCCTCACCTTCCTTGCGGCGCTGACCGGCGCGGCCTGGAGGCTTGCGACACCCCTCATCTTCGCCTCCATCGGCGAGGTCTTTTCCGAACGGGCCGGCGTGCTCAACATCGGGCTGGAAGGCACCATGCTCGTCGGCGCCTTCTGCGGCTTCGCGGCGGCCTTCGCCACGGGCAGCATCCCGCTCGGGCTGCTTGCCGGCGTTGCGGGCGGCATGCTGTTCGGGCTCGTCTTCGCCTTCTTCACGATCACCGTCAAGGCGGACCAGATCGTGGTGGGCGCGGCGCTCAACCTGCTCGGCATGGGCCTCACGGCCTTCCTCTTCCGCACCTACTACGTCTCGACCGGCAAGGGCATCGAGATCGCCCAGCCGGTCGACATCCCCTTCCTCAGCGACCTGCCCTTCCTCGGCGAGGCCTTCTTCCGGCAGAACCTCATCGTCTATTCGACGATCCTCGTCGCCGTCCTCGCGACGCTCGTGCTCTACCGCACCTCCTTCGGCCTGACGCTGCGCGCGGTCGGCGAGCACCCCAAGGCCGTCGACGTGGCCGGGCGCAACGTGGCGGCCTACCGCTACGGCGCGGTGCTGGTCGGCACGGGGCTCGCCGGGCTCGGCGGCGCCTTCCTGACGCTCGGCCATTCCAACCAGTTCGTCGAGGGCATCACCTCGGGGCGCGGCTTCATCGCGCTCGCCGTCGTCGTCTTCGCCCGGTGGTCGCCGGTCGGGGCCTTCTTCGTCTCGCTGCTCTTCGGCCTGTTCTACGCCCTGCAGCTGATGCTCCAGGCGCAGGCGTCCATCGTCGTGCCCTACCAGCTCCTGCAGGCCCTTCCCTACATCATGACGATCATCACCCTCGTCATGGTCCGCGGCAAGGGCGCGGCGCCCGGCAAGCTCGGCCAGCCCTACGAGATGAGGTGACGGACATGTCCCGCAAACCCTTCCTGCGCATCGACAACATCCGCAAGCGCTTCGGCCCCATCGTCGCCAGCGACGGCGTGTCGCTGGAGATCGAGGAGGGCGAGATCCACGCGCTGCTCGGCGAGAACGGCGCCGGCAAGAGCGTGCTGATGAGCATGATCTGCGGCATGGTGCGGCCGGACGAGGGCGAGATCGTCTACAAGGGCGAGGCCGTGCGCTTCAACAGCCCGCGCGAGGCGATCCGCCAGCGCATCGGCATGGTGCACCAGCACTTCATGCTCGTGCCCAACCTCACGGTCGCGGAAAACTACATCCTCGGCCAGGGACCGGCGCTGCGCGTCATCAACGACATGGACAAGGTCCACGCGAGGATCCGCGAGCTTTCCGACCGCTACGCCCTCGACGTGCGCCCGGACGCCCTGGTGGAGGACCTCTCGGTCGGCGAGCAGCAGCGGGTCGAGATCCTGAAGGTGCTGTTCCACGGCATCGACCTTCTCATCCTCGACGAACCGACCGCCGTGCTCACCCCGCAGGAGACCGACCGGCTGCTCTGCCTGATGGGCGACCTCGTCAAGGACGGCAAGACGGTGGTCTTCATCTCGCACAAGCTCGACGAGGTCATGCGCGTTTCCAACCGCATCAGCGTGATGCGCGACGGGCGCGTGGTGCACACTGTCGATGTCGGGAAGACCGATGCGCGCGAGCTTGCCCGCATGATGGTGGGCCGCGACGTGCGCATGGAGCTGCCGCGCAGCCCTGCCGCACCCGGCCGGACCGTCCTGTCGGTGGAAGACCTCGTCTGCCGCAGCGAGAGCGGCCTTCCCGCCGTGCGCGGCGTGAGCCTTGCCGTGCGCGCCGGCGAGATCGTCGGCATCGCCGGCGTTTCGGGCAACGGCCAGACCGAGCTGTCGCTCGCCCTTTCCGGCCTGCTGCCCGTCGATTCCGGCCGCGTGGTGCTCGACGGCAAGGACATTACCGGGCTCGACCCCGCCCGCATCAATGCCAGCGGCTTCTCCCACATCCCGGAGGACCGGCACAGGCACGGCATCGTCATGTCGCTGTCGCTCGGCGAGAACGCCATCCTCCAGCGCTACGACCAGCCGCCCTTCGCCGTGCGCGGCATGCTCAACCGGAGAGCGATCGGCGAGCATGCCCGCGACCTCGTCAAGCGCTTCCGCGTGAAATCCCGCGACGAGGAGCAGCGGATCGGCGACCTGTCCGGCGGCAACCAGCAGAAGCTGGTGGTCGCGCGGGAACTGGCGCGCAATCCCGGCTTCATCCTCGTCAACCAGCTGGCCCGCGGCATCGACATCGGCGCGATGGAATTCGTCATGGAGGAGATGCTGAAGCAGCGCGACAGCGGCCGCGCCATCCTGCTGATCTCGACCGAGCTGGAGGAGCTTTTCGCGATCTGCGACCGCATCCTCGTGATGTTCCACGGCAAAATCCTCGGCGAGCTGCCGCCGGACCGCACCCGCCTCGACGAGCTGGGGCTGCTGATGGCGGGCAAAACCGAACAACCGGCGCTTGCGGACTAGACAGGAACAGGTGCGGCAGGGTTTGATGGAGGCCGCAAACGGGAGGGCCGCGCATCCATGAACATAACCCTGCGGCAACTCAGGGCCTTCATCGCGGTGGCCGAGCTCGGCCAGTTCAATCTCGCCGCGCGACACCTTCACCTCACCCAGTCGGCGGTCAGCATCCTCATCCGCGACCTGGAATCGGAGATCGGCGTGCGCTTGTTCGACCGCCATACGCGGATGGTCTCGCTCACCCTCGTCGGCCAGGAATTCCTGCCGCAGGCGCGCAAGATCCTGAAGGACCTGGAGCTTGCCGTGGGCGACGTGCGCGACAACGCCTCGCTGAAACGCGGCCAGGTGACGATCGCCGCCGCGATCGTGCTCGCGGCCACCATCGTGCCGCCGATCATCGCCCGGTTCCTGCGCATGTATCCCGAAATCTCCGTCAGCATCCGCGACATGCCGGAGGAGCAGATCAGTCCCGCGCTCAAGCGCAACGAGGTGGACATCGCCGTCGGCACGCTCTCGGAGGACGATCCCGAGATCAACGCGACCCCGCTGCTGCGCGACAAGCTGATGCTCGTCTGCCGGGAAGACCATCGTTTCGCCAGGCGCAAGACGGTGCGCTGGGCCGAGCTGAAGGACGAGAACCTCATCACGCTCGCGGCCGCCAACCCGCTGCGCAGCATCGTCGAGCACAACCTCATCCGCGTCGTGCCGAACTACCGGCCGAAATACGAGGTGCGCTTCTCGACCACCGCCATCAGCATGATCGCCGCCGGCATGGGCGTCGCCGTGCTGCCGGAAAACTCCAGCCAGCTCGCTTCCGCCGTGCGCGTGACCACCGTCGACCTCATCGAGCCCCATGTCATGCGCGACGTCTCCCTGCTGCAACGCCGCCACCACAGCCTCTCCCCCGCCGCCGAGCACCTGAAAGCCGTCTTCATCGCCAGCGCCGCCGACCGCGAGGGCTGAGCCCGGTCCGCCGCAGGGCGGGTTGCCGCTCGCCAGAAACAATCCAAAGGTGTATTCCAATGGAAGCGGAAATCCACGCGGGGCGCGGCGCGGATATCCTTGCGGCCCGGCCGAGGCGCCGAAGGGAGGAGCGATTGGAAACGTTCGACGCAGGCAGACTGGCCGACCCGTCGCTTGAATGCGACCTCATCATGAAGGGCGGCATCACGTCGGGCGTGGTGTTCCCCAAGGCGATCACCCGCCTTGCCGAACGCTACCGCTTCGTCAATATCGGCGGCACCTCGGCAGGATCGATCGCCGCGGTGATGGCGGCGGCGGCCGAATACCGCCGGTCGCTCGGCGGCAGCGAGGAGGACAGGGCCGCCGGTTTCAAGGTCATCGAGGAGATGGCCGATGATCTCGCCCGGAACCTGAAGACGCTCTTCCAGCCGTCGGCCGCGACCCGGCCGCTGTTCGTGCTCGCAATGAGCGTCATCGCGTCGAACGGAAAGGCCGGCGCCTTCTTCGCCGGCGCGCTGCGGGCCTATCCCGCCGAGGTCGCGCTCGCCGCCCTCCCCGGCCTTGCCCTGCTCGCCTGGGCGGCTTGCGGCGCCTTTCTCTGGGCGGGCCTTGCCGGCCTGCTCCTGCTCGTCGCCGTTCCCGCCGTCACGGTCGCGCTCAAGCTCTGGCGGGCGATCACCGTCGTGCTGCCCGCCCACGACTACGGCATTTGCAGCGGCCTTTCCGCCGCGCCGCAGGGCGTGCCCGCCTTCACCGACTGGATCGCCGCCAAGCTCGACGCGGCGAGCGAGCGCGACCCCGCGGACGGCAGCGGCTATCGGCCGCTGACGGTCTCGGACATCCGGGAAAGGGGCATCACCGTCGCCAGCGTCACCACGGACCTTTCGTCGGGGCGGCCCTATCAACTGCCGCTCGGCACGCGCATCTTCTCCTTCCGCAAGGCGGAGTTCGAGCGGCTGTTCCCGCAGCGCATCGTGGACTACCTCGTCAGGACGGGCGGGCGCGCGAAGACCCAGGACGACCAGCCCCTCACGGACGAGAACGGCAACGGCGACTATTACAGGCTGCCCGCCGAGGGCGAGTTCCCGGTTCTCCTGGTGGCGCGCCTCAGCCTCAGCTTTCCCGGTCTCATCAGCGCCGTTCCGCTCTACCGGTTCGACAACACGGTGAAGGACGCGGCCGGAAAGAGGGGCGTGCTGGTGCGCTGCCTGTTTTCCGACGGCGGCATCACCAGCAATTTCCCGATCCACTTCTTCGACGCCCTGCTGCCCGGCCGGCCGACTTTCGGCATCGCGCTCGGCAGCCTCGACGAGCGCGTGCCGGACGCGCCGCGCGTCTTCCTGCCGACCGGCATCCGCCAAGGCTCGGCGACCGCCGCCCATGCGATCGTCGGGCTGCTGGATTTCGCCAACGCCATCCTGACCACCGCGCGCAACTGGCAGGACACGCTCCAGAGCCGCCTCCACGGCTATCGGGAGCGCATCGTCGAGATCAGGCTCGACGACGACAAGGAGGGCGGCCTGAACCTTGCCATGGACGAGAAGACCATCGACGGCCTGATTGCCTTGGGCGACGAGGCGGCCGGCAGGCTCTTGGACGCGAACGACGGCTTCGACTTCGACGAGCACCGCTGGCGGCGCGCCGTCACCGCCCTTCCCGCGCTCGCGGAAGCCCTCGAGCGGTTCTCGCGCGTGTGGGGCGCGCCCTACAGGACCCTGCTGCTCGAGCACGATCCAAGCGGCCTGACGGGCGTGACGCGGGCCGGCCGGCAGGATCTCGTCGCCTTCGCCGACGCGCTCGCCGCGCTCGGCGGGCAAACGAGGGACAAGCCGCTCCCCAAGCCCTCCGCGCAGCGCGCGATCGTGCGGGTGGTGGCGCGCGTGGACACGGACGAGAGCCCGGCAGGCGGTTGAAGGGCAGGAGGCTTTTCACGGAAACGCGGAAACGCCGATCTGTCTGTTCCTACGCGTTTCCGGACGCCGTCAGCGGTGCGCGCGCGAGGAGCCGCACCAGCCAGTCGACGAAGACGCGGACCTTGTTGCTGAGGTGGCGGTTCGGAGGATAGATGACGAAAAGCGGGATCGGCTCGACCGCCCAGCCGGGCAGGACGGGAACGAGCTGGCCGGCGGCGATCGCGTCCCTCGCCATGAAGCAGGGAAGCGGCGCGATGCCGAGGCCGGAAAGGGCGGCGGCAAAAAAGCTCCGGGCGTCGTTGACCGAGACGATGTAGCGGCCGTTGATCTCCAGCTTCCTGCCGTCCCGCCCGAACTCGAAGGGCACGATGCGGTTGGTCTGGGCGAGGAAATAGTTCACGCAGTGATGGCTGGTTTCGAGCTCCGACGGATGCCCGGGCATGCCGAAGGCCGCGATATAGCCCGGCGAGGCGCAGGCGACAACGTCGATCTCGCCGACCCGCCGGGCGATCAGCGACGGGTTGCCCGGCGCCCCGGCGCGCAACGCGCAGTCCACGTTCTCGGCAAGGTAGTCCACCGTCCGGTCGCCGACGCCGAGGTCGATATGGATGTCGGGGTATTTTTCATGGAAATCGCCGAGCTCGGGGATGATCAAAAGGTCCGCGAAGGCGCCGGACATTTCCACGCGCAGGCGGCCGCTCGGGTTCATGCGGGAATGGGACAGGCTGCCGTCCAGCTCGTCGATCTCGGCGACGATCTGGTTCGCCCGTTCGTAATAGAGCGCCCCGTCGGTGGTCACCATCACGCGGCGGGTGGTACGGTTGAGGAGCTTGGTCTGGAGATGGGTTTCGAGATTCTGGATGAGGTTGCTGACGGTCGCCTTGGGCATGCCGAGCGCCATGGAGGCGCGGGTGAAGCTGCCCGTCTCCACCACGCGGAGGAAAGCGCGCATCGCAGAAAGCTGATCCATGGAACATTCCTACTAAGAAAGGCATGATTGTTCGAATTCTTGGACAGTGAAATCGGTTTTACCACACTTATCTGGAAAAAATGACTGACGATATAAATGGTGAGGGCCCCTCCTATTTCCAAGCGGGCCACAGGAACAAAACCATGCCGGTAGAGATCAAGGATGTGACATTCGATACGGTGGCCCCCGGCCCCGTCTCCGTGCGCATCTACCAGGGGGCCGACTGCGCCAGGGGCGCGCCGGTCCTGCTCTACTTCCACGGCGGCGCGTTCATGGAGATCGGCCTGAAGCCCTGCCCGCTTGCCGAATGCATCGCCGGCACCGGCGCCATCGTCGCCGTGCCGGACTACAACGCGCCCGGCGGCGGCATCTTCCCCGAGCCGCTCGAAGTCGGCTTCGCGATCTTCTCCTACCTTGCCAAGAAGCGCGCCGGGCTCGGCGACCGCCGGTCGCCGTTCCTCATCGGCGGCGAGGAGGCCGGCGGCAATATCGCGGCCGGCGTCGCGCTCAAGGCGCGCGATCATTTCGCGGACGAGCTGGACGGCCAGGTTCTCCTCTCGCCGCTGCTCGATCCCTTCATGGCGACCCAGTCCTTCCGCAAGGCGGACGAAATCGGCATGCGCCAGCGCTGGGCCGAGGGCTGGAGCCACTATCTCAGCGCCGGCGTGTGCCATCCCTATGCCGCGCCGTGCCTCTGCTCGCGCCTTTCGGGCCTCGCGCCGGCACTCGTCATCTCGGCCAAGGACGATCCGCTCCTCGACGAGACGCTCGGCTATGCGAACCGCCTGCAGGCGGCGGGCGTGACGGTTCAGCAGCATGTCCTTCCCGCGGGAACAGGCTGGCCAACGATCCACAGCGGGACACCCAATGGGACCGGGCAATGGGCGGACATCCTTCCCCGCCAGTTTTCCGGTTTTGTTCAAAATATTAGCATCCACTGATTTTATACGGAACCAAAGGATAGCGTGGCCCAGGGGGCCATAAGGAGAAGAGCAATGATGTCGAAGCGCAAACGCTGGGCCCTCTCGGGCGCCGGCCTGGGACTTGCCGTGTCCGTTTCCGCCGCAGCCCTGATGTTTCAGCTGCCGGGCAACGTCGCGCAGGCGGAGGCCACCGTGACGGCGGACGTGCCGGCCGTGCCGGTGACGGTCGCCGTGGTCGAGAACCGAAACGTGGTGAGCTGGCAGGAGTTTTCCGGCCGCCTGGAAGCGATCGACCGCGTGCAGATCCGCTCGCGCGTCGCCGGCGCCATCCAGTCGGTCCATTTCCGCGAGGGCGCCCTGGTGAAGGCGGGCGACCTTCTCTTCACGATCGATCCCGAACCCTACAGGACCGCGGTGACGCAGGCCGAAGGCCAGTATGCCTCGGCCGCGGCGCGGGTGAAGCTCGCCAGGACCCAGCTGGAGCGCGGCCAGCGCCTCGCCCACAGCAACAGCATCTCGCAGAGCGACCTCGACCAGCGCCAGAACGCGCTGGCGGAAGCCGAGGCCGGGTTGAAAACGGCCGAAGCGGCCCTGCACGCGGCCAAGCTCGAGCTCAGCTACACCAACGTGCGCGCGCCCGTCGCCGGCCGCGTCGGCAAGGTGGAGATCACGGCAGGCAACCTCGTCGCCGGCGGCTCGGCCTCGCCCGCGCTGACGACGCTCCTGTCGGTCGATCCCATCTATGCCGGCTTCAACGCCAGCGAGGAGATGGTGGCGGCCGCGCTCGCCGCCCTGCCCGCCTCCGACGGGGCGCTGCCGCCGATCGAGCAGATCCCCGTGGAGGTCGGCACGCTCGCCGATGCCGGCACGCCGATCCGCGGCAAGCTCCAGCTGATCGGCAACGAGGTGGATGCGGCGAGCGGCACCATCGCCGTGCGCGCGGTCTTCGACAATCCCGGCGGCAGGCTGATCCCCGGCCAGTTCGTGCGCATCCGCATGGGCGAGCCGCGTGCCGAAAGCAAGATCCTCGTCAGCGAGCGGGCGATCGGCACCGACCAGGACAAGAAGTTCGTCTTCGTCGTCGACAAGGACAACAAGGTCGCCTACCGCCCGGTCGTGCTCGGCAGCCTTTCCGGCAGCGAGCGCGTCGTCGAAAGCGGCCTTGCGGCCGGCGACAAGGTCGTCGTCAACGGCCTGCAGCGCATCCGCCCCGGCGCCGTCGTCGATCCGCAGGTGCAGGAGAACGTCGCCTCGGCGAAGTAGGCAGGCGAAGACCGGCAGGACGCAAGCACGCCCTGCCCCGAACAACCGTCAATCCAATGCCCGCCGGCGCGAAACCGCTTTCCGCCGGCCGGGTCCGTTCGTCCCTGGAGAGGGGTATCGTTATGAACATCTCCCGTTTCTTCGTCGATCGCCCGGTCTTCGCCGGGGTATTGTCGATCCTCATCGTGGTGGCAGGCCTGATCGGCATGCGCGCCCTGCCGATCTCCGAATATCCGGAGGTCGTCCCGCCTTCCATCGTCGTGCGCGCCGTCTATCCCGGCGCGAACCCCGTCGTCATCTCCGAGACCGTCGCCACGCCGCTCGAAGAGCAGATCAACGGCGTGGAGGACATGCTCTACATGAACAGCCAGGCCACCTCCGACGGGGTCCTGACGCTGACCGTCACCTTCAAGCTCGGCACGGACCCCGACAAGGCGCAGCAGCTCGTGCAGAACCGCGTGTCGCAGGCCGAGCCCCGCCTGCCGGCGGAGGTGCGCGCGCTCGGAGTCACGACCGTCAAGAGCTCGCCGGACTTCATCATGGTGGTGAACCTCGTCTCGACGACGGACCGCTACGACGTCACGTACCTGCGCAACTACGCCACGCTCAACATCAAGGACCGCCTCGCCCGCATCGAGGGCGTCGGCCAGGTGCAGGTGTTCGGCGCGGGGGACTATGCGATGCGCGTGTGGATCGATCCGCAGAAGGCCGCCGAGCATGCGCTCGCCGCCAGCGACATCACCAACGCCATCCGCGAGCAGAACGTGCAGGCCGCCGCCGGCATCATCGGCGCCTCGCCGACGCCGGACGAGGTGAACCTCCAGCTCAACGTGAATGCCCAGGGGCGCCTGCGCACGCCGGAGGAGTTCGGCAACATCATCGTCAAGGCGGGCGCGGAGGGCCAGATCACCCGCCTCAGGGACGTCGCCCGCGTCGAGATGGGCGCGGCCGACTATACGCTGCGCTCGCTGCTCGACGGCCAGCCCGCCGTCGCCATCGCCGTGCTCCAGGCGCCCGGCTCGAACGCCATCGAGATCGCCGACAACGTGCGCGCGACCATGGACCAGCTCCAGCTCGCCATGCCCGACGGCGTGAAATACGAGATCGTCTACGACACGACGGAGTTCGTGCGCGCCTCCATCGACAAGGTCGTCGACACGCTGCTGGAAGCCGTCGCCCTCGTCGTCCTGGTGGTGATCCTCTTCCTCCAGACCTGGCGCGCCTCGATCATCCCGCTGCTCGCCGTCCCCGTCTCCATCATCGGCACCTTCGCCGTCATGTACGCCTTCGGCTTCTCGGTGAACGCGCTGACGCTGTTCGGCCTGGTGCTCGCCATCGGCATCGTGGTGGACGACGCCATCGTCGTCGTCGAGAACGTCGAGCGCAACATCGAGAACGGCCTCAGCCCGCGCGATGCGACCTATCGCGCCATGCGCGAGGTCTCGGGGCCGATCATCGCCATCGCGCTGGTGCTCGTCGCCGTCTTCGTGCCGCTCGCCTTCATCAGCGGCCTGTCCGGCCAGTTCTACCGCCAGTTCGCCCTGACCATCGCCATCTCGACGGTCATCTCGGCCATCAACTCGCTCACCCTGTCGCCGGCGCTGGCCGCGCTTCTCCTGAAGGATCACCATGCGCCGAAGGACTGGCTGACGCGCGTCATGGACCGCCTGTTCGGCTGGTTCTTCCGCGGCTTCAACCGCGCCTTCGGTGCGGCCGGCAACGGCTATGGCCGCAGCGTCGGCGGGCTCGTCTCGCGAAAATCCCTCGTCATGGCGGTCTACCTCGCCCTCGTCGGCGCCACCTATGCGGTGTTCAACGCCGTTCCGGGCGGCTTCGTGCCGGCGCAGGACAAGCAGTACCTCATCGGCTTCGCCCAGCTTCCGGACGGCGCCACGCTCGACCGCACGGAGGAGGTTATCAAGAAGATGAGCGAGATCGCGCTGGAACAGCCGGGCGTCTCCCACGCCATCGCCTTCCCCGGCCTGTCGATCAACGGCTTCACGATCGGCTCCAACTCGGGCATCGTCTTCGCCACGCTGGACAGTTTCGAGGAGCGCACCACGCCGGAGCTTTCCGGCGGGGCCATCGCCATGCAGCTCAACCAGAAATTCGCCGGCATCCAGGATGCCTTCATCGCCATCTTCCCGCCGCCGCCGGTCAACGGCCTCGGCTCGACGGGCGGCTTCAAGCTGCAGATCGAGGACCGCGCCGGGCTCGGCTACCAGGCGCTCGACGAGGCGACGAAGGCCTTCCTCGCGAAAGCCTACGAGACGCCGGAGCTGGCGGGCCTGTTCTCCAGCTTCCAGGTCAACGTGCCGCAGCTCTATGCCGACCTCGACCGTTCCAAGGCCCAGCAGCTCGGCGTGCGCGTGACGGACGTGTTCGAGACGCTGCAGATCTACCTCGGCTCGCTCTACGTCAACGACTTCAACGCCTTCGGGCGCACCTACAGCGTGCGCGTGCAGGCCGATTCCGCCTTCCGCGCCAAGCCGGAGGACATCGGCCAGCTGAAGGTGCGCTCGCAGTCGGGCGAGATGATCCCGCTCGCCGCCCTCCTCAAGGTCGACGCGACCACGGGGCCGGAGCGCACCACGCGCTACAACGGCTTCCTTTCGGCCGACATCAACGGCGGGCCGGCGCCGGGCTTCTCCTCCGGCCAGGCGCAGGCCGCCATCGAGAAGATCGCCGCCGAGACCCTGCCGGCGGGCATCGACTTCGAATGGACGGACCTCACCTACCAGCAGATCCTTGCCGGCAATTCGAGCATCGTCGTCTTCCCGCTCGCGCTGCTGCTCGTCTACCTCGTGCTGGCCGCGCAATACGAGAGCCTGACGCTGCCGATCGCCATCATCCTCATCGTGCCGATGGGCGTGCTCGCGGCGCTGGCGGGGGTCTGGTACACCGGCGGGGACAACAACATCTTCACCCAGATCGGGCTCGTGGTGCTCGTGGGGCTTTCGGCGAAGAACGCCATCCTCATCGTCGAGTTCGCGCGCGAGCTGGAGTTCGAGGGGCGCAATCCCGTCGAGGCCGCCATCGAGGCGAGCCGCCTGCGCCTGCGCCCGATCCTCATGACCTCCATGGCCTTCATCATGGGCGTCGTGCCGCTGGTGCTGTCGACCGGGGCGGGCGCGGAAATGCGCGCCGCCATGGGCCTTGCCGTCTTCTGCGGCATGATCGGCGTCACCTTCTTCGGCATCTTCATGACGCCGGTCTTCTACGTGCTGCTGCGGCGCCTTGCCGGCAACCGCCCGCTCATCCAGCACGGCCGGTCGACCATGGCCGCCGACGATGCCGAGCCCGAACGGCTGCCGGCGCCGCAACATTGACGGGTGACGCAAAATGGCCGGGTGTGTCCCGGCCATTTTCTTGCTCGAACCGTGCGAAGCGCTCGCGCGGCCCTCAATCGACGACGGTCGCCAGCACGCTGACGCAGTCGCCGGGCTTGACGAGGCCGGGGAAATGGCGGGCGGCGAGGATGCCGTCCATCTTCGCCTTCACCTCCAGGGGGGCGATGCCGGTGCGCCCGACGGGATGGATGCGGGCGACGACGGCGCCGTTCTTCACCCGGTCGCCGAGGTCATGAAGCGGTTCGATGAGGCCGCCGTCCTCGGCGAAGGAGAAGCAGTTGCCGTCCGGCATGTCGAGCCAGGTGGTCTTCGCCGCCTCGACCGCGCCCTTGAGGATGCCCGCCGCCTTCAGGACGTTGGCGACGCCGCGCTTGGCGACGCCGGCGCTTTTCGCCGTCGCCGTGCCGCCGCCGCCGAGCTCGGTGGTGACGAAGACCTTGCCCATCTCCTCGGCCGCCGTGTCGTACATGCCGACCGCGTCGATCTCCAGCATCTTCATCGACCAGGGCGCGCCGAAGGCGGAAACGAGCTCGAAGGCCTTCGCCTCCTGCGCCTTGTCGGGCAGGATGTGCGCGGCGCAGAAGGGCAGGAAATCCAGCGTCCTGCCGCCCGAATGGAAGTCGAGCACGATATCGGCGAGCGGCAGCAGCGCGCGCTGGAAGTAGTCGGCGATCTTCTGCGTCACCGTGCCGTCCGGCGCGCCGGGGAAGCTGCGGTTCATGTTGCCCCTGTCGATCGGCGAGGTGCGCGTGCCGGCAAGGAACGCCGGGTAGTTCATCGCCGGCACGATGATGACGCGGCCCGTCACCTCCTCGGGCTTCAGCGTGCGGGCGAGGTCGAAGAGCGCGATCGGCCCCTCGTATTCGTCGCCGTGGTTGCCGCCGGTGAGAAGCGCCGTCGGCCCCTCGCCGTTCTTGACCACCGTCACCGGGATCATCACCGAGCCCCAGGCGGAATCGTCCCGGCTGTAGGGCAGGCGCAGGAAGCCGTGCTGCACGCCCTCGGCCGAGAAATCGACCGTGGGGGTGATGGGCGAGGGCCGCAGGGAACGCTCCAGCATGGCTCAGTCCTTCACGAAAAGCTTGCGCGGCACGTCGGCGAGGCACTCGACGCCCGTCTCGGTGATCAGGATGCTTTCCGTCGTCTCGAAACCCATGTCCTCGAGCCACAGGCCCGTCATGAAGTGGAAGGTCATGCCCGGCTTCAATTCGGTCCGGTCGCCGGGGCGCAGGCTCATCGTGCGCTCGCCCCAGTCCGGCGGGTAGGAAAGGCCGATCGGATAGCCCGTGCGGTTGTCCTTGACGATGCCGTACCTCTTGAGCACGGCGAAGAAGGCGTTGGCGATGTCCTCGCAGGTATTGCCGGGCTTGGCGACGGCAAGGCCCGCCTCCATGCCCTCCAGCGTCGCCTTTTCCGCGTCGAGGAAGGCCTGCGTCGGCTTGCCGAGGAAGACGGTGCGCGACAGCGGCAGGTGATAGCGGTGGTAGCAGCCGGCGATCTCGAAGAACGTGCCCTCGCCGGACTTCATCGGCCGGTCGTCCCAGGTCAGGTGCGGCGCGGAGGCCTCGACGCCGGAGGGGAGCAGCGGCACGATGGCCGGATAGTCGCCGCCGATGCCCTCCGTGCCGCGGATGCCGGCATCGTAGATCTCGGCGACGAGGTCGCACTTGCGCATGCCGACCTCGATCCTGTCGAAGATGCGCTGGTGCATCTTCTCGACGATGCGCGCGGCATTGCGCATGTACTTGATCTCGGTCTCGCTCTTCACCGCCCGCTGCCAGTTGACGAGCGCGGTGGCGTCGATGAAGCGGGCATTCGGCAGGTGCTTCTGGAGGGAGGCGAAGGCGGCGGCGGAGAACCAGTAATTGTCCATCTCGACGCCGATCGTCAGCCTGTCGAGGCCGCGTTCGGAAAGCTTGCCCGAAAGATAGTCCATCGGGTGGCGCTCGGTGGACTGCACGTAGTCGTCCGGGTAGCCGATGATGTTCTCGTGCTTCAGATAGGCGGTGAACTTCGCGCCGTTGGCGTCCTGCCCGCGGCCGTACCAGATCGGTTCGCCCGTCGGCGGCACGACGACGCACTGGTGCACGTAGAAGGACCAGCCGTCATAGCCCGTCAGCCAGTTCATGTTCGACGGATCGCTGACGATCAGCACGTCGATGCCCTTGGCCTCCATGGCCTTGCGCGTCTTTTCAAGGCGCGCTTCGTACTCCGAAAGGGAGAACTTCAGGTTCGCTTGTTTCATGGGTATTTCCTCAGCTTTCGAAAGTCGTGCCGGCATTGGCCGCCGCCGCGCGGGCGGCGGCGAGCGTCGCGATGGCCGTGTCCTGGATGCCCGTGCCGGTGAGATCCGCCACGGTGATCTCGTCGGGGCCGCTGCGGCCCGCTTTCCGCCCGGCGACGATCTCGCCGAGCTCGGGGAAGACCGCCCCCTCCGTCACGAGGCCGGCCTCGATGGCATGGTGCAATTCGCCGAGCCGGCGCGTCTGCATCAGGCTGTCGGCGACATAGAGGCCGGCGCCGGTGATGACGGCAGGCTCGATCTCGTTCTTGTGCTCGGCGTCCGAGCCCATGGCGGTGACGTGCTGGCCGGGTTGCAGCCACTCGGCCTTGAGGACCGGCACCTCGGAGGGCGTGGTTGTGACGACGACATCCGCCCCGTCGACCGCCGCCCGGCCGTCCGCCTCGGCGCGGACGGGAATGCCGAGCTTCACCGTCAGCTCCTCCGCCGCCGCCTCGGCCTTCGCCATATCGCGCGCCCAGATGCGCGCCTCGCGGATCGGGCGCACGAGCGTCAGGGCTTCGAGCTGGAGCTTCGCCTGCATGCCGGCGCCGAAGATGGCGGCGACCGTGGCGTCCGGCCGTGAGAGGTGCCGCGCCGCGACCGCGCCGGCGGCGGCGGTGCGCACGTCGGTGAGGTAGCCGTTGTCGAGCAGCACGGCCTGGACGAGGCCGGTCTTCGCCGAAAACAGCACCATCAGGCCGTTGGTGCTCGGCAGGCCGATCTTCGGATTGTCGAAGAAGCCGGGGCTGATCTTGATGGCGAAGCCGTCGAGGCCCGGCACGTAGGCCGTCTTGACGTCCACCTCGCCGCGATGCTCGGGAATGTCGAGCCGGAGGATCGGCGGCATGGCGACGGCCTTCGTGGCGAGCGCATGGAAGGCCGCCTCCACGCAGGCGACGGCTTCGAGGTCGAGCGGCACGATGCGCCGGAGGTCCGCCTCGGTGAGGATTTTCATTTTCGTCACGCCGCGTCCTCGCCGTTGATGACCCGAAGGTGCTGGTCCATGTCCACGTTGCGGCCGGAAAGGATGACGGCGACGGGGCCGTCCAGCCTGCCGAGCCGGCCGGAAAGCAGCGCCGCGATGCCGACCGCGCCGGCGCCTTCGACCACCTCGCGCTCCTCGCGGTAGGCATGGCGCATGCCGGCGGCGATCTCGGCTTCGGAAAGCAGGATCACGTCGTCCAGCAGCGCGCGGCACATCTGAAAGGTCACTTCATTGGCAAGGCCGATGCCGCCGCCGAGGGAGTCGGCAAGGCTCGCCACCTCCTCCACCTGCACCGGGTGCCCGGCATCGAGGCTCGCCTTCATCGCCGCGCCGCGCTCCATGGTGAGGCCGATCACCCGCGTCTTCGCAGAACGGCCCTTCACCGCCGCGGCGACGCCCGCCGCGAGCCCCCCGCCGGAGAGCGGCACGAGCACGGCCGCGGCGTCCGGCATGGCGTCCGCGATCTCCAGCCCGAGCGTGCCCTGCCCCGCCACCACGGCGGGACCGTCGAAGGGCGGCACCATGACGAGGCCGTCCTCCCTAACCAGCCGGTCCACCTCCACCTGCGCCTCGTCCTGCGAGCGCCCGACGATGCGGACATCGGCGCCGAGCCGGCGGATTTGCGAAACCTTGTTCTCCGGCACGAGCCGGGACATGCAGATCGTCGCGACCGACCCCTCCGCCTTCGCGGCATGGGCGAGCGCCCGGCCATGGTTGCCCGTGGAGGCGGCGACGACGCCCCGCGCCCGCGCCTCGGGCGAGAGCGAAAGCACCGCGTTCGTCGCCCCGCGCAGCTTGAAGCTGCCGGTCGTCTGGTGATGTTCGAGCTTGAGGCCGACCGGCACGCCGCAGCGCCCGGTGAGCGCGGCCGAGAGCACGAACGGCGTTGCAAGGACGCGGCCCGCGATGCGGCGCGCCGCCTGCTCGATATCCGCCAATGTCACGGGAAGGTTCGTCATGGCTTACCGGGCGGGATAGGAGAGCGTCATCAGCCGGCCGAGCTCCGGCCGCGCGGCCGCGTCGCCGCACAGCCTGAGGCACGCCCAGGCGGTGGCGAGGTTGCTGGTGACGACCGGCTTGCCGATAGCCGCCTCGATCTCGGCGGCGACCCCCGCCGCCCGCACGGCGGTGCAGGAGATGAAGAGCGCGTCGCTGTCCGGCGCCGTCGCCTCCTTCGCGAAGGCGACGATTTCCTCCGGGGCGATGCGCGCCATCTTCCGGTCGTCGGTGAGGCCGAGGCAGGTGAAGCGGGCGATGTCGAAGCCGAGCGCCAGGAAATAGTCGGCCATCGGCCGGCTGGTTGCGAGCGTGTAGGGCGTGAGGACGGAGATGCGTTTGGCGCCGAGGGCCTTGAGGCCGCAGACCGCCGCGGCGGTGGGCGTGACGACGGCGGCGGCCGGCTTGGCGGCCTTCACCGCCTTCTCTATCTCCGCATCGCCGATGACCACCGAGGCGGAGGTGCAGGAATACATGACGACGTCGAGCGGCTCGTCCGGCAGGATGAGCGCGGCCCCGGCCGTCAGCGAGGGCTGCATGGCGCGCAGGTTCTCCGGCGTCACCGGGTTGGCATAGGGGATGCGGGTGGCGTAGACGCCGATCCGCCCGCCCGCCACCATGCGCTGGAAGTCCACCTCCGTCGTGTGGTCGGTCGCAAGGATGATGAGGCCGACGCGCTTTTCGAGCGGGCGCTCGTCGAACCTCGGCGTGCGGGAGGCGAGCGTAAGGTCCATCAGCGTTCCTCCACCCTTGCGTAGCGTTCCTCCAGCCAGCGCAGGAAGACGACGGAGATAAGGCTCATGATCAGGAAGAACACGCCGACCAGCGTCATCGGCTCGATGTAGCGGTAGCTGCTGTTGGCGACGCTTTTGGCCTGGTTCATCAGTTCCAGCACGGTGATGGCGGAGAGCAGCGGCGTCTCCTTGAACATGGCGATGAGATAGTTGGCGAGCGCCGGGATCATCGGCGGGATCGCCTGCGGCAGGACGACATGGACCCAGGTCTGGCGGCCGGTGAGGTTCGTCGCCTTGGCCGCCTCCCACTGGCCGCGCGGCACGTTCTCGATGCCGGCGCGGTAGACCTCCGCCGCATAGGTGCCGTAGTGCAGGCCGAGCCCGATCACGCCGGCAAGCAGGGCCGGCAGGCGGATGCCGATGTCCGGCAGCACGTAGAAGATGAAGTAGAGCTGCACGAGCAGCGGCGTGCCGCGGATGAACTCCACGATGAAGCCGGTGGCCCTGGCGACCGGCTTCGGCGCCGTCATGCGCAGGATGGCGAAGACGAGGCCGACGGCGGCGGCGAGCGCCGCGCCCAGAACGGTTGCCAGCAGGGTGATCTTCAGGCCCTCGAGGAGGGTCGGCATGATCTGCCAGACGAAGTTCCAGTCCCATTCCATCGTCAGGTCCTCACACCGTCGAGGCCGCGGGTGACGCGCCGCTCCAGCCAGCGCATGGCGTAGGAGATGGCGAGCGCCATCAGGAAGTAGAGCACGAGGATCGTCGCGAAGGGGATCAGCGTGTTGCCGGTCTGCGCGCGCACCACCTGCGCCTGGAAGGTCATGTCGGTGAGCGAGATCAGCGAGACGACGGCCGTGCCCTTCAGGAGCTCGATCGCGTTGTTGCCGAAGGTCGGCAGCATCAGCGGCAGCGCCTGCGGCAGGATGACGTGGCGCATCGCCTGGATGCGCGTGAGGTTGAGCGCGATGCAGGCCTCGCGCTGCTCGCGGCCGATCGCCTTCACCGCGCCGCGCACCACCTCCGCCCCGTAGGCCCCGACATTGAGGCCGAGCGCCAGCACGCCGGCCTGGAGCGGCGTCAGCGTGATGCCGGCGAAGGGCAGCACGAAATAGGCCCAGAAGAGCTGGACGAAGATCGAGGTGCCGCGGAAGAACTCGATATAGGTGGTGGCGAGCGCCCGCACCGCCATGAAGCGGCTGACGCGCCCGAGCCCGGCGAGGAACGCCATGACGACGGCGAGCGCCGAGCCCATGACGGTGAGCTGAAGCGTCACGAGCGCGCCTTGCAGGATCAGACCTATGTAGCCGGACCAGTCGGTCATCGTGTGTTCCAAGTTAGCGTCGACCGGGCAAGGCCCCTCATCCGCCTGCCGGCACCTTCTCCCCGCAAGCGGGGCGAAGGGCGAACCGGCATGGCTTTCCCGATCATCAGCGCAACCGACGACGGGAAACCGGCGCCGCAAGCCCCTTCTCCCCGTTCACGGGGAGAAGGTCGCGGCAGCGGGATGAGGGGCGAGCGCCCCTATCACTGCGCCGCGCAGAGCTTCTCGCGCGTCGTCGACATCGCGGCCGCGGCGGAGAAGCCGTAGGGCTCGATGATCTTGGCGAAGTCGCCCGATTCCTTCAGCTTGGCGAGCTCGACGTCGAAGGCGTCGCGCAGCGCCTCGTCGCCCTTGCGGAAGGCCGCGCCGTCGCAATAGACCGGGGCGCCCTCGACCGGGGCCACGACCTCGATGTTCGGGTCGTTCGCCTTGGAGACGAGGTCGTTGATGGAAAGGACCGGCAGCGAATAGACGTCGATGCGGCCGTCCTGCAGCATCTTCAGGCCGCTCTGGCCGTCCGGCACGACGATGACGCGGTCGCGCGGAACGCCCGCCTCGAGCGCCAGCTTCTCTTCCGTGCCGCCGCCCGGCGCGCCGATCTTGGCGTCCGGATTGTCGGCGATGTCCTTGTAGCTCTTGAGGCCGAGCGGGTTGCCCTTCTTCAGCGCGAAGGCCTCGGCGTCGCAGAGGATCGGCTCGGAATAGGCGACGGCGGCGCAGCGCTCCGGCTTCATGAAGAGGCCGGCGGTGATGACGTCGTGGCGGCCGGCCTGGAGGCCCGGGATCATCGCGCCGTATTCCGAGATCGAGGCGACGATGTCGGCGACGCCGAGGCGCTTGAAGATCTCGCGCGCGACGTCGGGCGCGGCGCCCGAGACCTTGCCGTCGGCGGCGACCGCCGTGAACGGCGGCTCGTTGGCGATGGCGACGCGGGCGAAGCCCTGCTCCTTCAGTTCCTCCAGCTTGCCGTCATCGGCGAAGGCCGGTGCGGCGGCGACGGCGGCCGTCAGCGCGCTCGCGCCGGCGGCCATGGTCAAAAATTTCCTGATCTTCATCGTTCCGAACTCCTCTGGCTGTCCTGGTTGTTGCTTGGAGCCTTTGTTTCCGGGCGGCCGAAGCCGCTCAGACGCGGTGCCCTGCCGCGATGATCTTGCGCAGGAAGGTCTGCGTGCGTTCCTGCCTGGGATTGCGGAAAATCTCGTCCGGCTTGCCCTCCTCGACGATCCTGCCGCGGTCGAAGAAGAGGATGCGGTCGGCGAAGTCGTGGGCGAAACCCATCTCGTGGGTGACGAGCAGCATGGTCATGTCGGTCTCGGCGGCGAGCCGGCGCATGACGTTCAGCACCTCCTCGACCAGTTCCGGGTCGAGCGCGGAGGTCACCTCGTCGAAGAGCATGATCTTCGGCGAGAGCGCCAAAGCCCGGGCGATGGCGACGCGCTGCTTCTGCCCGCCGGACAATTGCGCGGGCATGCTCTTCGCCTTGTCGGCGAGGCCCACCATGTCGAGAAGCTCCATCGCCCGCTTCTGCGCTTCCGCCTTGCCCACGCCCTTCGTCAGCATCGGGGCCAGCGTGACATTGTCGAGCACGCATTTGTGCGGGAAGAGGTTGAAGTGCTGGAAGACCATGCCGATCTTCTCGCGCATCCTGTGCAGGTGCCGGTCGTCCGCCGGCACGAGGCCGCCGTTCTTCGGCATGTGGTAGAGCTGCTCGCCGTCGATCTCGATATGGCCGCCGCTGATGCCCTCCAGCGTCATGAGGATGCGCAGGATCGTCGTCTTGCCCGAGCCGGACGGGCCGATGAGCGCGAGCTTCTCGCCCGGCAGCACCTCCATCGACAACCCGTCGAGCACGGTGAGCGGACCGTAGCGCTTCGTGATGTTGTCGATGCGGATGATCGGTGCGGCCATGCATGTCTCTTTCTGTCGGGACACGGTATGCCTTAACGATGCGCGGCGATCAAAATCATGTCAATCCGAATAATAATATCAGTACAATTATTCTTGAGCCGCCCAATTGGCGGGCAATTCCTTCAAATCGCGAGCAGCAGCGCTTCCGGGTTGCCGCTGGCGAGCGAGGCGAGGATGCCGAGGCCGGTGCGAAGCTCCTGCTCGGTGGTCGAGCCGAGCGAGATGCGCACGGCCGGATGCCAGTGCTGGTCGCAGGTGCGGAAGGAGGAGCCGGGCGCGATGGCGACGCCGCGCAGGCGCGCCTGCGAGACGAAGCCCTCCTCCGTGTGGCCTTCCGGCAGCGGCAGCCAGACATGCAGGCTCTGCGGATGGGCGCGGTACGGCAGGCCCGCGAAGGTCTCCTCCGCGATGGCGTGGCGCGCGGCCAGCGCCCGGCGCTGCCAGGTGACGAGCTCCATCGCCGTGCCGTCGCCGACCCAGCGCGTGGCGATCTCGGCGATCGAGGGCGTCGCCATCCAGTTCGAGACGAGGTGCCGGTTGGCGACGGCCGCGACATAGCGGTCGGGCGCGGCGAGATAGCCGATGCGCAGGCCCGGCACCGTGATCTTGGTGAAGCTCGTCACGTAGAGCGTGCGCTCCGGCGCGTAGGCGGCGAGCGGCGGCGCCCTGCCCTCGACGAGCGGGCCGAGGATGTCGTTCTCGATGATCGCGATGTCGTGGCGCCGCGCGACGTCCGCCAGGGCCTGCCGGCGTTCCGCGCTCATCAGCGTGGCGGTCGGGTTGATGACGGAGGGCTGCAGGAAGACGGCGCGGACGACGCCCTTGCGGCACGCCTCGTCCAGCGCCTCGGGGATCATGCCGTCGCGGTCGATCGGCAGGCCTTCGAGATGGAGGCCGAGATAGGTGGAGAGCGGCACCAGCGTATGATGGCTGATCGCCTCCGTCGCCACCGTCGCGCCCGGCGGGGCGACGCTCATCAGCGCCACCGTCATGCCGGAGGTCGCCCCGTTGGTGAGGCTGATGTTGAGCGGCGAGATGTCGAGGCCGCAGCGCGCCAGCCATTCGGCGGCGACCGCGCGGTGGCGCGGGAAGACCATGTTGGGCCGGAAGGAGAGCGCCGAGCTCGACGGCAGGTTTTCCGCAAGCCAGCCGAAGGCCTCGCGCATGCGCTCCAGATGGATCTGCTCGCAGACGGGCTTCAGGATCGACAGGTCCACCAGCTCGCCGAGGCGTTCGGGCAGGTAGGGCGGCTCCGGCTCCCGCGGCCGCGTCTGCACGAAGGTACCGCGGCCGACCTCGCCGGAGATGAGGCCGCGGCGGATCAGCTCGTCATAGGCGCGGCTGACGGTCTGCACGGAGAGTTTCAGGTCGTCGGCGAGCTTGCGGTGCGGCAGGAGGCGCGTTCCGTTCGGCAGCGTCCCTTCCTGGATGGCGCGGGCGATCTGTTCGGCAAGGGAGAGATAGGCCGGCCGGCGCAATTGGGATATGTCGGGACGCCAATTTGTCATGATTTCAACAGTGCTCAAATTCAGGTCAATTGACAACGTCTAAATGGCTTTCCATTGTCTTTTTCCGACGCTTTGACATGATCCCCGCCCGGAGGGCGACCCGATGAAACTCGACGCCATCGACCTGCGCATCCTGGAGGCCATCCAGGAGAACGGGCGCATCACCAAGCTCGCGCTGGCGCAGAAGGCCGGCCTCTCCCCCACCCCCTGCTGGCTGCGCCTGCGCAAGCTGGAGAAGGCGGGCATCGTCGCCGGCTACCATGCGCGCGTCGCCGTGCGGCGCGTCGCGCCCGTCGCGAGCGTGATGATGGAGGTGACGCTCGCCAACCACCGCCAGGCCGATTTCGAGCGCTTCGAGCGGGCCGTGGCGGCGACGCCGGAGATCGTCGCCTGCTGGTCGGTCGGCGGCGGCGTCGATTACATCCTCAAGATCATGGCGCCGGACATCGACGCCTACCAGCGCCTCGTCGACGGCCTGCTCGACCGCGAGCTCGGCATCGACCGCTACTTCACCTACATCGTCACCAAGACGGTGAAGGAGGAGACCGTGCTGCCGCTGGCGACGCTGCTGCCGGCGTCGGGGTGAGGTTCGCCGCCGCTCCTCCCCTCGGGGAGAAGGGGACTCGCCGCAAGGGCGTCCGGCGGGCCATCGCCGCAATAGAGAGATTGTCTACGGCCGCCCGCGCCTTTGGCCAAAGTCTCTGCGGCCCGCCCCGGCAAATAGACAATCTGTCGCCCGGCCTCTGGCAGACTCCCTCCATACAGCCAGAGGAGGCCGCCATGACCGCCCTATTCGCCCGCACGACCTTTCACGACGCGCTTGCCCGCCTCGCCGATCCCCACCTCCTGCGCGAACTCGCCTATGTCGGCGGGCGCTGGGTGGCCGGACACGAGGGCAGGAGCTTCAAGGTGACCGACCCCGCCACCGCCGCGACGCTCGCCTGGGTCGCCTCGCTCGACGGCGAGCAGACGGCGGAGGCGATTGCGGCCGCTTCGCAGGCCTTTCCCGCCTGGCGGGACATGCTGCCGCAGGAGCGCGCCGCGATCCTGCGCCGGTGGCACGGCCTCATGCTGGAGGCGCGCGAGGACCTTGCGCTGCTGATGACGCTGGAACAGGGCAAGCCGCTGGCCGAATCCCGCGGCGAGATCGACTATGCCGCCTCCTTCATCGAATGGTACGCCGAGGAGGGAAAACGCCTCAACGCCGAGAGCGTCACCAGCCACCTGCCGGGCGCGGAGATGATCGTGCGCCGCGAGGCGCTCGGCGTCGTCGGCGTCGTGACGCCGTGGAACTTCCCCTCCGCCATGATCACCCGCAAGGCCGCCGCGGCGCTTGCCGCCGGCTGCACCGTGGTCGCCCATCCCTCCAGCGAGACGCCGCTTTCGGCGCTGGCGCTGGCCGAGCTCGGCGAGCGGGCCGGCCTTCCCGCCGGTGTCTTCAACGTCGTGACGGGCGATGCGGCGACCGTCGTCGGCCGCATGAATGCCGATGCCCGCGTGCGCGCCATGAGCTTCACCGGCTCGACGGAGATCGGCCGGCTGATCGCCGGCCAATGCGCGCCGACCATGAAGCGGCTCGTCATGGAGCTCGGCGGCCACGCGCCGCTGATCGTCTTTGCCGATGCCGACATCGACAAGGCCGCCGGCATCGCGGTCGACGCCAAGTTCGCGACCTCGGGCCAGGATTGCCTCGCCGCCAACCGCATCTATGTCGAGCGCCCCGCCCTTGCCGCCTTCACCAGGGCGTTCAAGGCGCGCATCGAGGCGCTGAAGGTCGGCGGCGGGCTGGAGGCGGGCGTGGAGATCGGCCCGCTGATGCACGAGCGCGCCGTCGCCAAGCTGGAGGAGCAGGTCGCCGACGCGGTCAAGCGCGGCGCGAAGCTGCTCGCCGGCGGCAAGCGGCACAAGGCGGGAGCGCTGTTCTACGAGCCGACGCTGCTGACGGACGTTCCCGACGATGCGCTGATCATGCGCGAGGAGACCTTCGGCCCGGTCGCCGCCGTCACCGCCTTCGACGGCGAGGCGGAGGTCATCGCCCGCGCCAACGACACCCAATACGGCCTCGTCGCCTATGTCGTCACGCAAAACGGCGCGCGGCAGATGCGGCTTGCCCGGGCGCTCGAATACGGCATGGTGGCGGTCAACCGCGTGAAGATCACCGGCGGGCCGATCCCCTTCGGCGGCTGGAAGCAGTCCGGCCTCGGCCGCGAGGGCTCGCGCCACGGCATGGAGGCCTTCACCGAGCTCAAATATCTCTGCATCGACACCGCTGCCTGATCACGGGCACCGAAATACCGAAAGGAAAGACCATGCTCGACAGACGCAACGAACTCACCGCCTGGGACCGCGACCACTTCTTCCATCCCTCCACCCATATGGGCATGCACGCCCGCGGCGAGACGCCGACCCGCGTCATCGGCGGCGGCGAGGGCGTCTACATCACCGACGTGGACGGCAAGACGAGCCTCGATGCCTTCGCGGGCCTCTACTGCGTCAATGTCGGCTACGGCCGCCAGAAGATCGCCGACGCGATCGCGAACCAGGCGAAGAACCTCGCCTATTACCACGCCTATGTCGGCCACGGCACCGAAGCCTCGATCACCCTTTCCAAGATGATCATCGACCGCGCGCCGGAAGGCATGAGCCGCGTCTATTTCGGCCTCTCGGGCTCCGACGCCAACGAGACGAACATCAAGCTCATCTGGTACTACAACAACGTGCTCGGCCGGCCGGAGAAGAAGAAGATCATCTCGCGCTGGCGCGGCTATCACGGCTCGGGCGTCATGACCGGCTCGCTGACGGGCCTCCATCTCTTCCACAACGCCTTCGACCTGCCGCGCGCGCCGATCCTGCACACCGAGGCGCCCTATTTCTTCCGTCGCCCGGATCGGTCGATGGACGAGGAGCAGTTCTCGCAATATTGCGCCGACAAGCTGGAGGAGACGATCCTTGCCGAAGGGCCGGAGACGGTCGCCGCCTTCATCGGCGAGCCGATCCTCGGCACCGGGGGCATCGTGCCGCCGCCGAAGGGCTATTGGCAGAAGATCCAGGCCGTGCTCGACAGGTACGACATCCTGCTCGTCGCCGACGAGGTCGTGACCGGCTTCGGCCGCCTCGGCACGATGTTCGGCTCGGACCATTACGGCATGAAGCCGGCGCTCATCACCATCGCCAAGGGCCTCACCTCCGCCTATGCGCCGCTCTCCGGCACCATCGTCTCGGACAAGGTCTGGCAGGTGCTGGTGAAGGGCTCGGACGAGCTCGGCGCCATCGGCCACGGCTGGACCTATTCCTCCCACCCGATCTGCGCCGCGGCGGGCGTCGCCAACCTGGAGCTCATCGACGAGCTCGGCCTCGTGGAGAACGCCGGCGCGACGGGCGCCTATTTCCGCGCCGAACTGGCGAAGGCCGTCGGCGATCACCGCCATGTGGGCGAGGTGCGCGGCGACGGGCTGATGGCCGCCGTCGAATTCGTCGAGGACAGGGACGACCGCGCCTTCTTCGATCCGTCGAGAAAGATTGGACCGCAGGTGGCCGCCGCCCTCCTCGAACGCGGCGTCATCGGCCGCGCCATGCCGCAGGGCGACATCCTCGGTTTCGCCCCGCCGCTCTGCCTGACAAAGGACGAAGCCGACATCGTGGTGAAGGCGACCGCCGACGCGGTGAAGGCCGTTCTCGGCTGACCGGGGCCGAAAAACGGGCGGGGAGGGGAAAAAAGCCCCTTCCCGCCCCCATCCGTCAAAGGCCGAGGGCGATGCCGTCCTTGCGCGGCTCGGAACCGCCGAGGAGCGTCCCGTTCCGCCAGTCGATACGGATCGCCTGGGCCCCGCCGATGGGATCCTCGGCCGGCGTGATCACGAAGCCGCGCCGTTGCAGCTCCTGCGCGGTTGCGGCCGGCAGCGTGTGCTCGGCCTCGACCCGCGTGCCGCCGGGCCTCGGGATCAGCCGGGGCAGGTCAATCGCCTCCTGGAGGTCCATGCCGTAGTCGAAGACCTTCGAGATCAGGTGCGCGTGGCCGAGTGCCTGGTAGTAGCCGCCCATCACGCCGAAGGGCATCTCCACCCTGCCGTCGCGGGTCACCATGCCGGGGATGATCGTATGGAGGGGGCGCTTCGACGGCGCCACGGCGTTGGGATGGCCGGGCTTCAGCGAAAAGCTCTGGCCGCGGTTGTGCAGGACGACGCCCGAGCGCGGCGCGACGAGGCCCGTGCCGAAACTGTCGAAGACCGAGTTGATGAAGCTGACGGCGTTGCGCTCGCGGTCCACCACGGAAATATAGACCGTGTCGCGGTGCAGCGGCATATCGAAGGGCGGCAGGTCGGTCAGCGCGCGGCGAAGGTCGATCATGCCCGCCAGCCGGTCGGCAAGCGCGTCGGAGAGCAGTTCCTCCACCGGCACGTCCGCCTTGTCCGGGTCGGCGATCAGGGCGTCGCGGGCGGCATAGGCAAGCCGCGTCGCCTCGATCTCGACATGCATCCGGTCCGGCGACTGCGGATCGCCCCTGGCCTCGAAGCGGCTGAGGATGTTGAGGATGAGCAGCGCTATGATGCCCTGCCCGTTGGGCGGGCATTCGTGGACCGTATGGCCGCGGAACACGGTGGTGACCGGCGTGACATACTCGCCGCGCGCATCGGCAAAGTCCTTCAGCGTGTGCAGCCCGCCGAGCGAGCGGAGATAGCCCACCATGTCCTGCGCGACCGGGCCCGCATAGAAACCGTCGCGTCCCTCGGCGGCGATGCGCCTCAGCGTCTCGGCCAGCTCCGGCTGGCGGTGCACCTCGCCGACCTTCGGCGCCCGCCCGGCCGGCAGGAAGATGCGCGCCGCGGCCGGATCGGCCGCCAGCAGCTCCTGTTCCAGCAGCCAGTCGCGATGAACCCGCGGGCTGATCGCATAGCCCTCCTCGGCGAACCGCACGGCGGGCGCAAGCACGTCGGCGAAGGGCAGCCTCCCATGGTCGGCATGAAGCCGCGTCCATGCGTCGATGGCGCCGGGAACCGTCACCGCCGCCGGCGACCGGCGGGGCACTTCGGCAAGGCCCCGCTCGGCGAACCAGTCGAGCGTCAGGGCGGCCGGCGTGCGGCCGGAGCCGTTGTAGGCGATCACCTCGTCGGACCCGTTCGGCGCGAAGAGCACGAAGCAGTCGCCGCCGATGCCGGTCGAGCCCGGCTCGACGGCGCATTGCACGGCGGAGGCGGCGATCGCCGCATCCATGGCATTGCCGCCCGCTTCCATGACCTGGAGCGCCGCAAGCGTGGCGGACGGATGCGAGGTCGCGGCCATCGCGTGGCGGGACACGGCGACGGATCGCGTCGGCTTCTCGAAATTGCGCATTCTGTTCGTCCTCCTCGAATGTCGGCAAGCGCCCGGCGCGCCGGTGACGGCGAGTCGGCAGCAATGTAGATCGCGCCCGCGACGGCGAAAACCTCCGCCCGCGCGATACGCCTCATCCGCACCGGAAAATGTCAGTCGGCATCGCGCCTCGGGACGAAGCCGCCGCCGAACCGCTCCCGCACCCGGCGGGAAAAGGCCGAGACGGTCGCGCGGTCGGCGGAAGGGGACGTGACGAGCACGAACTCGACGTCCTCCAGGGCCGGCAGGCGGGGCGAAGCGATCTCGCGAAGCCCGGCGGGGGCGAGGCTGCGCGGCTGGACGAGCACGCCCATGCCGGCCCGCGCCGCCGCAGTCAGGCCGCTGAGGCTGTGGCAGGAACAGACGATGCGCCACGGCGTGCCGCCGCGCTCCAGCGCCTCCATCAGCAGGAGGCGGGTCAGGCTCGGCGGGGGAAAGACGATCAGCGGCAGGACCGGCTTGGCAAGCACGGCCTCGGGGTCGCTCGCCAGCCAGACGAGCGGCTCGCGCAGCACGCCGTCGCCCCGCCTGTCGCCGATCCTGCGCTTGGCCATGACGAGATCGAGCGCGCCGCGGTCCTGCATCTCGGCAAGCGTCCTCGACAGCGCGACGGAGAGCTGGAGATCGACGGATGGATAGTCGGCGATGAAATCCTCGAGCAATCCCGGCAGCTGCCCGCTCACCAGGTCCTCGGAAACGCCGAGCCGCAGGACGCCCCGCGGCGTATCCGCCTCGAACTGGGCGACGGCCTGGCGCTCCAGCGCGAGAAGCTGCCGGGCGTGCGGCAAAAGGGCCTCGCCCTCGGCGGTGAGCCGGACCGTGTGCGTGTCCCGGTGCACGAGCCGCCGCCGCAGGCTGCGCTCCAGCCGCTGCAGGTGCTGGCTGACGGTCGACTGGCTGAGATGCAGGCGCTCGGCGGCGAGCGTGAAACTCCGCACCTGCGCCACCGTCACGAAGCTGCGCAACTGCACGAGATCAAGCATATCGCGATTCTCAATAACTGTTATTTCTTGCATTGCGATTCAGGATATCCAAGATCGGCGGCCTGTCGAGACCCGAACGATCCCGGACCGCCCCCGCATGAAGACCCTCATTCCCGATACGTTCACCCTGCTTCTCGTTGCGGCCGTGGCGCTCGCCTCGCTCCTGCCGGTTTCCGGCGAGCCGGCGGCGTGGTTCGCCGTCGCCACCAATGCCGCGATCGCGGGCCTGTTCTTCCTGCACGGCGCGCGCCTTTCCACCGATGTGGTGATCGCCGGCTTCCTGCACTGGCGGCTGCAGATCTTCATCCTGGCCGCCACCTTCCTGGCATTCCCGCTGCTCGGCCTCGGCCTCGGCTTCCTTTCGCCCTGGCTGATCCCCCAGCCGCTCTATCTCGGCCTGCTCTTCCTGTGCGTCCTGCCGTCGACGGTGCAATCGTCGATCGCCTTCACCTCGATTGCCGGCGGCAACGTCCCGGCGGCGATCTGCGCCGCCTCGACCTCCAACATCCTCGGCATCTTCCTCACCCCCGCGCTGGTCGCCATGCTCTTTTCCGCCGGCGGCCATGTCGGCGTCTCGTTCGACATGGTCCTGAAGATCATGCTCCAGCTGTTCCTGCCCTTCGTGGCCGGCCAGCTGCTGCAGCCGTTCATCGGCAACTGGGTGCGCGCCCGCAAGGCGCTGCTCATGCCCTTCGACCGCGGCTCCATCCTGATGGTCGTCTACCTCGCCTTCTCGGATGCGGTGACGGAGGGGGTCTGGCACCAGCTGGAGGCGCGGGACCTCGCCCTTCTCGTCGCGCTCGACGGCCTGCTGCTTGCGGCCGTGCTCGTCATGACCAACCTCGGCGGAAAGCTGCTCGGCTTCAACCGCGAGGACCGCATCGCCGCCGTCTTCTGCGGCTCGAAGAAGAGCCTGGCGAGCGGCGTGCCGATGGCGGGCGTGATCTTCGCCGGCCAGCCGATCGGCGCGATCGTCCTGCCGCTCATGCTGTTCCACCAGATCCAGCTGATGGTCTGCGCGTGGCTGGCGCGGATCTATGCCGAACGCAAGGAGGCGGCCGCGGCGGACCCCTCGCCCGCCGCCTGACCCGCGACCGGCTCCGTCAGCGGCGCGCCGCCTGCCCTGCCGACCCCGCGCAGGTTCGCGGCAACGCCGGCACCCGCCTCGATCCGGTCCGCCGCCAGCCGCGCCTTCAAGGCGGATTGGCCGACCGCGAGCAGATAGACGGCGAGCATCGCGATGCCGAGCAGCTTGAAGCTCTCCTCGATAAACACCTGCGCCGGAAAATGCACCGGATAGACATCGACCGCCAGGGAGAGGCCGAACGACGTCACCGACATCGCCAGCGTGCGCCAGGGCGTTCGCGCGCGGACGAACCATGCATGGTAGCAGAGCAGGGCCAGAAGCAGGGCATGCGGCAGCAGGACGGCGGGCTCCGGCACGCCGGCGCCGGCAACCGATTCATGCAGCATGAAGAAGTCGTCCAGCCCCATCAGCGCGGCGAACAGGCCGCCGGTCAGGAGCACGCCCCCGACATGCCCGGCCGGCCTCCTTCCGAGCGCCGCACGCGCCTGCAAGGCGCCCGCCGCGCCGGAAATCCACAGCACGATGCCCAGGTTGGAAACGAGGCCGAAATAATTGGGATTGCCCGCTATGGCGTTCGGATCGCGCACGAGATGATAGTGGTCGACGCCCCACCATTGATCGGCGGCAAGCACGAGGGCCTGGATCGCGAGCACAGCCATGCCGGCGAAAGCGGCCAGGGCGATGTCGGCCCGGATCACGGAGCGCACGCAGCCGTGCAAAAAGGTGTCGGAAGTCCCATCGAACAGCCTTCCCTTGCGGTCCAGTCACCCCTGCAGGAAGAAGACCTCCACCCCATTTACGACAGTTTTATGACACCGGGCTGGCGGGGGACATCGCGGCATCACCCCGCGCCGGGATGCCGGTCCTCCGGCCCGCGCGCGGACGTCCTCCTGCCGGAGGCGGCGGCGCATGTCACACGCGGGCCTTCCCTGCGCTTCCGAGATGGTCGAGCAGGCTTTGGGCGAGCGGCGGCAGCCGGGCATCGCTGCGGATGCAGAGCGACAGGCGGCGCACCGCCCAATCGTCCGACAGGCGCGTGAGGGAAATCCGCATCGAACGCCGGCAGCGGTGCGCGGCCGTCTCGGGAACGATGCCGATGCCCACGCCGGCCCCTGCCATCCGGCAGATGTCGTCGAAGCCGCGCAGGCGGATGCGGGGCCTGATCCGCAGGCCGATTCGCGCCGCCTGCGCGTCGAGGTGATCCTGCAAGGCGCTTTCGGCGAGAGCGACGAAGGGCTCGCCGCCGAGGTCGGCAAGCCGGACCTGCCGCACCGCCGCAAGGGCATGGCCGCGCGCCGCCACGACGACGAGCCGGTCCGTCGCGAAGGGACGCAGGGTCAGCCCGGCGGTCTCGACGGCATCCGAAAGCACGCCGATCTCGGCAAAGCCGAGGGCGACGCCGCGGGCGATGTCGGCGCTCTGGCGCTCCTTCAGTTCGACGTCGGCCTGCGGATGCGCGGCCAGCCAGGGCGCAAGCCGGGCGGGCAGGAACTCGCAGGCCGCCGCCGTGTTGGCGAGGAGCCGGACGGTGCCGCGCCGGCCCGTCGCGAACTGGCCGATTTCGCCGCGCAGCCGCGCCGTCTGGCCGAGGATCAGCCGGGCATGGTGCAGCAGCGCCTCGCCGGCTTCGGTGGGCGCCACCCCGCGCCGCCCGCGCGCCAGCAGCGTCACCCCGCCCGAGGCCTCCATCGCGCGCAGCCGCTCGCTGGCCGCGGGCAGCGACAGGCCGGCCTCGGCCGCGCCATGGGTTATGCTGCCGGCCTCCGCCACGGCGAGAAACAGGCGCAGGTCGGTCAGATCGAAGCGCATGCGGCAAGATAAGCGGGAACCAGCCTTCGGTCCAGCCATAGGCTGGCCACGGCATTTGCGCATTGCGCGTCGCGCGCGGCGGGCTATGACCGGGGCATGACCGACCCGTCCCTTCCCGTCCTCGGCGCGATTGCCGTGACCTTCTTCGCCGCCGGCATCGTCAAGGGCGTGACCGGCATGGGCCTGCCGACCGTGGCGATGGGGGTGCTCGGCGCGCTGATCTCGCCGCTGGCGGCGGCCAGCCTGCTGATCGTGCCGTCCTTCGTCACCAATGCCTGGCAGCTTCTGGCCGGACCGGCCCTCGGTCCGCTCGTCCGCCGGCTCTGGCCGATGATGCTGGCGATCTGCGCCGGCACGATGCTGGGCGCGACGTGGCTCGCCAACGCCGAGGCCGGGGCGACCACCGCCGCCCTCGGCGCGGCGCTGGTCGCCTATGCCGGCTACACGCTGCTCGCGCGCCAGATCCGCGTGCCCGCGCGCCTGGAGCCGTGGCTTTCGCCTCCCGTCGGCGCGGTGACCGGCGTCGTGACCGGCGCCACCGGGGTCTTCGTCATCCCGGCGGTCCCCTACCTGCAGTCGCTCGGCCTGCCCCGCGACGATCTGGTGCAGGCGCTCGGCCTCTCCTTCACCGTCTCGACCCTCGCGCTCGCGGCGGGGCTCGGCGCGCACGGGGCCTTCGAGCCGCAGGCGCTGTGGCTGTCCGCATTGGCGCTCGGCCCCGCGCTCGCGGGCATGCATGCCGGCCAGGCGCTGCGCGGGCGGCTCAGCCCGGCCACCTTCCGGCGCCTGTTCCTGGCCTGCCTGCTGCTGCTCGGCGCGGAAATGTCGCTGAGGCCGTTCGTGTGACACCGTGCGGCCGCGAGGCGCTCATCCGCGCCCAGCCCCTCCAGGAAAACCAGTTCGGCACGCCGGGCGCGCTTTCCACGCGGCGGTAAGGGGCGCCGTCCGCCAACGAAGGCCAAGCTTTTCTCATGCCTCCGCCGAGATCTCCTCATTTGCCCGACCGCCGGACAGCCCTCTATACCCGTCGGCGAACCCGACACCGATGCCGAGAGGATTCCGCACAGCCATGAGAAAATTTCAGGACCTGAACCGCCCGCTCGCCGTGGGCTTCTGCTCCCTCCTCGCCTTCGCAGCCGCCCCGCCGTCCCATGCAGGGGCCGAGGACATCGAGCGCCGGATCGCGCCGGTCGTCGAGAAGGCCGTCAAGGCGGTGATGGCCGAGAACGGCGTGCCCGGCATGGCCGTCGGCGTCACGGTTGCCGGCCGTCATTACGTTTTCAACTACGGCCTTGCCGACAAGGAGAAGTCGAAGCGCGTCGGCGGCGACACGCTGTTCGAAATCGGCTCCGTCAGCAAGACGTTCACGGCCACCCTCGGCGGCTATGCCGAGGCCGAAGGAAAGCTCGCCTTCTCGGACGCGGCGAGCGATCACCTTCCGGCGCTCGCCGGCAGCGCTTTCGATCGCATCGCCGTGCTCGACCTCGGCACCTACACGGCGGGCGGCCTGCCGCTCCAGTTCCCCGACGACGTGACCGACGACGGCGCGATCATCCGCTACTTCCGCGGATGGCGCCCCGGCTACGAGCCCGGCACCCGCCGCGTCTACTCCAATCCGAGCATCGGCCTCTTCGGCCGCCTCGCCGCCGAAAGCCTCGGGAGACCCTTTGCCGCGCTTATGGAGGACAGGCTCTTTCCGGCGCTCGGCCTTCGAAGGACCTACATCCGGGTTCCGGAGGCCGAAACGGAGAACTACGCCTTCGGCCATGACAGGCAGGGCAAGCCGGTGCGCGTCAATCCGGGCGCGCTCGACGCCGAGGCCTACGGCGTCAAGACGACGGCGGGCGACATGCTGCGCTTCCTCGATGCCAATATCGATCCCTCGCGGCTCGAACCGTCGCTGCAAAAGGCGATCGCATCCACGCAAACCGGCTACTACCGCATCGGCGACACGTTCCAGTCCCTCGGATGGGAGCTCTACGCCTGGCCCGCGAGCCTCGATACGCTGCTTGCGGGCAATTCCTCCGACATGGCGCTGAAGCCGCAGACCGCGATGCGTCTGGTGCCGCCGCAGCAGCCCGCCGGCGAGGTGCTTGCCAACAAGACCGGCTCCACCGGCGGCTTCGGCGCCTATGCGGCCTTCGTGCCGGCGCGCCGGATCGGCGTCGTGCTTCTCGCCAACCGCAACTATCCGATCGCCGAGCGCGTCAAGGCGGCCTACACGATCCTCACGGCGCTCGAAAGGCACGAGGGCGAGGCCGGTCCGCGATAGCCGGCGCAGGCCTTGCCTCATCGCTCGTCGTGTTCGTTGGCGAGCGCGGTGGCGAGATAGCCCGCCGCGAAGGCCGATCCCAGGCCGTAGGCGACGAGAAGGACCTCGAGAACGCTGGTCGGGCCACCGAAGGCGGCCGGATTGACGAGCAGGATGCCGGCCGCGCTGATCGTGCCGAGGACAAAGCCGGTGCACAGCCGGGCAAGGATATAGCGAACAAGCACAGGCATCGGACCGCCTCCCAGCGTCGTGACATGCGCCGAACCGGAGCCGGCGCCACAATGTTCCCGCGCGCTGCCCTTCAGGCCCGAAGGCCGCGCACCCGCTCGCGCGTCAGCGGCAGGTCGTAAAGGCGCCGGCCGGTGGCATTGCGGATGGCATTGCCGACGGCGGCGGCGGTCGGCCCCTGCGCCGCCTCGCCCGTGCCGAGGAACGGCTCGCCCGGACGCTCGACGATGTGCACCTCGACGCTGTCGGGCACGCTGGCGAAGCGCAGGATCGGATAGCTCGACCAGTCCGCGCTGGTGATGCGCGTGCGGTCGAAGGTCACCTGCTCGTAGAGCGTCCAGCTGATCGATTGCAGGATGCCGCCCTCGGTCTGGTTGCGGATGCCGTCCGGGTTGACGATCTCGCCGCTGTCGATGGCCGAGACGGCGCGCACCACGCGCACGCGGCCCGTCTCCGGCTCGACCTCCACCTCGAGCGCGACGGCGAGATAGGCGGCGAGGTTCTTGTAGCGCGCGAAGGCAAAGCCGCGGCCGTGGTTCTGCGGCAGGCCGGGGCCTGCCCAGCCGAAGCGCTCGGCGGCGAGCTCCACGACCGTCCGGGCGCGCGCGTCGTCGAGATGGCGAAGGCGGAACTCGACCGGGTCCGCGCCGGCCATCAGCGCCAGCTCGTCCATGGCGCTTTCGTTCGCGAACGTGTTGGCATAGGCGCCGAGGCCGCGCAGGGCCGAGACCCGCAGCGGCATGTCCGGCAGGAAATGCCATTGCACCTTCTTGTTGGGGATCGCGTAGAGCGGATCGGCGTTGCGGTCGCCGTTGCCCGAGGGGCTGATCTGGAGCCTTGCCGGGCGCGGCTGGAACGCCCCAGCCTTGTGCCGGGCCGCCAGCAGCGCCCCGGCGCCGCCCGGCCGGGTCGAATGGGTGTTGCTCCAAAGGTCGTAGGTCCAGCTGGCGATGCGGCCGTCCGCGCCGAGCGCGGCCCGCACGGTGCCCAGCATCGCCGGACCGTAGGGCTCCCACGCGTGCTCCTGCTCGCGCATCCATTGCACGCGCACGATGCGGCCGGGCAGCTTCGTGGCGATCAGCGCCGCATCGGCCGCGGCGTCGTCGGCGCCGTTGTGGCCGTAGCAGCCCGATCCCTCGACATGGATGACACGGACCCGATCCTCCGGCATGCCCAGCATCTCGGCGATCGCGCTGCGGTCCGGGAACACGCCCTGCGTATGCGACCAGACGTCCAGCGAGCCGTCCGCCTTCACCTGCGCCAGCGCGCAGGACGGGCCGATCGAGCCGTGGATCTGGTAGGGCCGCGTGAAGGTCGCCTCGAAGACCTCGCCGTCGAAGACCGGCGTCCCGCTCTCCGCGACCGTGCCGACCTCGCGCTCCAGCCCCTTGAGGACAGCGGCAAGGTCGGACTGGTCCGGCAGGGTCTCCCGCTCGCTCCAGCGGGCCGCGGCGGCGAGCGCCCGCATGGCGCTGACGGCCTGGAACTCCTTCTCGGCGACCACCGCCAGGAAGCGCCCGTCGCGGATGACGGAGACGACGCCGGACATGGCCTCGACCGCGCCGGTATCGACGTCCGTCAGCTCCGCCCCGGCGCTGGGCGGGCGCACCACCCGCGCATGCAGCATGCCTTCCGGCCGCATGTCGTGAATATAGATCGGCGTGCCGGTGACCTTTGCGGGAATGTCGACCCGGGGCAGCGACGTGCCGATGATCCGGAATGCGTCGGGCGGTTTCAGCGGCGATTGCGGCTCCGCCTCGACATGCAGCAACTGCTCGGAGACGAGCTCGCCATAGCTGAGCCGGCGCCCGTCCGCAGCCATGACCGCGCGGCCCTCTGTGCGCAGCTCCGCCGGGGCGAGGCTCCAGCGGCGGGCCGCCTGCGCGACGAGGAGCGCGCGCACCTGCGCGGCGGCGTTGCGGATGGCCGTTCCGCTGTTCTGCATGGACTGGCTGCCGGCCGTAAAACCCTCGTCGGGCGTGCGGCCGGTATCGGCCGTGACGAAGGTGATCTCGCTTGGCTCCACATCGAGCTCCTCGGCGGCGAGCTGCAGCAGCGCCGTGCGGATGCCCTGCCCAAGCTCGGCCTTGCCGGTGAAGACGGTGACGGCGTTATCGGACGAGACCTTGATCCAGGAATCGAGGAAAGGCGCGTCGTCGAGGCTGCCCGGCCGCTTGACGGCGCCTGCCGCCGGGGCGGCCCCGCCTTCCTGCGCGCGGGCGCCGGTGAGCGAGAAGCTGACGACCAGGGCGCCGGTGCCGGCGAGCAGCTGCCGGCGGGTCACGGCGAGCGAGAGCGCGTCCATCAGCCCGCCCTCCGTGCCGGATCGCCCGGTGCGGCGGCCTGCATCAGCTCGCCGGCGCGCCTGATGGCGGCGAGGATGCGCATGTGCGTGCCGCATCGACAGAGATTGGTGGCCAGCGCGTCGCGGATCTCCCTGTCGCTCGGCGCGGGGTTGCGCGCAAGGAGCGCATGGGCGCTCATCATCATGCCGGGGATGCAGTAGCCGCACTGGGCCGCCTGCACCTCGATGAAGGCCTGTTGCAGCGGCCCCGGCCTCTCGATCGTTCCGAGCCCTTCGACGGTGGTGATCTCCCGTCCCTCCATCAGCATGACCGGCGTCATGCAGGACAGGACCGGCTCGCCGTCGACCGCCACGGTGCACGAGCCGCACTGGCCGAGGCCGCAGCCGTATTTGGCGCCGTTGAGCGCCAGATCGTCCCGCAGCACATAGAGGAGCGGCGTCGCCGGATCGGCATCGACCTCGTGGCTGGTTCCGTTCACGTTCAGGGAAATGGCCATCAGTCCTCCTTCGCGCCGACATTGCGCGGCGCCCTTTCGATGCCGTCCGCCGGCCGCACGGCCACGTGACGCGTTCCGTCCCGGGTTTCCCGGACCTGCCGGGCGAGGTCCTGCCATGGCGGACCGCCGGAAAAGCGCTCGCGCATATAGGCAAGCAGGTCCGCCATCTGCGCGTCGCCCAGCGTGTTGGCGAAGGCCGGCATGATGGCGCTCGCCTCGCCGTCGGCCGGCGGCAGGCCGAACAGGGTGACGGTGATGATGTTCTGCGGATCGGGCGCGTTGACCGCCGTGCTCAGCGTGAAGTCGAGCCCGCCATAGGGCTGCGGCCGGCCGCCCTCGTGACAGTTGGCGCAGGCCGACCGATAGAGCGCCTCGCCCGGATGGCCGGTGCCGCGTGCCTGCCCCGAAACGTCCGTCTGGCTGTCGGACGCCTGCACGAGCCGCCCGCCCGTGCCGAAACGCTCCTTCAGGCGCTCTCCCCGCTCGCGCCGCTCCGCGGACGGCTCGCCCATCACCGAGGCGACATAGGCCGCCATCGCGCGGATGTCCTCGTCGGGAAGCAGGCCGAGATTGCCCGTCACCTCCGCCATCGGCCCGCGCGACACGCCGTGCAGCTCGTGCCAGCCGTTGCGCAGGTAGAAGGCGAGGCTGTCCTCGTCCCACGGCACCGGGGCCTGCGAGTCGGCGTTGATCGCATAGGCCTGCCAGCCCTCGGCCTCGCCACCGCCGAGGTTGCGGCTCCTGTCGACGGCGCCGAGCGCATTGCGCGGCGTGTGACAGGCGCCGCAATGCGCAAGGCCCTCCACGAGATAGCGTCCGCGGTTCCAGGCTTCGCCTCGGGCCTCGTCGACCGGATGGGGGCCTTCTTCGAGAAAGAGCAGTTTCCAGCCCGCAAGCAGCGGGCGGAAGCCCAGCGGGAACGGCAGGTCGTTGGGCTTTCCTTCGGCCCTGACCGGCTGGCGGGTCATCAGGAAGGCATAGAGCGCGTGGTTGTCCTCGTCGGTCACGCGCGTGTAGTGGTCATAGGGGAAGGCGGGGTAGAGATAGTTGCCCTCGCGGTCGACGCCTTGGCGCATCGCCCGGCGGAAGGCCTCCTGCGTCCAGGCGCCGATGCCCGTTTCGCGGTCGGGCGTGATGTTCGTCGAATGGATCGTGCCGAACGGCGTCGGCAGCGCCAGCCCGCCCGCGAAGGCCCGCTCGCCGGGCACGGTATGGCAGGCGATGCAGTTGCCCACCGCGGCAAGCTGCGCGCCCCGGGCGACCACGTCCGGCGGAAAGTCCTGCTGCTCGTTCTCGGCCAACACGGCAAGGCTCGGCTGCCAGGCGACCGCATAGGCCGCAGCGCCGAGCAACAGACAGAGGGCCAAGAGCGAAAGGAGAAGGCGTCGCGCATTCATCGGCCTGGCTCGGATGCTGAAAAAGGCCAAACAGCGCAGGACGCGGATTGTTCCAGCCGGAACCCCGGGCAGGCTCTGCGGGTTTACTCCGTCAGGATCGTTGTGGCCCTTACACGGAGCGATGAGATGAAAAGAACATATCCCGCTGTGCTCTTGGGCTGTGCCGCGATGCTTTCCATGCCCGCGGCCCAGGCGAGCGAAGAACAGTTCCTGAACACCCTCGAAGGCCAGTACGAAGGCCAGGGACGCGTCAGGCTGAGGACGGACAAGGCGCCGATCGACGTCAGTTGCACGTTCAACTCGGAAACCTCGTCCGGCTCGCTCTCCCTGAACGGGCGGTGCCGCGGCCTGCTCGTGGTTTCGCGCGCCGTGGGCGCGGACCTGCAGATAAAAGGGAACACCTATCGCGGCTCCTATCTGGGAGCGGGTTCGGGCCCCGCCTCGCTTTCCGGCAAGCGCAAAGGCAACACGCTGAACCTTACGATCCGCTGGGCGAAGGAGATCAACGGCGACCGGCGCGCCAACCTCTCGGTGGCCAAGGTCGGCGACAGCGGCCTGACCCTGACGACCACCGACAAGGACCCCGCGTCCGGAAAGACCATCGTCACGAGCGAGATCGTCCTTCAGCGCAAGTAGGAAGGCCCGGCCGGCTCCGGCCAAGCCTGTTGACACCTGTCAATCGGCTTCCGGCCGGTTCGACCGGACGGGCGGCGGCCTAAAGCGCCGCAGGGAGGACCATATGCTCGATTACGAACATGCCAGGCGCCGGATGGTCGAGCGGCACCTTGCGCGCCGCGGCATCGCGGATGCGCGCGTGCTGAAGGCGATGGACGCCGTGCCGCGCGAGACCTTCGTCGAGGAGGGGTTCGAGGAATTCGCCTACGAGGATTCCCCGCTGCCGATCGCCGAGGGGCAGACCATTTCCCAGCCCTATATCGTCGCCCGCATGGCGGAAGCCGCCGAAATCGAGAAAACCGACACCGTGCTGGAGGTCGGCGCCGGCTCCGGCTACGCCGCCGCCGTGCTGAGCCATCTCGCCCGGCGGGTCTTCGCCATCGAGCGCCATGCCGCGCTCGCCGAAAGGGCCGCGGCCCGGCTGGCGGGGCTGGGGCTGCGCAACGCGGAGGTCCGCGCCGGCGACGGCACGAAAGGCTGGCCGGAAAAGGCGCCCTTCGATGCGATCCTCGTCTCCGCGGGCGGACCGGCGGCACCGGCGGCGCTGAAGGCGCAGCTGGAAATCGGCGGCCGCCTCATCATACCGGTCGGGCGGCAGGAGCGGTCGCAACGGCTGCTGCGCATCACCCGGCTCGCCGCCGACCGCTACGAGGAGGAGGACCTCGGCGGCGTCTTCTTCGTGCCGCTGGTGGGCGAAGCCGGCTGGAGCGAGCACCCCGAGGAGGCCGGTGTCCGCCTGCGGCAGCGCCTGCCCGAACGGATCGCGGACGCCGGCGAGGACCTGCCGTCCCTCGACGATCCCGCCTTCGCCGACGCCTTCGAGCGGTTCGCCGACCGCCGCGTCGTGCTGCTGGGCGAGGCCAGCCACGGCACGTCGGAATTTTACCGGGCGCGCGCCGCCGTCACGCGGCGCCTCGTGGAAAGGCACGGCTTCACCATCGTGGCGGTGGAGGCCGACTGGCCCGACGCCGCCGCGATCGACCGGTTCGTCCGCGGGCGGGAGGAGACGGGCGGGGAACCGCCTTTCCGGCGTTTCCCGACGTGGATGTGGCGCAATGGCGAGGTCGTTGCCTTCGTCACCTGGCTGCGGTCGCACAATGCGGGGCGCAGGGACGGCGCGCAAACCGGCTTTTACGGGCTCGACATCTACAACATGCGCGCCTCGATCGCCGCCGTGCTCGCCTATCTCGACGCGACCGACCCCGACGCCGCCGACGTGGCGCGCGAGCGCTACGGCTGCCTGACCCCATGGCAGAACGCGCCCGACACCTACGGGCGCGCCGTGCTCACCGCCGGCTACCGCACCTGCGAGGATGCGGTGGTCCGGCAATGCCGCGAGCTCCTTCGCCGCGCGCTCGAAAAGACCGGGGACGGCGGCGATGCGCTCTTCGACGCGGCGCAGAACGCCCGCCTGGTGGCGTCCGCCGAGCGCTACTACCGCATCATGTACTACGGCGGGGCGGACGCCTGGAACCTGCGCGACCGCCACATGTTCGAGACGCTCGACCACCTGCTCGAAAGGGCCGGGCCGCAGGGCAAGGCCGTGGTCTGGGCGCACAATTCGCATGTCGGCGACGCCCGCCACACCGACATGGGCGAGGTCCGCGGCGAGCTCAGCATCGGCCAGCTCTGCCGCGAGAAATACGGCAGCGGGGCCGCCCTGATCGGCTTCGGCACCGACAGGGGAACGGTCGCCGCGGCCACCGACTGGGACGGGGAGATGGAGATAAAGGCCGTCCGCCCGTCCCGGGAAGACAGCGTCGAGCGCTGCTTCCATCTCTCGGGCAAGAGGCGGTTCCTCCTGGATTTCGCCGGGCACCCGCCTGTCGCGGAGGCCCTCGCCGCCAGGCGGCTCGAACGCTTCATCGGCGTCATCTACCGGCCGGAGAGCGAGCTGGCGAGCCACTACGCCAATGCCGGGCTTTCAAGGCAGTTCGACGCTTATGTCTGGTTCGACGAGACCCGCGCCGTCACGCCGCTTGCCGCAAATGCGCAGAAGGATCGCATGCCGGACACCTTCCCCTTCGGGCTCTGAGCGCGCCTCCGCTAGATGAAGCGAACGGCGGCCGTACCGGTGATGACAAGCGAGACCGCGATCATCAGCGGCTTGACCGGAAGCCGGCTGACGATGAGCGCGCCGAAGGGCGCGGCAAGCACGCCGCCGATGATGAGGCCGACCGCCGACGACAGCTGCGACCAGCCGAGCGCGAGCACGAAGGTGATCGAAATGACCATCGTGACGGCGAATTCGGTGAGGTTCGTCGAGCCGATGACCTTCTTCGGATCGTGGCCGCGTCCCAGAAGGCTGCTCGTCACGATCGGCCCCCAGCCGCCGCCGCCCATCGCATCGAGCACGCCGCCCAGGCCGCCGACATAGGGCACGATCCAGTCCCGCACGTCCCGCGGCCAGGACGGGTTGAAGGCCTTGTAGAGGATGAAGAGCCCGACCGCGACCAGGTAGGCGGAGACGAACGGCTCGATCGCCTTCCCGTCGATGTTCGACAGGAGATAGGCGCCGATCGCCCCGCCGATCATGCAGGCGGGGGCGAGCCTTGCCACCAGCCGCCAGTCGACGTTGCGATGATAGGCATGGGAGAGGCCGGACGCGGCGGTGGTGAAGCACTCGGTGACGTGCGTCATGGCGCTTGCGGCCGCCGGCGGCACCCCCACCGCCAGAAGGCTCGTGGTCGTCAGCACCCCGAAGGCGAGGCCCAGCGCGCCGTCCACGACCTGCGCCAGGAAGCCGATGGCGACGAAGAGCAACAGATCGGCGGTCAGGTAGTCCGGCATGAAGGCCTCCCGGCATGTGCACGCGATCGTCTAGAAGACCGGCCCCGACCGATTGGTTCCGGCGCTTCGCCCGCCAGGCATCGTGGAACATTTTCCGCCATCCCTGATTGTAGGATTGAGGATCACGAAAGCGAGGCTTCTCCATGGAAAGCGCTCATACCTGGCAATTGCCCGTCGTGCTGGCCAACGCGCAAGCGCAGTCGTTCGTGGTGGTGCGCAGCTCCGTCGAAGCGGCCGCCTATCTCCTGCAATTCTGGCCCAAGCAGCACGGCGCCGCCTTCTACAGGGCCATCCGTGTCTGTGCCGAGGCGCTCGAGGGCGAGGTGGAGGACGAGGAGGTGCGTGACGCCTTCCTGGCCGCCGCGCACGATGCGGACATCGCGATCACCGTTCACTGAGCCGGCGCAGGGCGAGAAGGACGACCGGCACGCCCGCTGCCGAAAACGGCAGCCAGGCCTGCGGATCGCCCATGGTGTGCAGCGTCAGCCCGCTGAGCAGGAGCCACAGGAGCGGGACCGGCAGCAGCAGGAAGACGAGCCGGCCGCTCGCCGCAAGCAGGATGCCGAGCGTTGCGGCCGCGGTCGGATCCGGCGCGATGCCGAAGACCTCGGCGCCCGCCCAGGGCCGCCCGAACAGCGGCGGCACGAGCGGATAGGCGGCAAGCGCGGCGAGCGCCAGCACCGAGCCGAGCCGCGCGGCGATGTCCCGCCGATCGAAGACGAGGCCGCCCGCCGCACCGGCGGCAAGCAGCAGCGCCTGAAGCCAGAAGGCCGGCGCGGCATAGGCGATCGCCCAGTTGATCGCCGCATAGCGGTTCCACAGGAAGGAGAGGCCGACGAAGGCCCAGAGCGCGGCGAGGACCAGCGCTATCCAGAGGCCCCGCCCCTGCCGCGGACGCAGAAGCAGGAGCAGGACGATGCCGAGCCCGGCGGCGAGGGACACGGGATGCAGCGGCCAGAGGGCGGCGTTGTGCAGCTCGAACATGCGCCAGTAGACCCGCGGCGAGAAGAGCAGGAAATCCTCCGGCCGGTAGGTCCACCATTCCGACATCACAGGTCCCGGACATAGGCCGCCATCCGCTCGCGCAGGGCGGCGTCCGGAAGCGGGCCCGCGGCAGCGGCGACGTTCTCGCGCACGTGGTCGACGCGGGTTGTGGCGGGAATGGCGACGGTGACGGCCGGGTGGGCGAGGATGAACTTCAGGATGAATTGCGCCCAGCTCGCCGCGCCGATCCCGGCCGCCCAGTCCGGCAGCGCCTCGCCTTCCAGCCGGCGCGTCAGCGCGCCCTGCCGGAAGGGCCGGTTGACGATGACGGCCATGCCGCGCTCGGCGGCCAGCGGCAGCAGCCGCTCCTCCGCCTCGCGGTCGACGATGTTGTAGCTGAACTGCACGAAGTCGAGCGGCTGGCTCCGCATGATCTCCTCGAAGAGATCGTGGCGGCGCCCCTCGGAGGTGGTGATGCCGACATAGCGGACCCGTCCGTCGGCCTTCATGGCGAAAAGCGTCTCCAGATGCGCCTCCCATGCCAGGAGGTTGTGGACCTGCAGGAGATCGAAGCGCGGCACGCTCCAGAACCGGCGCGACTGCTCGATCTGCGCGGGCCCGCCCGCCGCCGAGGACGTCCAGACCTTGTCGGCGGCGAACAGCGTCCCGGGCCGGCCGAGCCGTTCCAGCCCGTGGCCTGTGACGGGCTGGGAGGAACCGTACATCGGCGAGGAATCGATCATGCGCCCGCCGGCCGCGAAGAAGGCGGCGATCACGTCGGCGCATTCGTCGCGCAGGACCGGATCGTCCCCGACATTGAAGGTGATCCAGGTGCCGAGCCCGACGGCGGGGATCGCCTCGCCGGAGGAGGGAATGAGGCGGGTCAGCGGCGCCTGCCCGGCCGCACGCCCCGGCACGGCCAGCGCCGCGACGGACGCGGCGCCTGCCTTCACGAATGCCCTGCGGGTGATGTCCATTCGTCCGCCATGTCCCGGCCATGTCCCGGCTCGGCGCCGGGCTGCAAAACAAAGGTCTCGCCGAAGCATAAGGCAGAACGGCGCATGCATGAAGGCGCTTCGCGCGCCGATCACGGCATCGTTCATGCGTGTGAGGCGGGAACGGTGCCCTGACCGGCCCGGTGGGCTGCCATGGCTATCGGGGATTGACAGCAGGCGGATAAGTAATGTTATTACGTTCATCAAACGATGAGTAACGTAATAACATATTCATTTTCACCGGCCCCCGACAATCGGCGGCTCCGGCACCCATGGCGGAAGGACGACGAAGAGCAGGCCGCCATAGCCCCCAACCCTTTGCCCATACCAGAAACGGAAGGATACCCATGACCCTCAAACCGACACGGAACCGCCTGATGGCCGCCGTCGCCGCCGGGCTCGCCCTTGCGGCATCGAGCGCCTTCGCCGACGACCACGAGACGAAGGAGGCCTGGCGGCTGTTCGTCGCCGACCACACGCAGCCCGTCGTGCGCGCCATCGACCTCGAAAGCGGCAAGGAGCTCGGCCGCTACGACGTCAAGGGCTATGCCGCGCTGACGGCCAGCGCCTCGGGCCGCACCGTCTTCGCCGCGCAGGGCGAGGCCGACGTCATCAACGCCATAAAGACGGGCATCGATTTCTCCGACCACGGCGAGCACCGCGACCTCGAGGTCTCCGATCCCGGCCTTCTGCCGGTGAGCTTCGAGGGCAAGCGGCCCGCCCATGTCGTTCCGCACGGCAACGAGGTGGTGCTGTTCTACGACCGGGGCGGCAAGGCCGAGATCGTCGACGAGGGCGCGCTGCTCGACGGCAGGCGGGAGGTGCGCGAAATCGACACGACCGCGCCGCACCACGGCGTGGCGGTGACGATGGGCCGGTTCGTGCTGGTCTCGGTTCCCGATGCCGAGGCCAAGGTGAAGCCGGACGAGCTGCCGCCGCGCGTCGGCCTGCGGGTCCTCGACGAGAAGGGGGAGCAGGTGGGCGAGGTCGCTCCCTGCACCGACCTGCACGGCGAGGCGACGTCGGCGCGGCTCGTCGCCTTCGGCTGCAAGGAGGGCGTGCTGATCGCCCGGCCGGGCGGCATCGACGGCCCGAAGCTGGAGATGCTGGCCTATCCGGACAGCCTGCCGGAGGGCTACACCGGCACGCTGCTCGGCGGCAAGGCCATGCAGTTCTTCCTCGGCAACTACGGCGAGGACAAGGTGGTGCTGATCGACCCCGACAGCGACGAGCCCTATCGCCTCGTCGAGCTTCCGACGCGCCGCGTGGACTTCACGCTCGACCCGGCCGACCCGCGCAACGCCTATATCCTCACCGAGGACGGCGACCTGCACATGCTCGACGTCATCAAGGGCGAGATCGTGCGCAAGGGCAAGGTGACGGAACCCTACAGCAAGGACGGCCATTGGCGCGATCCGCGCCCGCGGCTGGCGGTTGCGGACGGGAAGATCGCCGTCACCGACCCGCGCCACGCGCTCGTCCGCCTCGTCGATCCCGAAACGGTGAAGGAGACAGGCACGATCGCTGTCGAGGGCCAGCCCTTCGCCATCGTCGCCGTCGGGGGCTCCGGCGCATCGCATTAGACGGCGAACCCGTGATCCGGCGCCGCTGCGGCGGCGCCGGATCGCCTCCTCCGGCAGGAGATCCTGGGACGCAGGCCCCGTAGAGCGCGGCGACGAGGCTGCCGAGCACGGCGATGCCGAGCGCGTCCGACGGCATGTGCGGACTGGACGGCCGGCGAGATCGCCGCCACCTTGATCATGCCGTCCCGACGCGGCCTGCTGCCCTCCGTGCGCGTCGTGGCCGAGCAGCTGCGCGACTGACCGCCGTCAATCCAGCGGGTTGCACGGAGTTCAGACACCAATAAACCACAAACGAACCTGAAACGTAGACGGGAACCGAGTGAGAAACCGCGAGGCGCCGCGAACCGGAGATTGCCGACGTCACCGCGTCCATCTGGAAAAAAGGCCTTCTCGGCATGCATATTCCGGGCTACGGCTTTGCGTGGTTCGATACGGGCACGCCCGACAGCCCGAGACCGCCGGATTGTCGCAACGCTCCAGCATAGCCGCGGCGTCGGTTTGCTGTCTTGAGGAATGGCTTCTCGCTCAAGCCGAATTATGAGACGTGCCGAGGCATTGGGTAAGGGTAGACTGTGAGAGATTCATCGCCGGCCACAACGAATTCTTCGCCGATCGGATTCGGCATAAGAGATGCGCTGCAGCAGAAGCTGAACGTGATGCATGCGGTAATTCTGCGCGACATCCGCAGCCGTTTCTTCAATCACGGGCTGGGGTTTCTTATTGTCCCCCTTTTCCCCGTCAGCCACGTCATATTATTGCTCGGCGTGTATAGCATAGTAGGAAGGGCCGCCGTCTTCGGCGACGACCTGCTCCTCTTCTTTGCCACCGGGCTAGTTCCGGCTCTCACGTTCATGTATGTTTCCCGGTTTATGTCAATATCGTTGCTGGCAAACAAATCGATGATGGCTTTCCCTGTTGTGAGGCTGCTCGACATAGTCCTTGCAAGGGCCTTCTTGGAAATCATGGGCATCGTGATCTCGCTTTTCATCATGTTCGTTTTCCTGGTTTCATTCGGAACGAACCCATACCCCACGAATCCATCGCAAGCACTGGAGGCTTTTTTATACACGATAGTCTTAGCGCTTGGCCTTGGCATTATTGCAAGCGTAATATCTAGCATAGCACCTGTATTTTCCATGATATACAGCTTATCCATGATAGTTTTTTATCTCTCTTCAGGAGCTCCTATATATTTGTATTCTTTTCCAGAGCAGCTCGTGCATGCTTGCGCATGGAATCCACTGTTCCATTCGGTTCAATGGATAAGATCGGCATATTATCTCGGATACCCTACACAAGACATCGACAAGACCTATCTTATCGGCTTTTCAATCGTGTCGGTTGCACTGGGACTATTTCTTGAGCGGATACTGCGCCCATATATATTAAACAAATAAACCTCCATGGCTCCATCTGGACGGGTTCCTCCTGTCCGCATATCGGCCGCACCGACGTGCGCAGCATCAGAGCGGCTACCAGTTCGTCACGGAACCGTCGCGGCGCTTCAGGTGCGGCGCTTCCCAGAACGCGAAGCTCTGCCTGGCGATCAGCGCCTCGTTGACCTCGATGCCGAGGCCCGGCGCGTCGGGAACCGGGTAGTGCGCCCCTTCCAGCCGCGGCTGGACGGGGAAGAACTCCGAATTGTCGAAGCCGAGATGGGTCTCGGCCGGGCTGCTGCGGGTTTCCAGCCAGGAAAAGTTCGGCACTGCGGCCGAGAAATGGATCGTCGCCGCCGTGCAGACCGGGCCGAGCGGGTTGTGCGGCATCATGTCGACGTAATGGGCCTCGCTCCAGGCCGCGACCTTCATGCTCTCCGTCAACCCTCCGACATTGCAGACATCGATGCGGTTGAACTGGTGGATGTCCCGTTCGATGTAGGGAATGAACTGCCATTTGGAGGAGAACTCCTCGCCGATGGCGAAGGGAACGTCCGTCAGCCGGCGCAAGGCCTCGTATGAGGAGGGAGATTCGTCGCGGATGGGCTCCTCGAGGAAATCGAGCGTGCCGGACGGCATCTTCTGGCAGAAGCTCGCGGCCTCGGCCACCGTCAGGCGATGGTGATAGTCGATGCCGAGCACGACGTCGCCGCCGAGCGCCTCGCGCGCCTTCACGCACCATTTCGCGGTCGTGGCGATATGCTCGCGCGGCTCGTAGACGTCCTTCATCTCATGGCCCGACGGGGACAGGCGCATCGCCGTCCAGCCGTGCTCGACCAGCATCCGCGCCTGCTCGATCATCGCCGGCCCCGGTTCGGCGAAGGTGGTCGCGAAGGTGGGGATGCGGTCGCGCTGCTTGCCGCCCAGCAATTCATGGACCGGCACGCCCAGCGCCTTGCCCTTGATGTCGTGCAGCGCGATGTCGATGGCCGAGATCGCCGCCTGGAGGACGCGGCCGCCCTCGAAATACTGGCTGCGGTACATCTCCTGCCATAGCGCGCCGATCCGGAACGGATCGCGCCCGCGCAGGAATTCGGCATAGTGCTCGATCGCGCCGACGACGGCCTTTTCCCGGCCGGACAGGCCGCTCTCGCCCCATCCGAAAATGCCCTCGTCGGTCTCGACCTTCACGAGCAGCTGGTTGCGGATGCCGACCTTGACGGCATAGCTCTTGATCGCGGTGATCTTCATCTGGTCCCCCGGTTCACCAGTGCCACAGCGTGCCGTCTTCCAGACGGTTCACCGGCAGATAGGCACGCTGGTATGGATATTTTTCCGCAAGCGCCTCATCGATATCGACGCCGTGGCCGGGCGCCTCGCCCGGATGCAGGTAGCCGTCGGAAAGGCTCCAGGCGCTAGGAAACACGTCGAGGATTTCCGGCAGGTAGCCGGAATATTCCTGGATGCCGAAATTGGGGACCCAGAGGTCGAGATGCAGGTTGGCGCCGAGGCAGACCGGCGACATGTCCATGGCCCCGTGGCAGGCGGTACGCACATTGTAGACGCCGGCGAAATCCATGACGCGGCGGAGCGCCGTGACGCCGCCGGCATGCACCGCGGTCATGCGGATATAGTCGATGAGCTGCTCCTCGATCAGAAGGCGCGCATCCCAGATCGTGTTGAACACCTCGCCGACGGCAAGCGGCGTCGTCGTGTGCTTGCGCACCAGCCGGAACCCCTCCTGATGCTCGGCGGCCACCGTGTCTTCCAGCCAGAAGAGGCGGGCGGGCTCGAGGTCCTTGCCGAGGCGGGCGGCCTCGATCGGCGTCAGGCGGTGATGGGTGTCGTGCAGCAGCTCGACGTCCCAGCCGTGCGCCTCGCGGACGGCCTCGAACAGCTTCGGGATCTGGCGCAGGTACTTCGAGGTCGACCAGACCTCCTCATGCGGCACCGCGTCGTCGGCCGCGTTGTTGGTGACGGACTTCCTGCCGGTGCCGTAGACGTCCGGAAGGCCCGGGATGCCGACCTGCACGCGGATCGCCCTGTAGCCCTCCTCGATGCGCCTGCCGACGGCCTCCACGGCCTCGGCGATGTCGGTCCCCTGGGCGTGGGTGTAGCAGAGCACCTTCTCGCGGCTCGCCCCGCCGAGAAGCTGGTAGAGCGGCATGCCGGCGGCCTTGGCCTTGATGTCCCACAGCGCCGTGTCGATGCCGGCGATCGCCGCCATGGTCACCGGGCCGCGGCGCCAATAGGCTCCCTTGTAGAAATATTGCCAGATGTCCTCGATGCGCGCGGGATCGCGGCCGATCAGCAGCGGCACGAGATGGTCCCGGAGATAGGCGACGACCGCCTTTTCGCGGCCGTTGAGCGTCGCGTCGCCGACACCTGTAAGCCCCTCGTCGGTGAAGACCTTGACGGTGACGAAATTGCGCCCCGGCGAGCAGACGATGATTTTGACGTCGGTGATTTTCATGACTTATCCGATGGCTGAAATGGAGCGTGCGGGATCGTAGCGGAAGCGCTTGTGGATGCGCCTGTCGCGCGGGTCGGGATGCGGGATGGCCGAGAGCAGCGCGCGCGTATAATCGTGCTGCGGCTGGTTGACGACCTGGTCGGTGTCGCCCGTCTCGACGATCCTGCCGCGGTACATGACCGCGACGCGGTCGCACATGTAGCGGACCACCGACATGTCGTGGGAGATGAAGACGTAGGAGAGGCCGAGCTGGTCCTGCAGGCCCATCATCAGGTCCAGCATCTGCGAGCGCAGCGACACGTCGAGCGCCGAGGTGGCCTCGTCGGCGATGATGAGGCGCGGCCTCACCGCGATCGCCCGGGCGATGCCAATGCGCTGGCGCTGGCCGCCGGAGAAGGCGTGCGGATAGCGCTCCCGCCAGGCGGGGTCGAGGCCGACCTGCCGCATCAGCTCGGCGACGCGGTCCTCGGCCTCCCTGCCCTGCACGCCGGCGAGCTTCAGGGGCTCGGCGATGATCTGGCCGACCGTCTTGCGGGGGCTGAGCGAACCCACCGGGTCCTGGAAGATCATGCGGACCTCGCGGCGGATGTCCTTCAGCGCCGCCTTTTCGGCGGTGCGGATATCCACTGTGCTGCCGTCGGCGCGGCGATAGTCCATCACGCCGGCCTGCGGCTCGTAGATGCGCAGCAGGCAGCGGCCCATGGTCGTCTTGCCCGAGCCGGACTCCCCGACGATGCCGAGCGTCTCGCCCGGCCGCACGGCGAGCGACACGTCGTCCACCGCCTTGAGGCCCGAAGGGAAGGTCAGCGACAGGTTCTTCACGTCGAGCAGCGGCGCGGCCTCGGCCGGGATCGGCGGGCGGGCGAGGCGCACCTCCGCCTTCTTCTCCAGCCTGACGACCGAGCCGATCAGCCGGCGGGTGTAATCGTCCTCGGGGGCATGGAAGATCTGCTCGACCGGCCCCCTCTCCATCACCTTGCCGCGATACATCACCAGCACTTCGTCGGCGATCTCGGCGACGACGCCCATGTCGTGCGTGATGAACAGCACGGCCATGCCGTGGCTCTGCTGCAGCCTCCTGATGAGGTCCAGGATTTCGGCCTGGGTCGTGACGTCCAGCGCGGTGGTCGGCTCGTCGGCGATGAGGACCGAAGGATTGCAGGCGAGCGCCATGGCGATCATCACGCGCTGGCGCATGCCGCCGGAGAACTCGAACGTATAGCGGTCGATCGCCGTCTCGGGCCGCGGAATCTCCACCTGCCTGAGCAGTTCGAGGACGCGGGCGCGCTGCTCCTTCTTCGGCGTGCCGAAATGGATGCGCAGCGCCTCGCCGATCTGCGTGCCGATGCGGTGCACCGGCGACAGCGAGCTCATCGGCTCCTGGAAGATCATGGCGATCTCCCTGCCGCGCACCGAGCGGATCTCCCTGCCGCGCGGATCGAGCTTCGCAAGGTCGCTCACCGTGCCGTCGGCGCGGGTGAGCTCGATCGACCCGCCCTCGATGCGGCCGGGCCGGTCGACGATCTGCAGGATCGAGCGTGCCGTCACCGACTTGCCCGAGCCCGATTCGCCGACGACGCAGAGCGTCCTGCCGCGCTTCAGCGCGAAGGACACGCCGTCCACGGCCTTGAAGATGCCGGTGCGGGTCGGGAAGTAGGTCCTGAGGTCCTCGACCTTGAGGATCGTGTCGCCGGACGTCTTTGGCGTCATGCTCATGATACCGATTCGTAGGGGTCCGCGGCGTCGCGCAGGCCGTCGCCGAGGAAGTTGAGGGAAAGCACCGAGATGACGATCGCGGCGGCCGGCGTGAAGAGAAGCCAGGGCGCCTGCGCCACCGCGCGGATGTTCTGCGCCTCCTGCAGGAGCACGCCCCAGGAGATGATGGGCGGCTGGAGGCCGATGCCGAGGAAGGAGAGCGCCGTCTCGGCAAGGATCATCGAGGGGATCGCCAGCGTCAGCGTCGCGATGATGTGGCTCATGAAGGACGGCACGAGATGGCTGAAGATGATGCCGATCTCGCTCATGCCGTCGAGCCTTGCGGCGATGACGAAGTCCTCGTTGCGCAGCGACAGGAACTTGCCGCGCACCTCGCGCGCAAGGCTCGTCCAGCCGATCAGCGAAACGATCAGCGTGATGATGAAATAGGTCCGGAGCGGCGGCCAGCCGACCGGGATCGCCGCGGCAAGCCCCATCCACAGCGGAATGGTCGGGATGGACCGCAAGAGCTCGATGGCGCGCTGGATGCCGAGATCGAGCCAGCCGCCGAAGAAGCCCGATATGCCGCCGATCGTCACGCCGAGAACGAGGCTCATGAAGACGCCGACGAGGCCGATGGACAGCGAGATCTTGGCGCCGTGGACGACGCGCGAGAAGATGTCGCGGCCGAGGCGGTCGGCGCCGAAGACGTAGAGGCTGTCGCCGGGCTTCGGGTCGACGAGGCCGAAGAGCTTCGTGCGCATCGGGATGAAGCCGAGCAGCTCGTAGGGCTGCGGGGCCGGCACGAAGAAGCCGACGGCGACCGGCCTTTCCGGGTCCGGCTCGAATTCGCGGCGCATGGACTGCGTGTTCAGCGTCATCTTGAGCTGGTTCACGTGCGGCTGGAACGAACCGTCGCGGATCAGCGACAGGCCCTGCGGCGGCGCATAGGTGAAGCGCGCATTGGTGGCGTTCGGATCGAACGGCGCGATGAAGTCGGCGAACGCCGCCACGAGATACATGAAGACGATCACGACCAGGCTGACGAGGGCGATCCTGTGCTTCTTGAACTTGAGCCAGAACAGGCGCCACTGGCCGGCGACGGCGATGTCCTTGCCGCGCAGGTCGAGCGAGGGGCCGGTTTCGGGCGGGAGGTTGGTGATGTCTGTCATTGGAACCGGATCCGCGGGTCGGCGATGGCGAGCAGGATGTCCGAGATCAGGGTGCCGATGATGGTGAGCACCGAGATCAGCAGGATGAGCGAGCCGGCGAGGTACATGTCCTGCGCCAGCAGCGCGCGCAGCAGGAGCGGCCCCGTGGTGGGCAGGCTCATGACCACCGAGACGATGATCTCGCCCGAGATGACCGCCGGCAGGATCCAGCCGAGCGTCGAGATCAGCGGGTTGAGCGCAAGCCGGACCGGATAGCGGATCAGCAGCTCGAATTCCGACATGCCCTTGGCGCGCGCGGTGGTGACGTAGGGCTTGGAGAGCTCGTCGAGCAGGTTGGCGCGCATGATGCGCACCAGCGCGGCGAGCGAGCCGAGGCCGATGACGACGACCGGCAGCCAGACGTGCTTGGCGAAGTCGACCAGCTTGCCGAAGCTCCAGGGCGCATCGACATAGTCCGGCGAGAACAGGCCGCCGACGCTCTGGCCGAACCAGGCGGACATGATGTACATGGCCGACAGCGCCATCAGGAAATCCGGCACCGCCAGAAAGAAGAAGGCGAGGAACGTCGCGGTGTAGTCGGATATGGAATATTGCCGGACCGCCGACAGGATGCCGATCGGAATGGCGATCGCCCAGACGAAGCACAGCGTCAGCACCGACAGGAGCAGCGAAAAGCCGAGCCGGTTCCAGATGAGCTCGGTCACGGGCTTGCCGAGCTCGAACGAGATGCCGAAATCGCCCCGGGTGAGGATGCCCCAGATCCACTTGTAGTATTGATAATAGACCGGCTGGTCGAGGCCGTAGCGCTCGCGCATGGCGGCGACCGTGCCGGCTTCCACCGCGCCGCCCTGGCTTGCCCAGTCGGCCATCAGGGTCGTCAGGTAGTCGCCCGGCGGAAGCTGGATGATGACGAAGGCGACGATGGAGACGGCAAACAGTGTCGGTATCGCGAACACAAGCCGCTTGATGAGGAAACGGAGCATGGATCTCGCCGCTCGATTGCGATCGCGGGGGCGGCCGGCGGCGGCATTCGCGCCGCCGCCGGCCTTCGGGAGGAGCCTCAGTCGGCCGGCTTGTCGAAGTACCACTGGGTCAGCGTCGGCGCCGGGTGCCAGAGGTTGCCGGTGATCGGGATGCCGTCCACGACGTTCTTCAGGGTCTTCGCGGCCATCATGTATTTCGGCATGGGCCGGGAAATGCCGATGTTCAGGAAGTTCTCGGCCGACAGCGAGAGGAACTCCTTCATCCTTTCGCGGCGGTCGTCGTCGGTGACGGCGGCATTGACCTTGTCGTAGGCCGCCATCAGCGCCTTGATCTCCTCCGGCGGCTCCTCTCCCGTGGCGGGGTTGGCATACCACTCGGCCCAGCGCATGGCGAAGAAGATGTCCGCCTTCTGGAACGGCATGTAGCAGCGCGGGTCGGTGTAGACTTCCGAAAGGCCGCCGACGCAGTTCCAGATATAGGCGTCCTGCTCGTTGGCCGCCCACATCGTGTTCAGGCGGGCGCGGTCGGTGGTGCGCAGCTGGATGTCGATGCCGACGTCCCGGGCATATTGCTGCACCATCTGCATGACGTCCGGATAGGACAGGCCGAAGACGTCGGCCACCATGAAGTTGATGGTGAAGCGCTTGCCGTTCTCGTCGAGGCGGAAGCCTTCGGCATCCTTCTCGGGCATGATCGCGTCGAGGATCTCGCTCGCGCGCTTCGGATCGTACTCGGTATATTGCGTGGCTTCGCGCTCGTTGAAGAGCTCGTGCTCCGGCTGGACGGCGACCTGCGCCGGCGCGCCCTGCCCGACATAGACGAGATCGATGATCTCCTGGCGGTTGATGGCATGGCTGAGCGCGATACGGAAATCCTTGTTCTGGAAGACCTTGCGCTTCACCGGATCGGTGGAGTTGAGGTTGAGCAGGATGACGGCGTCGTTGGCCGGCAGGTCCTTGACGTCGACGAACCGGTAGTTGCCCGTCTCCTGGCCGTCGAACAGGACCGACTTGAATGTGGCGTTGTTGATGTGGCGGAAGGCGAAGTCGAACTCGCCGGACGTCATCTTCAGCGCCATGAGCTGCGGATCGTCGAGCTTCGCCCAGGTGATGCCGTCGATATAGGGAAGCTGGTTGCCCTCCGGATCGACCTTCCAGTAGTAGGGGTTGCGGGTCGCCACCACGCGGTCGCTGTCGGCATAGGGCACCGTCAGGACCCAGGGGTTCAGGGTCGGCAGCTCCAGGTTCTGCCAGTAGGGCGGCTGGAAGGTGAGCGAGACCTTGGAATTGAACAGCGCCACCCAGTCGCCCGCCGCCGGGTTGGCCTTCAGCAGCGCCGGAATGCCGTCCTTGTTGTACTTCTCGTGGAACTGCTTGAGGTAGTGCTTGGGATAGATGACCGGCAGATGGCCCTGGCCGTAGGCGAGCTGCTGAAGGAAGAGCCCATAGGCAGACTCGAACCTGAACTCGACGGTAAGGTCATCGATCCTCGTGACCTTGACCGGCTTGCCGGCCACCGTGAACGTGGGGTTCTTGGCCGGCGAGAGCGCGTCGTTCATGAACACGTCCTCGTACCAGAACATGATGTCGTCGGCGGTGAACGGCTGGCCGTCGCTCCATTTGAGGCCCTTGCGGAGCTTGAACGTGTAGGTCGTCGCGTCGTCGGATGCCGTGAAGGACTCGGCCAGCGAGGGCACGATCGTCTTCCACTGCGGATCCCAGCGGACCAGGAGCTCGTTGGCGATGGTGCGGGTCAGGTTGTACTGGTCGCCGTTGGCGAGGATCGTCGTGCGCAGCGTGCCGCCATATTTGCCGACCCCCTCGACCATCGTCTCGACAAAGGGCTTTTCCGGAAGCCGCTCGGCGACGGCCGGCAGGGCGCCGCCCTGCACCCGCTCGTCGAGCATCGGCGACTGCCTGTAGTCGGCCGCCAGGGCCGGAACCGCCGTCCCGGCGAGCGTGATCGCCATGAGCCCCGTCGACAGGACGAGGCCACGCAGCCTGTGCTGGTAACCCATTCTCTCCTCCTTCGCCCGGCCTCCCGCCGGGCTCCTCCTGAATGCAGCCTTGCCGGCCCTTGTGTTGGACGAAAGCTTTCAGATCGTACATTCTTTGTCAACATCAGTGTATGAATTTAAGCGCTTTGCTCTTGGCAAGCGGGTCGAAAGTGCTTTACAAGCAAGACCATGCGCACGATCAGCACCATCCGGCAGGCGGCTTCAGAGGCCGACGATCTGGCTGAGGACAGCGGCTCCTCGGTCTACGAGCGCCTGCGCGACGACATCATCCACGGCCGCGTCAAGGCCAACGAGCGGTTGAAGGTGGCCGAGCTCGCGAGCCGGATGGGAACGTCGACCAATCCCATTCGCGAGGCGTTGCAGCAGTTGCGCGGCGAAGGCTTCGTCATCATGACGCCCAATCGCGGCGCGCGCGTCAGGCCGATCGACGAGGAATTCGTCCGCGACATCTGCGAGATCGAGGTGCTGATCGAGCCGGCGCTGACCCGCTGGTTCGTGGGCATCGTCACGAAGGCGGAGATCGAGGAGCTGGAGCGCCTTCAGGCGGAGATCGAGGCGCTGAACTTCGGCGACGAGATGAAGCATTCCAATCTCGACCTGCAGTTCCACCGCCTGATGTACGACCGGCACTACAACCGCCATGCGGTCGACCTGTGGGTCCGCCACCGCCAGATCCTGTGGGCCATCAGCCGCGGCTTCCCGACCTCCCTCAGCCGCCAGGCGAACGTGCTGGAAGAGCACCGCGAGCTGATCGCCTGCATCAAGGCGCAGGATGCCGACGGCGCGGCCCGCGTCATCGGCCGCCATGTCGAGGGATCGGGGCGGCACATCATCGAGCGGATGCGGCTCGACAGGCGGAACCCCTGACCGCCCGCCTGCGGGCGCGGTTTTCAGCCGACGTGGTAGCCGCCGTCCACCGGCAGGGTCGCGCCGGTGACGAAGCCTGCTGCCGGCGAGGCGAGGAAGAGAACGGGGCCGACGAGGTCTTCGCTCGTGCCCCAGCGCTTCAGCGCGGAGCGGTCGCTGATCTTCCGCTCGCTCTCCGGAACGGACCAGAGCGCCTTCGTCATGTCGGTGCGGTGATAGCCCGGCGCGATCGCGTTCACGCGCACGCCGTCGCGGCCATACTTGTGGGCGAGCACGCGCGTGAGACCGACGATGCCCGTCTTGCTTGCCGTATAGGCCGGCACCGTCTCGTCGGCGAGATAGCTCAGCATGGAGGCGACGTTGACGATGCTGCCGCCGCTCGCCTTCAGGAGCGGAAAGGCTTCGCGCGCAAGGCGCATGGCGCTCGAGAGGTTGATGTCCATGACGTCCATGAACGTCTCCTCCTCCCATTCCGCGTCCGGCCGCGCGACGCCCTGGCAGTTGACGAGCACGTCCAGCCGGCCGAGCCCGGCGAAGAAGGCGGCGACGGCTTGCCTGTCGCGGACGTCGAGACGCCGGAACGCAAGGCCCGCGCCCTCCTCGGCCCGCGCCGCCGCCAGCCGGCTTTCCGAGCTCCCCGTCGCGATCACGCGCGCGCCGGCCCCGGCGAAACCCTTGGCGATCGACAGGCCGATGCCGCTGGTCCCGCCCGAGACGACAACCGTCTTGCCGGCGAAGATCCCGGCCCTGAACGCATCCGCTTCCTGCATCTTTCCCTCCGTCTTCACACCAGCGCCGCGAGCGCCCGCACGACCATGTCCTCGCGGACGGGCATCGGCTCGTTGTGGATGATCTCGCCCGCGCGGCAGGCGCGTCCCGCCACGACCGCCAGTTTCTCCGGCGTCGCTTCCGCAATGCCTATGTCGGCCAGCCGCGCCGGCAGGCGGACGGACCGGCAGAACGCGCGCACGCGCTCGAATTCGTCCTCCAGCCCGTGCAGCTTGAGGCCGGCCAGCACGCCGATCGCCACCTTCTCGCCGTGCAGGTGATGATGCACGTCGTCGAGCTCGCACAGCCCGTGGTGGATCGCGTGGGCCGCCGCCACCCCGCCCGATTCGAAGCCGATGCCGGAAAGCAGGATGTTCGCCTCGACCACCCGCTCCAGCGCGGGGCCTGCGGCGCCGGCGTCGCATTCGGCAAGCGCCTCGGCCCCGAACGCGAAGATCGTGTCGCGGCAGAAGCGCGCCACCTCATAGGCGAGCGGGACGCCGGGCATCCTCATGCAGTTGAAGGCGCCGCTCCGCCGGCAGGATTCCGCCTCGTACCAGGTGGCGAGCGCATCCCCGATGCCGGCGGCGAGGAAGCGCGCGGGGGCCCGCGCGATGAGGGCGGTGTCCACCAGGACGAGGTCCGGATTGCGCGGCAGGAACGTGTCGTAGGCGACCGTGCCGTCCTCGTTGTAGACCACGGCCAGCGCGCTGCACGGCGCGTCGGAGGCCGCGATCGTCGGGAAGACGATGACCGGCAGCGCCGCATCGCGGGCCGCCGCCTTCGCCGTGTCGAGCGCCTTGCCGCCGCCGGCGCCGACGATGACCGAGGCGCCCGCGGCCTGCGCGGCGGCGCCAAGGGCCGCGATCGCCCCTTGCGAGCATTCGCCGCCATGGCGCACGATCTCGACCGCGGGCCCCTCCGCGAAGGCGGCCTCCACATCGGCCTTCAAGAGATCGAAGACACCGTTGTCGAGCAGCACAATCGCCCTCTCGCCGAAAGCCTTCGCCTCGGCGCCGAGCCGTGCGATGACACCGGGTCCCTGGATATAGCGTCCCGGGAAACGGGCACCGCGCACGACATTCGCCCCGTCCGCCTTCACCAGCATATGTAGCCTCCGTCGGCGAGCACGATGGAGCCCGTCATGAGGCTTGAAGCGTCGCTTGCCAGGAACAGGATGACGGATGCGACCTCGTCGGTGCGCCCGAGCCGGTTCATCGGCGTGCCCCCGACCCAATGGCGGTACATCTCCTCGTTCTCGTAGACGTACCTGTTCATCTCGGTGTCGATATAGGTCGGCGCGACGGCATTGACGCGAACGCCCCGCGCGCCCCATTCGGCGGCAAGCGACCTCGTCAGGTGATGCACCGCCGCCTTGGAGGCATTGTAGTTCGCCTGCTCCTGCGGCCGGTTGACGATGAAGCCGGACATGGAGCCGACATTGACGATCGCGCCGCCGCCCTGCCGGAGCATCGTGCTGCCGAAGGCCCGGCAGCACCAGAAGACGCCGTTCAGGTTGACGTCGATCACCTTGTTCCAGACCTCGTCCGCCATCGTTTCGGCCGGATGGTTGGAGATGGCGATGCCCGCATTGTTGACGAGCACGTCGACGCGGCCGTGGCGCGCGAGGATGGCATCGTGCGCCGCCTCGACCGCCTTTGCGTCGGTGACGTCGAGCACCGCGCTGTCGACCGGAAGGCCCTTGGCCTTCAAGCCTTCCGTCGCGGCGGAGAGGAGCTCGGGGTTCATGTCGGTGAGCACGACGGTCGCGCCGGCTTCGGCCAGCGCCTCGACGGCCGCAAGGCCGATGCCGCGCGCGGCACCCGTGACGACGGCGATCTTGCCGGTGAGCTTGAACTTGTCGAGATACATGTCAGGCGATCCTCGCAACGGACAGGGAGTTGAGGGAACTGGAAGGAAGCGGCGCCGGCGTGGCGGGAAGATCGTGCGGACCGGCAACCCTGCCGGAAAGAGCGGCCTTGCAGCTCATGACGGCAACCCGTCGAGATCGTCGTAGAGCGACTGGCTGTGGAAATAGAGCTTCTCGAAGAAGGCCTGCATCGGGCGGTAGGTCTCCGCCCAGGCAGGATCCGGCAGGATCTCCTCGGCATAGGAGACATAGGCGGCGGCAGCGTCCTCGACACGGGAGTAAAGGCCGGTCGCCGCGGCCGCCATCGCCGCGCAGCCGACGATGCCGCACTCCGCCTCGCTCGGGACGAGGATCGGGATGCCGTAGACGCTCGCCTTGATCTTCAGCCAGAGCCGCGTCCTCGCCCCGCCGCCGGACGCGATGACGCGCTCGATAGGCGCGCCGGAGATGCGGTCGAGGATGTCGATATGCCGCTTGACGGCGAAGGCGACGCCTTCGAGGACCGCCCGGTGCATATGGGCGAGCCCGTGCGCGGCGCCGATGCCGAAATACTGCGCCCGCGCATTGCGGTGCTCGCCCAGCCGCTCGCCGGCAAGATAGGGCATGAAGAAGAGGCGTTCGGCGCCGGCCGGCGCCTCGGCCGCCTTGGCGACGATCTCCTCGTAGCTCGCCTGCTTCCCGTGGAAGGCGCGCCGCGCCCAGCGCATGGCGTCGCCGCCCGATTCGAGCAGCATGAAGGCGCCCCAGTTGCCCTCGACCGTGCCGACATTCGACACGGCCGCGTCGAGCAGCGGCTTTTCGGCGATCGCCGTGATGATCGCGGAGGTTCCCATCACCTCCGAGCCGATGCCGGGCCGGCAGACGCCGGAGCCGAGCAGGGCGACCGGATAGTCGGCGCCGCCGACCAGCACCGGCGTTCCCTCGGCAAGGCCCGTCTCGCGCGCGGCGGCCGCCGTGACGGGGCCGAGGATCTCGACGGGATTGCGCAAGGGTGCGAGCTTTTCCCTTTCCAGCCCGAGCAGGCCGAGCATCCGGTCGGACCATTCGCCGCTGCGCGGGTCCATCAGGAAGCTCGCGCCGCCATCCGTGCGGTCCATGGCGATGCGGCCGGTGAGCTTGAGGTTGATCCAGTCCTTCGGCATCAGCACGGCCGCCGTCCGCCGCCAGGCATCCGGGTCCCGGTCGCGCAGCCATTGCAGCTTGAAGCCCGGCCAGGCCGGCGTCGCCGGATTGGCGCTGTCGGCAAGATAGGTCTCGGGCCGGTGCGCCTTCTCGAAGGCCTCGACATGGGCGACGGTGCGCTTGTCGTTCCAGAGCGGCGCCGTATCGCGGGTGAGGTTCCCGCGGTCGTCCACGAGGACCGTGCCGTGCATCTGCCCGCAGGCGGACACCGCCGAAATGCGGCGGCGCGCGTCCGGCTCCCTGCCGAGGACCTCGCGGATGGCGGCGGCGACGCCGGCCCACCAGTCGGCCGGCCGCTGCTCGGACCAGCCGAATTGCGGCACGATCTGCTCGTGCTCGCGCGCGGCGATGACGAGGATCCTGCCGCGTGCGTCGACGAGGGCCGCCCGCACGCTGCCGGTCCCGACGTCGATCGTGAGAAAAAGGTCTTGCGCCATCGGTATGCCTGTCCTCCGCCTCCTCCGCGGCCCCGGAAGGGGCCGGCATGCCCGCGCCTAGCGGCGCAGCCAGTTGGACGCATATTGCAGGAGCATGGCGCCGATGATGATGCAACCCATGAAAACCTGCTGATGATAGCCCGGCACGCGGGCAAGGTTCATCATGTTGGCGATGATGCCGAGAACGATGACGCCGATGAAGGTGTTGAAGGCGCCGCCGCGCCCGCCCATCAGGCTGGCGCCGCCGATGACGACGGCCGCGATCGCGTCGAGTTCCGCGCCGACGCCGATATTGGCCGAGCCGACGCCCGTGCGGCTGGCCGAAACGACGCCCGCGGCCGCGGCGAGCACGCCGGAGATGACGTAGACGGACATGGTGTACCAGGCGACCGGTATCCCGGACAGCCGGACGGCCTCGTCGTTCGAACCGATCGCCTTCACCAGGCGCCCGTAGCGCGTGAACGTCAGCACCGTTCCGGCGACCAGGAAGACGACGGTCATCAGGATGACGGGATAGGGGATGCCGGCAAGGGAGCCCGAGCCGAAAGCCGTTATCAGCGCGCCGCTGTCGCCCATCACGATCGGCTGGCCCGCCGAGATGATGAGCGAAAGGCCGCGCGCCACCGTCATCATCGCGAGCGTCGTCACGAAGGGCGGCAGCTTGAGGAAGGCGACCAGGACGCCGGAGACGAGGCCGCAGGCCGCCCCCGCAAGAAGCGTCGCGCCGAGCGCAAGGCCCGGGCCGTACTGCTGGATGAGGATCGCCGAAAGCACGCTGCCGAGGGCGGCAACGGAGCCGACCGACAGGTCGATGCCGCGCGTCAGGATGACGAAGAGCATGCCGACGGCCATCAGGCTCGTACCGGAGATCTGGCGCAGCACGTTGAGGATGTTGCGCTCGGTCAGGAACACGTCCGACATCGAGGCGGCGACGATCACGAGCGCCACGAGAATGGCGATGGTGCCGTAGCGTTGCAGGATATGGCTGAGGTTCAGCGACGGGCGTGCGGTTTCGGCAAGGTCTGTCATGGCGGTCCCCATCAGTTCACGACCATTTTCTCGGGCGAGGCGGCGGGGCTCACCATCGCAAGCTTCAGGAGTTTTTCCTCGGTATAGTCCTGCGGGCCGAGCGCCCCGGTGATCCGGCCCTCGCGCATCACCAGGATGCGGTCGCAAAGGCCGAAGAGCTCGAGGTGCTCGGAGGAGATGACGAGCACCGCGCGTCCTTCCGCCGCCAGCGACTTGATCAGCGAGTAGATCTCCATCTTGGCGCCGACGTCGACGCCTCGCGTCGGCTCGTCGAAGATCAGGATGTCGCCGCCGGCATGAAACCACTTGGCGAGCACGACCTTCTGCTGGTTACCGCCCGAAAGGCTCGAGGCCGGGTCGCCGAGGCTGCCGGCCTTGAGGCGCAGCCGGCGGGCAAGGTCGCCGGCGACCGCCTGTTCCCGCGCCCGGCGCACGAAGCCGAGCCGGTTCACCAGCGGCGCGAGCCTGGCCATCGTCGCGTTGACGCGGATCGGGAAATCGAGGATGAGCCCCTGTTCCTTGCGGTTTTCCGGCACAAGGCCGATGCCGGCCCTGACCGCATCGCCCGGCGAGCGGATCGCCGTTTCCTTGCCGCGGATGAAGATGCGGCCGGATTGCGCGCGTTCCGCGCCGAAGACCAGCCGGACGAACTCCGTGCGCCCGGCCCCCACCAGCCCGCCGAGGCCGACGATCTCGCCGGCGCGCACCGTGAGCGACACGCCCTTGATCCGGTCCCCGTCGGTAAGGTCCTCGACGCGCAGCACCTCCTCGCCCGGCGTGCGGGCGACGTCCTCGCCGAACAGCGCCTTCAGCGAGCGGCCGACCATCATGCGGATGACGTCGTCGATCTCGACCTCGTCGCGCCCGACGGTGGCGACGGAGGCGCCGTCCTTCATGACCGTGATGCGGTCGGCGATGCGGAACACCTCGTCGAGGCGGTGCGAAATATAGATGACGCCGACGCCGCGGTCGCGCAGCGTGCGGATGATGCCGAGCAGGCGTTCGGCGTCCTGCACGGAGAGCACCGCGGTCGGCTCGTCGAACACCATGACCCGCGCATTGCGCGACAGCGCCTTGGCGATCTCGACCACCTGCTGGTGCGCGACCGAAAGATCGCCCACGGTCGCGGACGGATCGATCGCGAAGCCGAGGCTGTCGATGAGCGCCTTCGCCCGGCGATTGAGGTCGCGCCAGGAGATGACAGTGGGAATCTCCGAAAGGAAGATGTTTTCGGCGACCGTCAGGTCCGTGGCGAGCGCCATTTCCTGGTGGATGATTGCAATGCCCTTGGCGATCGCGTCGGACGGCGCGCGGAAATGCGGCTCCTCGCCGGCAACCTCGACGGTACCGGCGTCCGGCCTGTATTCCCCGCCGAGCACGCGCATCAGCGTCGACTTGCCGGCGCCGTTCTCGCCGAGCAGGGCATGCACCTCTGCGGCCCGGAGCGCGAAATCCACGCCCTGCAGCGCGCGGACGCCGCCGAAGGACTTGCGGATGCCTGAGAGCTGAACGAGGTTTTCCATGGACCTGCGATGTCTTTCCATGTTCGCGGAGCGAAATGCGGCGGACGGGCCATTCGCGGCCCGCCCGCCCCGGGAGGATCGGCGGTCAGAAGACGGCGTCGGCCTTGTAGTACTGGTCGACATTGTCCTTGGTGATGGCCACCGGCGTCGTATAGGTGATCTTGGACGTATCGGCGGGCAGCTCGCCGTCCAGCGCCTTCTTGGCAAGATCGACCGCCGTCGAGGCGACGAGCGCCGGGTCGTTGAGGCCGGTCGCGCCGTAGGAGCCGTCCTTGATCATCTCGAGCGCTTCCTTCTGGCCGTCGGCGGCGGCCAGCAGCAGCACGCCCTCGAGGCGGCCGGCCTGTTCCAGCGCCTTCTTGGCGCCCAGCACCATGGAGTCGTTCTCGCCGAGCACGACGTTGATGTCCGGGTTGGCGACGAGCAGGTCTTCCATGGCCTTCAGGCCGCCCTCGTGGCCCCACAGGCCCCAGCCCTGGCCCACGACCTCGAAGCGGGCGCGGCCCTCGTTCTTCAACTGGCCCTCGAGCAGGCCGGCGAGCACGCCGAGACGGCGCTCCTGGCCGACTTCATTGCCCTTGTCGCCTGAAAGGAGGGCAATCTTCAGTTCCTTGCTCTTCGTCTGGTCGGCGAGCCACTGGCCGACCAGCATGCCGTTCTGGCTGTTGGAGGACTGGACGAGCGTGACGAAGTTCGCGGCCGGGTCGAGCGTGGAATCGATCACGAAGACCTTCACGCCCGCGGCCGAGGCGGCGTTGACGGCCGGAACCATGCCCTTGCTGTCGCGCGGATTGACGATCAGCGCGCCGATGCCCTGGGCGACCATGTCCTCGATATCGGCGATCTGCTTGTTCAGGTCGTTCTGGGCGTCCGCCGAGATCACCTCGCAGCCGAGCTCCTCCGCATGCTTCTTGGCGGAAACCTCCTGGGCGGCGAAATAGGGCGCGTCGAGCGTCTTCATGGAAATGCCGATCTTGCAGTCCGCCGCCTGCGCGGCGCCGATCGCAAGCAGCGAGGCTGCGGCGGCCATGGCGATTTTCAGGGCAGTCTTACCTGTGCGGGTCATGATTACTCCTCCGGGTGGAACGCGATCGATCGCGAGCCATTTCTCTTGGCTGAAATGTAGCGTAGTTACAGATAATTTTATCGTCAACATAATTTTTGGGCAGATTTAACGAATTTTTGCACTGCATCATGGCGATTTTTCCTCTTGCACGTCCATGATCCGTAATTTATGTAATTTCACTACGAAATTGGAGGCGATCATGTTGAGAGAACCGGTCATCAACGTCGTCGACCCGGAGACGGGCGGCATGGGGGGCAGGACGGGCCGCTACGAGAAGCGGCTAACCGACCTGGAAGGCCTCTACGAGGATGCCGCGGCCCATGCCCGGCTGACCGCCGCGCTCGGCAATCCCGTCGTCTACGCCGTCGAGGACTTCCGGCCCGGCGACCATGCCGGCGACCTCATCTACGGCGTCACCCGCATGAGCCCGGGCCGCATCGCCGACGAATTCTACCTGACGCGCGGCCATATCCACGCCAAGGCGGACCGGCCGGAGATCTACTACGGGCAGAAGGGCAAGGGCCTGATGCAGCTGGAATCGCCCGCCGGCGAGACGCGCATCGTCGAAATCGGCCCGCAGACGATCTGCTATGTGCCGCCCTACTGGATCCACCGCTCGATCAACATCGGCGAGGAGGACCTGGTGATGGTCTTCGCCTATCCCTCCGACAGCGGACAGGACTACGGCATCATCGAAGCCTCGAACGGCATGCGCCACCGGGTGAAGACCGACGGCAAGGGCGGCTGGCGGCTCGCCGAGAACCCCGCCTACCGCCCCCGCACCGATACGACCGTCGAAAGCCTGATGAAGCGATACGCCTGAGCCGGCCGGCGGCTGCAAGGAGAAAACCATGGCCAATCCCATCGACCTCATCGCCGGCCTCGGCGTCGTGCCCGTCATCGCGATCGAACGCGCCTCCGACGCCGTGCCGCTCGCGGACGCCCTTCTGGAGGGCGGCCTGCCGGTCGCCGAGATCACCTTCCGCACGCAGGCGGCCGCCGAGGTGCTGGCCGCCATCCGCGATGCGCGGCCGGAGCTGTGCATCGGCGCCGGCACCATCCTCGACGAGGAGAGCCTGCGGCGCGCGGTCGGGAGCGGCGCCCGCTTCGCCCTTGCGCCCGGCTACGATCCGCAGATCGTCGACGCGGCGAAGGCGGCCGGCCTGCCGTTCTGCCCCGGTATCATGACGCCGAGCGACCTGACGCTGGCCGCGGCCCGCGGCGTGCGGCTCGCGAAGTTCTTCCCGGCGGGCCTTGCCGGCGGGCCGAAGGGGCTTGCCGGCATTGCCGCGCCCTTCGCCCATCTCGGCGTGCGCTTCATCCCGACCGGCGGCGTCACGGAGGCGACGATCGGCGAGTGGCTGGCGGTCCGGCAGGTCGTCGCCGTGGGCGGCACGTGGATCGCCAGGACCGAGGACATCCGCGAGGGCCGCTTCAAGGACATTGCCCGCAACGCCGCCGAAGCCGTGAAGGCGGCAAGGCTTGCCCTGGAGAAGCGCGCGTGACCCGGTACCAGCCAGCAACCCGGCCGACGCTCTACTTCATCGGCGTCACCACCGGCAAAAGCTCGATCATGAAGGTCTTTCCCGCCTGGGCCGACTATCTCGGCCTGAAGGACGCCGTCATCAAGGGCATCGACTTCGAGCTGCACGACACGCCGGACGCCTATCGCGCCGCCGTCGAGTTCATCCGCGACGACCCGCTCTCCAGGGGCGCGCTCGTCACGACCCACAAGATCGACCTCTTCGCCGCCTGCAAGGACCTCTTCGACGTCGTCGATCCGCATGCGAGGCTGATGGACGAGACGAGCTGCATCTCCAAGCGGGACGGCAAGCTCGTCTGCCACGCCAAGGACCCGATCTCCTCAGGCCTCGCCATCGACGGCTTCCTTGGCGAGGGCTATTTCGCCCGCACCGGGGCCGACCTCTTTTCCATGGGCGCCGGCGGCTCGACCATCGCCCTGACATGGCACCTGATGCGCCGCGCGCGCGGCAACGACGTGCCGGGCCGCATCGTCGTCTCCAACCGCAGCCGGCACAGGCTCGACGAGATCCGGCGCATCCACGAGAGCATCGCGACGGACGTGCCCGTCGACTACGTGCTGGCGCCGAAGCCCGAAGACAACGACGCCGTGCTTTCCAGCCTCAAGCCCGGCTCCCTGGTGATCAACGCGACGGGGCTCGGCAAGGACGCTCCCGGCTCGCCGCTCTCCGATGCCGCCGTCTTCCCGGAAAAGGCCGTCGCCTGGGACCTCAACTATCGCGGCGACCTCATCTTCCTCGACCAGGCACGCCGGCAGGGAAAGGCCCGCTCGCTGCGGATCGAGGACGGCTGGACCTATTTCCTTCACGGCTGGACGCAGGTGATCGCCGAGGTCTTCGCGATCGACATCCCCGCATCCGGCCCCGTGTTCGACCGCATTTCCGAGATTGCAAGCGAGGCCGCCGGACGATGAGCGCCGATGCCCGAATCCTCGTCACCCCCCGCTCGCTGACCGCCGAGCCGCACCCCGACATCGAGCGGCTGCGCGAGAACGGCTTCGAGATCGTCTATTCCCGCGCCGGCCGGACGCCGACGGAGGATGAGCTGGTCGAGCTCGTGCCGGACTGCGTCGGCTGGCTGGCCGGCGTCGAGCCCGTGACGCCCCGCGTCGTCGAGGCCGCCGGCAGCCTCAAGGTCATCAGCCGCAACGGCGTCGGCGTCGACAACCTGCCCGTCGACATGCTGGCGCAGCGGGGCGTCAAGGTCGTGATCGCCGAAGGCGCCAATGCGCCCGGCGTCGCCGAGCTCACCATCGGCATGATGTTCAGCGCCATGCGCTCCATCCCGCTTGCCGACGCGGGCATCAAGGCCGGCGCCTGGCCGCGCGTGCGCGGCATGGAGATCCGCGGGCGCACCGTCGGCATCGTCGGCTGCGGCGCCATCGGCCGCGAGGTCGCCCGCATGGTCGCGGCGCTCGGCGCGAAAGTCGTCGCCTACGATCCGCTTCGCCCCAATCTCGACCTTCCCTCCTCCCAATTCGCCTATCGGGAGATCGACGACATCCTCGCCGAAGCCGAAATCCTCTCGCTCCATTGCCCGCTGCCGAAAGACGGCTCCGCCCTGCTCGATCGCCGCCGCCTGGTGCGCGTGCGCGACGGGCTCGTGCTCGTCAACACCGCGCGGGCGCGGCTGATCGACGAGGAGGCGCTGATCGAGGCGCTGGAGGACGGCAGGATCGGATGGTACGCGACCGACGTCTTCGAGCCGGAGCCGCCGGTCTGCCTTCGCCTGGCCGGGCACCCGCGGGTGATCGCGACCAGCCATATCGGCGGCTTTACCGCGGAGAGCGTCGACCGCGCGACGCGGATCGCGGCGGACAACCTGCTGGCCGCGCTGAGGAACGGATAGAAGACGATGGCGGGGACGCTGCGCGAAGGACCGTTCGAAGGACCGCTGGAGGATGCGCTCGCCGGCGGTCCCGGCTCTGCGCTGCGCCTTTACTGGCTCGGCCAGGCGGGCTTCGTCATCGACATCGCCGGAAGACGCCTCGTCGTCGATCCCTATCTTTCCGATTCGCTCGCCACCAAGTACCGCGGCACGCCCTATCCGCACGTGCGCATGATGCCGGCGCCCATCGCCCCGGCCGCGCTGACGCATGTCGACTTCGTGCTCTGCACCCACGCCCATACGGACCACATGGACCCGGGTACCCTGCCCGGCCTCTTCGCCGCCAACCCGGCGGCCGAGCTCATTGCGCCGCGGGCCGTGCGCCACGCCGCGCTGGAGCGCTCGGGCCTCGATGCCGCGCGCATCCGGCTCGTCGATGCCGGCGAGCGGATCGCGCTCTCGGCCGGCCTCCACGTCACGCCGACCCGCGCGGCACACGAGACGCTCGAGCGCGACGAGGCCGGCAACCACCGCTTCCTGGGCTACGGGATCGCCGCCGCGGGCGTCACGCTCTGGCATGCCGGCGACACGGTCCCCTTCGACGGCCAGGTCGGGGAGGTCGAGCCGCTTCGGCCCGACATCGCCCTCCTTCCCGTCAACGGCCGGCGGCCGGAGCTTTCCGAGCGCGGCATCGCCGGCAACCTCACGCTCCGCGAGGCCGTGGCGCTCGCCCGCTCCGTCGGCGCCTCCGCCATGATCGCCCATCACTACGGGCTCTTCGCCTTCAACACGGCCGATCCCGAAGAGATTGATTCGACAGCCAAATCGACGGACGATCCGGCCGTGTCGCGCGCACGGCCCGCAATCGCCTTCGAATGGGCGCCTGGCTAGGGCGTCTTGCATGCGGGCGGATTTGCCTGCGTGCGGAAAAGATGCTCTAGATTCAATATGTAGAGCGTGCCTTGCGCGTCCTTCCGCACGCGCGGCGCGCTGGCATGGAGCCGACAGGAGATCTTGCAGGCATGGATACGGATTCGCGCACCGACGGCCGGAACCTTGGCGGACGCAACATCATCGAGCTCATCCGCACGATGCGGCCGGACCTGCGCAAGTCGGACCGCAAGGTCGCCGACGTGGTGCTGGAGGATCCGCGCAGGATCCTCAACGCCACGGTGGGCGAAACCGCCGCCCTTGCGGATGTCAGCCAGCCGACCGTGCTGCGCTTCACGACCGCGATCGGCTGCAGCGGCTTTCCGGACTTCAAGATCCGGCTGGCGCAGAGCCTGGCGCTCGGCACGCCGGCCACCCACTCGGTGCTGCTCGACACGGACGAGCCGGAAACGGTGGCCGAGAAGATCTTCGACTATACGATGACGAGCCTGGACTGGGCGCGCTCCCGGCTCGACAAGCAGGCGCTGCACAAGGCGATCGACGTGCTGACGGAGGCGCGCTCCATCGTCTTCTTCGGCTTCGGCGCCTCCGGCATCGTCGCGCGCGACGCGCAGCAGAAGTTTCCGCTGTTCGGCGTGCCCTGCGGGGCCGAGCTCGATTCGCACCAGCAGGTCATGGTCGCCTCGATGATGAAGCCCGGCGAGGTCGCCTTCGTCATCTCCAACACCGGCACGACGCGCTCGATCATCGAGATCGCCCGCATCGCGCGGGAGAACGGCGCGACCGTCATCTGTCTGACCGGATCGGACTCGCCGCTCACCAGCTATTGCGACGTGTCGCTGATCGTCGAGACGCTCGAGAACACCAACATGTACACGCCGACGATCTCCCGCATCGCCGCGCTCGTCGTCATCGACATCCTGTCGACCAGCGTCGCCATGCGCCGCTCCCCGGAGCACCAGAGCCGCGTGCAGCAGATGAAGCGCCAGCTCTCCGACATGCGCCGCATGCAGCCGATCTGAGGCGCCCCGCCCGTTCAGCGCGAGAGCGGGTTGATCCGCGTGCCGATCGAGGCCGCCGCCTTCGACAGGCGTTCCAGGCGCTCGGCTCCGTCCTCGCTCCAGCCCCTGCGCCAATAGGCGGTTACGAGATGGGCCTCCTTCGGCAGGCGCCAGGCCTTGCGCAAATGGGCGCGCACCGCCTTGAACGCCTTGAACTCGCAGGACACCCAGGCGAACAGCCCGCCGACATCGGCGGGCACCGGCAGCGCCTCCACGGCATCCTGCAGCACGGTCGTCGTTCCCGCCGGCGCCGGCCCGCGGTGCAGCCAGCGCACGTCGATGCCGGTGCGGTTGGCGATACGCTGCTCCTCGTGCGCGCCGGCGACCTCGATCAGCGCGACGCCCCGCGCCTGCGCGGGCAGGGTTTCCAGGAGCCGGGCGATGGCGGGCAGCGCCGTCTCGTCCCCCGCAAGCAGGTAACGCGCGGCCGGCGGGACCGAGCGGCCGCCGGGTCCGACCAGGCCGACGGTATCGCCGGGGCGGGCATCGGCCGCCCAGGCGGAGCCCGGCCCGGCATCCTCGTGCAGCACGAAATCGATGTCGAGCCAGCCGGCATCGGGGTCCACGGCGCGGATCGTGTACTTGCGGACCGCCGGCCGGCCCGGCCCGGCGGGCCAGGCGAAGCGGCCGTGCCGGTCGAGGGCGGGCCATTCCGGCACCCGCCCGGCAGGCGGGATCAGCAGCTTGCAGTGGAGGTCCCGGCTGCTGGCAAAGCGCGCGAGGGCCGGTCCGACAAGGCGTATCCGCCGCATGTGCGGCGTCACGGCGCGCACATCCACGACCGTCATCAGCCGGAAGTTCGGCGGCGCGTCGAGGACGCTTGCGTCCCCCTCCCATGCGATCGAACCGGCGGGCAGGCGGGCGAATTCCTCGACATGCTCGGCAAGCTCCGTCTTGACCTCGTGGAGGAACGCCGCATCGGGCGCCTCCGCCTGCAAAAGGAGCGTGTCGCCCTCGGCGCGCAGGATGCCGCGGCAGAACTCGAAGGCCACGACCGTTTCGCCGCCCTGCCCCTCGGCGATGCGCGCGCCGTGATCCACGAGATGGGCGGCGACGGCGGGGATGAGACGCTGCGGGTCGCGCAGCCTCACCCGGGCGCGGGCGACGAGTGGAAGGGTCCGGTTCATGGCGCCTTCTCCTTGAACGGTTCCTCAACGACGTCCTCGATGGCAATCCGCAAGCCATCGCCGGCGGAAACGCGCGCCTCGACGCCGTAGACCTGCCGCAGCATGCCGGGGGTGACGACCTCCCGCGGGGTGCCGGCGGCAAACAGCCCGCCCTCGCGCATGACGACGATCCGGTCCGCCCAGCGGGACGCCATCTCCAGGTCGTGCAGCACCACGATCACGATGCGTCCCTCCCCCGCCAGCGAGCGGATCGTGCGCATGACGCGGAACTGGTGGCGCAGGTCGAGCGCGCTGACGGGCTCGTCGAGCAGCAGCAGCTTCGGATCGGCGACGAGCGCCTGGGCGAGGCTGGCGATCTGCTTCTGCCCGCCCGAAAGCCGGCCGAGCCGGGCGAGCGCCAGAGGGAGGATGCCGAGCCGGCCGAGGATGCCGGCCGCGCGCTCGCGCGCCTTGGCGACCGGACAGTCCGGCTGCGAGACCTTGAGGGCCGTCATGACGCTGTCGAGCACGGTCAGGCCGATGTCGCCGGGAAGCGCCTGCGGCATGAAGCCGACAATCCCTGCGCGCGCGGCCGGCCCGGCCGCCAGAAGGTCGCGCCCGCCGAGCGTCACCGAGCCCGCCGCGGGCAGGAACCCGGCGACCGCTCTCAGCAGCGTCGACTTGCCCGCGCCGTTCGGGCCCGCCAGCACCGTCACCGTGCCCTCGGCGAGCGAAGGCAGGGTGATGCCGGCGACGACCGGCCTGCGGCCGTAGCCGGCGGAAAGGGCCTTTATGGCGAGGGCGTCCGTCATGCCTGCGGCCTTCTCGATCGGTGGATGAGCAGGATGAAGACCGGCAGGCCGACGAGCGACGTCACGATCCCCACCGGCAGCAGGAGGCCGGGAACGAGCGCCTTCGACAGGATGGAGGCGAGCGACATCACCAGAGCGCCCGTAAGAAGGCTGGCGGGCAGGAAGAAGCGATGGTCCTCGCCCGTCAGCAGCCGCGCGATATGCGGGCCGACCAGCCCGACGAAGCCGATCGTGCCGACGAAGGCCACGGCCGTCGCGGCGAGCAGGCTGGCGCGCAGCAGGGAGAAGAAGCGCAGCCGCGCGACATCGACGCCGTAGCTGCGCGCCCGCTCGTCGCCGAGGCGCAGCGCCGTCATCCGCCAGGCGGAAAGCAGCGAGAAGGGAACGATCGCGGCCACCGCGCCCCCGAGGATCGCGACCGGCGGCCAGTCGGCCTCGGCGAGGCTACCCATGCCCCAGAAGACCAGCTGCTGCAGCGAATCGGGCGAGGCGACGAGCTGGACGAGCGCCACGAGGGCGTTGAAGGTGAAGACGAGGGCGATGCCGAACAGGACGAGCGTTGCGACGTCCGATCCCCTGCCGCGCGCGAGGAACTGCAGGAAGAGCACCGAGGCGAAGGCGAAGAGGAAGGCGTTGGCGACGACGGCGAGATGCGGCGGCAGGAACGGCAGGCCGAGGCCGAGCACGATGGCGAGGGCCGCGCCGAAAGCGGCGGCCGAGGACACCCCGAGGGTGAAGGGGCTGGCGAGCGGGTTGTCGAGGATGGTCTGCATCTCGGCGCCGGCGAGCGAAAGGGCGGCCCCGACCAGGAGCGCCAGCAGGGCGGCGGGAAGCCGGACCTGCCAGACGATCACCCGGAGCGCCGGCGCCGTCTCGGGCGCGCCCGTCAGCGCGCCCCGCAGGTCGGCGGCCGAGACGCCGGACGGCCCCGTCAGCAGGTCGGCCAGCAGGGAAACCGCCATCAGCACGCCGAGGAGCGCGACGGTCGCGGCGCGGCGGCGCGCCAGCCGGCGATGGCCTTCGATGATCCCGGCGGCAAGGCCCATCCCCTCCGCCGTCACGGCCCGGCCTCCCCGCCGGCCGGCGCGAGATCGACCCACATCGTTCCCGTCAGGGGAACCGCGAGGAAGCGGCGGTCGATCTCGGCGAGGGTTTCGGCGGGATCGACATCGGCGAAGCGCTCGGGATGCACCCACCGCGCCATGGCCTCGATGGCGACGATGTTGATCCCGGAAATGGCCAGCGCGTGCCACAGGCCGTGCGCCCGGCCGGAAGAGGCCGCCGGCGTCTGCGCAAGCCCCGGCCGCCGCAGCGCCTTTTCGAGGGAGGCGCGCGCCTGCTCGGCGCTGTAGGACGGCGCGACGGTCAAGCCGCCGGCGGCCTTCATATAGGCTCCGCCCGTGCCGATATAGACCGCCGGGCCGGCGGCGAGCGCGTATTCGGGGCTGATCTGCCCGGCCATGCCGGGCACGAGGTCCGCGCCGAGATTGCGCCCGCCGACGAAACCGACGAAGTCGCCGATGCCCTGCCCGGCGCCCGCGACGAGGCAGCAGGCGCCCCGCCCGGCATGCGCCTCCAGGAGGACGAGCGGCCGGCCGGCCTCGCCGAGCCCCGCGAGCCGCGCGCGGATGCGCTCCAGCCGCGATCCGACGAAATCGGAGAAGGCGCGGCCTTCCGCCTCCCGGCCGATCAGGACGGACAGCCGCCTGAGCCCGGAGGCGGGTTCCGCATCGCGCAAGGACGGCGTCAGCGCGAGCACGGCCACGGCGATGCCCGCCGCTTCCAGCTGCCGGATCGCAACGCCGGCGCGGTTGTCGTAGGGGTCCAGCACGACGAGGTCCGGCTGGAGCGCGATGAGTGCCTCGACCGCGGCCGGCCCCGACCGCAGTTCGCCGATGTCGGGCACGGCGTCGATCGCCGGCACCTTTCGGCGGAACGCCGCCAGCGCATCGGCGTCGAGCCGGGCCCTGTTCCAGCCCGCCAGCAGGCCGACCGGATCGCGGGCGATGGCGGCGAGGCCGACCAGCCCCATGCCGTCCGTCAGCACGATCCTCCCGGCCGGCTTCCCGATCGTCACCGTCCGGCCGGCGTCGTCCGTGATGGACAGGGCATCGGCCGCGGCCGCGCAAACCGGCAGGAGGAGGCACAGGGCCAGAAGCAGGGCGCGAAAGCGGATGGATTTCATGGCATCTGTATCCGGCACGCACGAGGCGGCTGCATCCGGATGCCGCCGCCCTGCCGCGCTCTCCTGCCGCCTACCACTCGTAGCTCAGCTTGAACGAGACGGCGCGCCGCTTGCCGTAGGAGCAGGTGCCGTAGCCGTTGCAGGCCGCGACATAGTGCTTGTCGAGGAGGTTCTCCGCCGAAACCCGCGCCTGCAGCCCCTCGTACTTCTCGTCGAGCGCACCGAAATCGTAGCCGAGCGAGGCGTCGAGGACCGCGAAGGCCGGCACCTTCGACGGCTGGCCGGCATAGGCATATTCCGTCGCGCCCCAGACATTGCTGTCCGTCGCATAGCTCGTGCCGACATAGCGCACGCCCGCGCCGAGGCTCCAGCCGTGGCCGGCACGATCTTCGGGAACGGTGTAGTTCAGCCAGAGCGAGGCGGTGACATCCGGAACGCCGACGACATGGCGGTCCAGCGCGACACCCTGATACTCCTTCCAGCGCATCTGCTGCCACGTGGCGGCGGCGATGACGTCGAGCCCTTCGGCCAACTGCGCCCGCGCTTCGAGCTCGATGCCCCTGCTCGTCGCCCGCGTGTCGTCCGTGAAGCAGCGGTCCAGCGGGCCGGCGGACGGGAAGGCGCAGGCCGCCTGCGCCCCGACCCCTTCCTTCTCGCCCGCGAACGCGGTGGCGCTCCAGAACAATTCGCCGTCGCCGGACTGGTAGCGCAGGCCCGCCTCCACCATTTCGCCCGTATAGGGCTTCAGCATGGTGCCGTCGTACCGGAAGCTCGGCTGGGGATTGAAGGAGGTGGAATAGCTGACGAAGGGCGCAAGCCCGTTGTCGAAGAGATAGACGGCGCCGATGCGCCCGGTGAGCGCGGAATCCGACGACGAGGCCCTGCTGGAAAGGCCGTTCAGCGTGACGAGGGTGGAGCTCGACGCATCGACCTTGTCGTAGCGCAGACCGCCGAGGAAGCGCCAGTTCCCGAGCGCCACCTGATCCTGCACATAGGCGCCGGTCTGCCGGTAGGGCTGCTCGAAGACGCGGAACGTGCCGAAAGCGTTGGGGGTCACGCCGCGCACCGGGTTGAAGATGTCGATGGTCGGATACTGGAACCGGTCCCAGCCGTCCTCGTGCCCGCCCGTCAGCCGCTGGTGGTCGATGCCGAAGACGAGCGTGTGCTCGGCCTCGCCCGTGTTGAACCTCCCCTCGGCGAAGACGTCGCCCGTCAGCGAGGTGTTGTCGTGCTCGGCCAGATAGATGGTGCGCATCATCGTGGTCGGATCGACCATCGCCGTGTAGTCCATCGCCCGGGTCGTGCTTTCCAGCCGGCCGTAGCGCGCCCTGGCGGTCACCTTCCAGTTCTCGGTGAAGCTGTGCTTGAACTCCATGCCGACGGCGGATTCGGTGCGGCTGTATTCGTCCCAGTCCGGATCGCCCTGCCAGAAGCTGGCCGGCACGCGGCCGTAGCCGGGAATGGGCAGGACAGAGCCGTAGGCGGGCAGGAAGCCCGCATCGGCCGCCTGCGGATCGCGCTGGTAGAGCGCGCTCAAGGTGAGGCTGGTCTCGTCCGTCGGCGCGAAGGTCAGCGACGGGGCGAGCAGGACGCGCTCGCCCTTCTGGTAATCGACGCCGTTGCCCTCGATCCTGCCGAGGCCGACGAAGCGATAGGCGAACTGGTCGCCGAGGGGGCCGGTCAGGTCGACGCCGGCGGCCGCGCTGTCGTAGCTGCCGCCGCTGACGAAGACGCGGCCCTTCTTCTCGAAGCTCGGGCGCTTGGACACGAGGTTCACCACGCCGCCCGGCGTGCCCGCGCCGAAGAGGGCCGAGGACGGCCCCTTCACCACCTCCACGCGCTCCAGCATCCACGGGTCGAACTGCACGGTCGTGCGGTCGGAAAAGCGCCAGCGCATGCCGTCCAGCGTGCTGGCATACTGGGCCGCGGCCGAAAAGCCGCCCTCGCCGCGAACGAAATAGCTGTCGTGGCGGTCGGCCTGTCCGCCGGCCGTGCCGGTGACGACGCCGGGCGTGTAGCGCAGCGCCTCGCCGACGGTGCTGACGCCCTGCTGCTCCATCTGCTCGCCGCCCACGACGTTGACGGTCTGCGGCGTCTCGATGATCGGCGTGTCGGTGCGCGTGCCGCTCGCCGCATTCCTCGCGATGATGCCGTCCACCGGCCCCCAGGCATTGCCGCCCTCGCCCTCGACCCTGATCGTCTCCAGCCGCGTCGAGCCGTCCTGCACGCCGAGTCCCTGGCCGCCGGCCGCCGCCGGATCGACGATCGTGACGGTGTTGGCGCCGGTGAAGCGCCAGGCAAGGCCCGTGCCGGCCAGAAGGCGGTTCAGCGCCTCCTCGCGGCCGAGCGTGCCGGCAACGCCGGGCGACCGCTTGCCGCGCACCAGCGCGGCCGGATAGAGGACCTGGAGATCGGAGACGTCGCCGTAGCGCGCTATGGCGGCGGCAAGCGGGCCGGCCGGAATGAGATAGCCCGTCGCCGATGCGGCCTGCTGCGCCCGCGCCGGCGCCGCCGCGATCGCGGTGCAGAAGGCCGCCGATGCCAGCAGCGCCAGCCCCAGGCCGCCGATCCGGCCCCTGGCCGCGCCCGAAAGTCTACCCCCGAAAGACCTTGTCATGCCCCTGTCGCACTCCGTTCCTGCCTGCCAATGCCCTTCACGAAGGCACCTGAAGCAAGGACGAATCTCGAAGCCGCCCACCTCACCCCCAAAGTGGAAAATAATCGTCAGGATTTTATTCTGCCCGACCGGGGCCCCGCGATATGGGGAGAGGCGTGCGCCCTCAGACGGGGTGCAGGATGACCAGCCAGGGCGACAGCTCGAACGTGCGCACCGGCAAGGACGTGCGGATCGCCTCGAGCACGCCGTCGGGGTCGCTCACGTCGAAGATGCCGCTGACGCGCATGTTCAGCAGCCGCCCGTCCGTGACGCGGATGGTGCCGGCGCGATAGCGATTGACGTCGGCCAGGACCTGCCGCAGCGGCCGGTCCTCGAAGATCAGCTTGCCGCGCCGCCACGCGACTTCGGATGCGACATCGACGGAGGCGACGTCGCTCAGCCGCTGCCGGTCGTAGGTCACGTACTGGCCGGCCTTGACAACCGCGTCGCGCCGGTCCGGGCCGGTGACCGAAACCGCGCTCTCCTCGACCGAGACCGTGACCGTGCCGGACCATTCGTGCACGACGAAGCGCGTGCCGAGCGCCGTCGCGCTGCCTTCGGCGGCATGAACGGTGAAGGGACGCCGCGCGTCCTTGGCGACGTCGAAAAAGGCGCGGCCGCGCACGAGGCGCACGCCGCGCGCCGTCGCGCCATAGTCGAGCGCGATCGCCGAATCCGCGTCCAGCTCGACCGTCGTGCCGTCGGAAAGCGCCACGGTGCGCCGTTCCCCGGTTCCGGTGGCGTGATCGCTCGTCAGGAAATCCGGCGGGCCGACGGCGACCGCCGCGACCCCGGCGGCAAGGGCCGCCGCGCCGCCGGCCAGGAAGGCGCGGCGGGACGGCCGCGGACGACAGGCCGCCTGCGGGGCGGGCCTTGCGCGCGGATCGGGGATGCGGTCGAGGTCGGTCCAGATGTCCCCCAACCGGCCGTATTCCGCGCGGTGGCCCGGATCCGCGGCCATCCAGGCCGCATGGGCGGCCCGCTCGGCCGGCGTGGCGTCGCCCGAATGGAGGCGCACGAACCACGCCAGGGCCTCGTCACGCACCTTCCGCTCTGCCTCGTTGTCTGTCTTTGCCATCGGCGATACCGGCTATTTCCTTCCAAGCGGGGCCGGGCTTTCAGCGAACCGGGCGTCCGATACAAAGACGAATTCCGTAGGGCTGCACCTCACCCGCGTCAAACGCATTTCTCCCTTGTCCTAGTCGGTCACATCGCTCAGCCGGTCGCGCAGATGCGCCAGCGCCTTCATGACCAGCTTCTCCACCGCGCTTTTGGTGATCCCGAGCTCGCGGGCGATTTCCGCATGGCTCAGCCCGTCGATCTTGTGCATCAGGAAGACCTGCCGCTGCCGGGGCGGCAGGTCGGATACGGCCCGCTCCAGCAGGTCGAGGCGCTGGCGGTAGTCGACCACCGTCTCGGGCGACGGCCTCTCGTCGGCGCAGTCGGGATCCTCCGCCAGGGAAAAACGCCGGTCGAAGGCCTGCCGGGCCCTGATATGGTCCGTCGCCTGGTTGCTCGCCATGCGGAACAGGTAGGACCGCGGGTTCTTGATCTCCGCTTCCGCCGAGACGTTCTGCAGGCGCAGGAACGTGTCCTGCAACACGTCCTCCGCCTCCACATTCGATCCGAAACGCCGCGAGAGATACCGCGACAGCTCCTTGTAGCTGGCGGCAAAACCTTCGAGGATCGTTTTCCTGGTGTCACCGGACATCTATCGGGGTCTATTCCTCGTCTTGCGGGTGACGTCAAAGAGGCAGCGGAACCGACCGTCCGAATGCGCCGGGCCGGGATCGACACATAAAATATTGAACCCGGCTGTCAAGTTTCATACGGCGGCCGGGCCCCGGTCAACAGGGCTCCCGGAACATTCGGCAGGCGTGGCGGTTGGTGCCCCGTACCGACCGGAGAGGCGAACGATGACCCTGACCGCACTGGCGCTCAACTGCACCCTGAAGACGAAGACGGCGAAGGAGCCTTCCTCCACCCAACGCATGCTGCAGCTTCTTGCCGCCGCGATGCAACGCCATGACGTGACGACGGAATTCATCCAGCTTGCCGACCACGACATCAAGCCGGGCGTCACCTCCGACGAGGGCGAGGGCGACGCGTGGCCGGCCATCCGCGAGAAGATCCTCGGCGCCGACATCCTCGTCATGGGCACGCCGATCTGGATGGGCCAGCCGTCGAGCGTGTGCAAGCGGGCGCTGGAACGCATGGACGCCTTCCTCGAGGAAAAGGACGGCAAGGGCCGCATGGTCTCCTACGGCCGGGTCGCCGCCGTCGCGGTGGTCGGCAACGAGGATGGCGCGCACCATGTCTCAGCCGAACTCTTCCAGGCGCTCAACGATGTCGGCTTCACCATTCCGGCCAATGCGGTGACCTATTGGGTCGGCGAGGCGATGGGCTCGGTCAATTTCGTCGATCTGGAGCAGATTCCAGAGGTCGTACGCTCGACGCTCGACCTCGTCGCGCGCAACACGGCGCACCTCGCGCGCCTCCTGCGGAAAGAGGCCTATCCGGGCGAGGAAGAGTGACGCCGCAGAATGGGGCTCAACGCAGGCCCCGCCCGGCCAGCGCGCCGGGCTTGAGGGCCTGCTTGGCCGGTTCGTCGTTTTCATCCGGGTTGGGAAGCGGCGTCTCGTCCGGCAGCCGGTCCGGTTCCGGCTCCTTGACCGGCGGCGTCGGCTCGTCGATGGGCGGAAGGTCGGGGACGGGGTTCGGACCGGGATTGGGATCGTTCGGAATGATGGCCATGGCAATCTCCTTTCCCGCCCAAACCGCCGCGCGACGCGATTGTTCCTGCGAAAAACGGCCCGCTACCGCACCAGGACATTCTGCGCGCCGGCCTCGCGGAAGGCCTGCTCGGCCTTCAGCACGTCGGCGTCCGTGATATCGGCGGATACCCGGATGTCGCCGTGAAGCGGCGCGTCCGCGCGGGCGCCGTCCTCGACGACGTCTCCGCCCGAGGGCGCCGTGCCGACGGTGTTGTCCTGCGCGCTCGCCTCCACGAAGACGTTGGCGCGGGCGATGCCGCATTGCTGCACGAGGCGCTCGACCGCCCGCTCGGCGCTTTCCCGGGTCGGGAATTGCGCCCACATGGTTTTCACGCTGTCGTCGGACATTGCACCACTCCTCTTCTTCAGGGACCGGGTACCAACGCGGGCGAGGAGGCTGCGGTTTCATCGCCCCACGGCTTTCGTCCGCAAATCAGGCGTCGTCCTTCGTGTAGAACATGCGGGCGGACGCCTCGATGATCGAACGGTGCTTCACCGGATCGAAGGTGACGGCGGGGAACGTCTCGAAGAGATACCGCGCGAAGCTCTCCTTCGCCTCATCGGAAGGATCGAACCAGGGCTGCGACGTCAACTCGTCGAAAAGGTGCTTCAGCGCGCCCAGTTCTTCCGGCTCGAAGGTTCCCTTGGAAGTGTAGCTGCCCACGCCCGCCTCCTCTGTGCGATCAGGGCAGATCGTAGAGCGGCCGTCCTGCGATTCAAAGCGGGAACAATGTACGAAACCGTACGAAGCTTGCGGAAAGTGCTGGAGCATTTCCGGTGAAAACGGGCCGGAAATGCTCTATCCCTTTGTTTCCACGCAATTCCGGACGCAAAACCGCTGCGCACTTCTGCCGGAATTGCTCTAGCTTTGGCGGCGGTTCTCCTGGTTCCGCCCCCGGACCATGATGCGCTCGTCGGCATCCGCAAGGTCGATGGCGGGCGTCGTGAGCTTGCCGGTTTTCCCCGTCATGGAACATTTCATGGCATCCCCGGTTCGGTCTTGTCCCGGTCGATGGAGGAACCGATGCCCGAAAATCCATCCCTTTTCCAGCAACTGCCCTGGCGGAAAGACACCCGCAACGAAGCCGGCAACCGCCCGGATCTCGACTTCGGCAGCAGCGCTTCCCCGGCGGCGCGCCATCGCGGCAAGGGTCCGAAAGGTTACGAGCGCCCGGATGCGCGCATCCACGAGGAGATCTGCGAGCGCCTTGCCGAAGACGGCGACATAGACGCCTCCAGGATAGAGGTCTCCGTCTCCGGGGGAGAGGTGCGGCTGAGCGGCTTCGTCGACACGCCGCGCGAAAAGCACCTGGCGGAACGGCGCGCGGAGGCGGTCCTCGCCGTCCGCCATGTCCGGAACGACATCCGCATCATGGTTCCGGGCGAGCCGATCGCGACCGAAACAGGCCATTGACGCCGCCCTTGGGCCGCGGGCGCTTCTATTCCCCGGAATCGCGCGGAATGTGGCTATCGACGCCGCGCGTCAAAAGCCCGCCGGCGCGCACCTCGCGCACGCCCTTCACCCGGCCGAAGAGAGCGACGAGATGGCGGCGGTCGTCCTCGCTGTCGACGGCGCCGTCCAGCACGGCGATGCCGTCGCGGATGGTGAAGCTCAACGAGTCCAGGTCGACGCGGCCGTCCTCTTCCAGCGCCTCCGCGATGCGCGCTTCGAGATCGTCGTCCGCGACGGCCTCCCCGCCGTCGTCGGCGAACGGCAGCGGCGCGCCGTCGACGTCCCGCGCCGCGGGATCGCCGGCCACCGCGATGCCGTCGCCGTCCGCCTTGTCGAGGCCGGCGTCGGACGCTCCATAGGGCGCGTTCCGTGCTGCGCGGCGGGTATCCTCGTCGTCCGCGTAGGGCCAGCCGTCACGGATGTCCCTCTGCTCGTAGTCGCGAAACTCCTCTTCCCGGGAGGCATTCTTGCGCTCGTTCATCGCCTGGCTCCTCATGTCCGATGGTTCGGTAGGCGAACCGATCAGGCGGGCCTTTGTTCCGCATCCGCCGGGAACCATTCGTGCCGCCGCCGGTTGGTCTTCCCATGGATTCAAGCGCCATTAATCGAGCGATGGAGGGAAAGATGCCCGTCACCTATCATGTCGTGCCGCACGAGGACGGCTGGGCCTACCGGCTGGACGACGTCTTTTCCGAAACCTTCCCGAACCATGCCGCCGCGCTCGCAGCGGCGCGCCTTGCGGCGGAGCGCCATGAGAGGTCCGACGAGGATCGCTTCATCTCCTACCAGTCCGAGGACGGCCGCTGGCACCACGAGGTGGCCGCCGCCGCCGACCGGCCGCAGGCCGAGGTCGAGGATTCGGCGCAGACGGCGACGGAGCGCTCCCGCTCCGAGGGCCTCACTCCGTAAGGAACGGCTTCATCTTCTGCAATTCCGCCACGAACCGCGCCCGTTCCTGCGCCGCGTCGGGCCGCCCCCGGCTGCGCAGGAGGGCCGAGGGATGCACGGTGATCAGGACGGGCACGCCGTTTTCCGCCTCGACGATGCGCCCGCGGTCCGCCGTCACGGCGTAACGCTTTCCCAATACGGCGAAGGTGGCGGTCGCCCCGAGCGCGACCAGCAGGGCCGGCTTTATCCGGTCGATCTCGCCGCCGAGCCACCAGGCGCATTGCCGGACCTCGCCGGCATTGGGTTTCTCATGGATGCGCCGCTTGCCGATCCGCCTGAACTTGAAGTGCTTGACCGCATTGGTGAGGTAGCAGTCAGCGCGGTCGATGCCGGCCTCCTCCAGGCAGCTTTCGAGGAACCGGCCCGCCGGCCCCACGAACGGCCGGCCGAGCTGGTCTTCCCGGTCTCCGGGCTGCTCGCCGACGAGAACCACCCGGGCATGCCGTGCGCCTTCGCCGAAAACGACCTGCGTCGCGTCCCGGTAGAGGTCGCATCGCCGGCATTCGGCCGCCTCTTCGCGCATCCGTCCGAGCGCGCCGGCGGCGTGTTCCTGAAAGGCCGGGCCAACGGCAATCGCTTTCTTCAGCATGGTCCTGTCCGGCCGGCGGCAACCGGGCGCTGTTCCGTCACAGGGCGCCGGGGCGGCCGATCTCCTCCTCCAGCATCTTGCGCGCCCGGTTGACGCGGCTTTTCACCGTTCCGATCTCGCAGGCGCAAAGACGCGCCGTATCGATGTAGCTCACGCCCATGGCCACGAGCAGCAGCGTCCGGCGCGAGCCGGGCGGAATGCGGCCGAGGGCCGAGCGAAGCTCGCTGCGGCGCACGGCCCATTCCTGCGGCGCGGCGACGCCCGTGCGCTCGACAAAACCCTCGTCGAGCCCGACGACCTCCCGGCACCGGCGGCGATACTCGGTGTTGAACGTGTTGCGCATGATGGTGAAGAGCCAGGAGCGCAGGCGCGTGTCGGGGCGGAACTGGTGGGAGGACCGCAGCGCGCGCATCACGGTTTCCTGGATCAGGTCCTCGCGGTCGCAGGCCGAGCGGGTCAGCCGCTGGGCAAACCGGCGCAAGGCCGGAAGCTGCGCCTCGATGGAAGCATGCACCGAGAAGGCGGACGATTCGGGAAGCTGAATATCGTTCATTTGTCCCTCCGTTTCGGGAAGGAACGACGCACGGCGGGGGAGGTTGCGGTACGCTAGCGTACAAAGGCCGCCGAAGAAGGAATGGAACACATGGCCTCTTCGTTAGTCGGTAGGGCAAGCCAATCGACATAGAGGCGAACATGGGCCGCTACTTCTTTCACATCTGCAGCCGGAACGAACGGATCGAGGATCTGGAGGGCGAGGATTTCGATACGGTGCAGGCCGCGCTCGCCGAGGCGCGGATCGCCGCCCGCGAGATCCTGGCGGACGACATCCTGAAGGGCCAGACGGACGAAACGCGCCGGTTCGAGATCGTCGACAGCCAGGGGCACCTCGTCGCGCGGGTCCCGTTCAGCGAGGCGCTCAGCCACCCGGCCGATCGGTGATCGGGCCGATGAGCCGTTCGTATTCCTTCTCGCATTCGCCGTAGGCGTCCCGGGCGAAGGCCTCGAGGCCCGCCCGGTCGCGCACGATGACGAGGCCGCGCTCGGAATAGATCAGCTTCTTGCCTTCGAGGACGTGAAGCGCCGTCGTCACGCTCGGACGACGCACGGCGAGCATGATCGACAGGAACTCGTGCGTCAGGCCGATCTCCTCTCCGTCCGTGCGGTCGTGGCACATGAGGATCCAGCGTGCCAGACGCTCGTCGATATGGTGCACCGCATTGGAGAGGGCGGTATAGGCGTGCTGAACGGCAAGCGCCTGGGCGTAGCGGGCAAAGAGGCTCTTTGCCTCGCCGTCCTTCCCGATCGCCGCCTTCAGGGCCGAGACCGGGATCCGATAGGCCTCTCCCTGCATCTGCATGAAGACGGAGAAGGGATCGACGTCCGCATCGAGGATGGCGGCGGTGGGACACATGCCGTCCCTGCCGATGATGCCGATCTCGGTATGCTGGCCTTCGGGAGACCGGACGACGACGGAGGCGATGCCGCTTTCGAAGAAATAGGCGTGCTCCATCGCCTGATGGGGAGACGACAGCTGATAGGAGCGGGGAAGCTGGACATGCTCCAGCTGGGGTTCAAGCCGCGCCCGACTCCGTGTCGGCAAACGCCGAAGCAGGTTGTTCCGAAACATGCCCTGCCGACCTTCCCCCATTGAACATTCCCGTGCGGTTCCGCGACCGCAAATCTGCCGAAGGCCCCGGTCTCAATGGTCGTCCATCTATGACCATAAAATCGGGGAAACAACCCGGCACCGGGCGTCGGTACGGTAGCGGACAGAGCGGCCGGGACGATGTTCGCGTCGTCTTGACCGCTGTCGCGCTGCGGGAACGGCGCCCTGCGGCGCCGCCATAAGTTGCGCGGATCGGAGGAACAAGGCGGGTGCTGATCGGTTAGGGCAGCGCGAAACGATCCCGAGGAGATTTCCATGGCCAAGAAAGCGACTCCCAGCACGAAGATGAAAGAGGCGACCGTGCACGACCAGAAGCTCCACCGCGCAAATGGCGGCGAGCTGCACCAGATCGCCGGCGACGGCGGGCCGGTGCTGACGACGGCGCAGGGCGCACCGGTCGCCGACGACCAGAACACCCTTCGCGTCGGCGCGCGCGGGCCGGCGCTCATCGAGGACTTCCACTTCCGCGAGAAGATCTTCCACTTCGACCATGAACGCATTCCCGAGCGGGTGGTGCATGCCCGCGGCTACGGCGCCCATGGCTATTTCGAGACCTACGAGTCGCTTGCCGCCTACACGCGCGCCGACGTCTTCCAGCGCGCCGGGGAGAAGACCCCGGCCTTCGTGCGCTTTTCCACCGTCGCCGGCAGCAAGGGCTCGTTCGACCTTGCCCGCGACGTGCGCGGCTTCGCGGTCAAGATCTACACGAAGGAGGGCAACTGGGACCTCGTCGGCAACAACATACCGGTCTTCTTCATACAGGACGCCATCAAGTTTCCCGACATCATCCACGCCGTCAAACCCGAACCGGACCGGGCCTTCCCGCAGGCCCAATCCGCGCACGACAATTTCTGGGACTTCATCAGCCTGACGCCGGAAAGCATGCACATGATCATGTGGGTCATGTCGGACCGGGCCATCCCCCGCTCCTTCCGCTTCATGGAAGGTTTCGGCGTGCATACCTTCCGCTTCGTCAACGCCAGGGACGAAGCGACCTTCGTGAAGTTCCACTGGAAGCCGAAGCTGGGCCTCCAGTCGGTCGCCTGGAACGAGGCGGTCAAGATCAACGGCGCCGACCCGGACTTCCACAGGCGCGACCTCTGGCAGGCCATCCAGTCCGGCAACTTTCCGGAATGGGAGCTGTGCGTCCAGCTCTTCGACCAGGATTTCGCGGACGACTTCGCTTTCGACGTATTGGATCCGACCAAGATCATCCCGGAAGAGATCCTTCCGCCCAAGCCCGTCGGCCGCCTTGTCCTCGATCGCATGCCGGACAATTTCTTCGCCGAGACCGAGCAGGTCGCCTTCATGACGCAGAACGTGCCGCCGGGCATCGACTTCAGCAACGATCCGCTGCTGCAGGGCCGCAACTTCTCCTACCTCGACACGCAGCTGAAGCGCCTCGGCAGCCCGAACTTCACCCACCTGCCCATCAACGCGCCGAAGTGTCCCTTCGCGCATTTCCAGCAGGACGGGCACATGGCGATGCGCAACCCGTCCGGCCGGGTCAACTATCAGCCGAACTCGTGGGGCGAAGGCCCGCGCGAGTCCCCGCTTGCGGGCTACCGGCATTTCGCCTCCCCCGAGGCGGGGGAAAAGGTCCGGCTGCGGGCGGAGAGTTTTGCCGACCACTACAGCCAGGCGCGCCAGTTCTACATCAGCCAGACGCCGCCCGAGCAGCGGCACATCGCCATGGCGCTGACCTTCGAGCTCAGCAAGGTCGAGACGCCCGTCATCCGCGAGCGCATGGTCTCGCATCTCCTCAACATCGACGAAACGCTGGCCGGCAAGGTCGCCGCGGCCCTTGGCATCCACCCCATGCCGAAGCCCGCGCAGGCCGCGGTAAAGACCCGCGACGACCTCGAACCGTCGCCTGCCCTCAGCATCGTCGAACGCGGCCCGAACCGCTTCGAGGGCCGCAAGCTCGGCGTCCTCGTCACGGAGGGCGCCGACCGCGACCTCTTCACGGCGCTGGAAGCCGGCATCGCCGCCGAGAAGGCGGTGCTGGAGGTCATCGCGCCGAAGGTGGGCGGGGTAAGGATGTCGGACGGCAAGCCGCTCGCCGCGCAACAGATGATCGACGGGGGACCGTCGGTGCTCTACGACGCCGTCGTGGTGCTTGCCTCGACGGAGGGCGTTGCCGACCTCCTCAAGGAGGCGACCGCGCGTGACTTCGTCGCGGACGCCTTCGCCCATTGCAAGTTCATCGGCTATAGCGCGCCGGCCTTCGCCCTTCTCGAAAAGGCCGGCGTCGCCGGAGCGCTGGACGAGGGAACGGTGGAGCTCGGCGAGGCGGAGGCGGTCGCACCGTTCCTGCAATCGCTCGGCAAGCTGCGCGTATGGGCCCGCGAGCCTTCGGTGAAGCTGCCGTGAAGGGAACGAGCCCCGGCGTCCTGCCGGGGCCTGTCTCCGTCACGGGGAGACCCGCATCGGCTTGCTCAGATAGGGCGAGCCCTCGACCGCGAAGCGCCAGGGATGCTCCGCCGCCTTGGTGATCCCGATGCGCACGCCGCTTACCGACGCGAGCGCCTGGGCCGGCAACGCCACGAGGAACGGCGGCTTAAGCAGCGAAAGGCCGTTCATCGCGCCGGTGACGGCGAGCGCCCGGCACAGGTTGCCCGGCCCCGCGCACAGCCTTCTCGGCAGGTCGAGGCCGCGGCGGGCAGCCATCCTTTCCAGGCCGTGCGTGGGCTGCAACGCCCGGATCAGCACCGCGCTGCCCGGCTCGCAGACGAAATTGAGGCACCAGTGCAGGCCGTAGGACCGGTAGACGTAAGCGTGCGCCGGCGCGCCGAACATCGCGGCGTTCGCCGCGGTCTGTCCCCGATAGCTGTGCGAAGCCTCGTCATCCTTCCGGTAGGCCTCCGTCTCCACGATGAGGCCGCCGACGCCGTCGACCAACAGGCAAGCCCCCAGAAGATCGGGAGCGACGGCGACGGCATCCCGGTCGAAGAACTGTCTGTCCATGCCTTACCCGTCCGCCCTTCCCCCAATGCAGGTCGCCGGCCTCACACCTGCTTCGCGCGCCTTTGCCACGACCGCTCCTCTCCCGCCGGCGCGCCGGCATGCAGGGCAAAGCCCATGATGCGCCGGTACTCCTCTTCCGGCACACCATAGCTGTCGCCGGCAAAGGCAAGAAGCCCTTCGCGGTTGACGATCACGACCTCGCTGCGCAGCGAGCGGATCAGGCGTTCTCCTTCGAGGATGTGCAGGACGTTCGTCACGCCGGGCCGCCGGACACCCAGCATGACGGAAAGGTAGTTGTGCGTCAGCGTGAAGGAATTGCCGTCGACGCGGTCGTCCACCATCAGCAGCCAGCGCGCGAGCCGCCGTGCCAGGTCGTACCTGCCGTTCGCAAGCGCCGTATAGCTGACCTGGATGCCGAGAGAGCGACCGAACCGCCCGGCCATCTGGCGCAGCGCCGGGAACCTTGCCATCGCTCCGGCGAAATCCTCCGCCGGCATCACCAGGGCGGTGCCGGAAATCTGGTTCACCATCTCATAGGGGCTCCAGCTGTCCCCGCTCGCCAGCCCGAAGCCGGTAAAGCCCTCCCGGCCGATCAGCCCCGTCTCGATGCTGATGCCGCGCGGCGAGTGGGCGATCATCGAGATGACGCAGTCTATCGGGAAATAGACCTCCCGGACGGGCCGGTTCCTTTCCTCGATGGCGGCGCCCTGCCCCAGCGAGACGGAGCGCAGGAGAGGCGCGATCTCCCGCAGGTCCGCCTCCGGAAGGGCGTTCAGGATGCGGTTCCGGCCCGCCGCCAGCAGGGACGGCATCGGCCGGCTGACGAGCCCGAAGAGCGCCGCCTCCAGGCTGCGGTCGTCGAACGGTTTTTCAAGCAGGCCCCTGTCGGCGTAGCGATAGGGAATGATGTCGCGGCCGTATCCCGTCGCCAGCACGAACGGAAGGGCGCGGCGCGCAAGCTCGTCGGCAAGCGGGAAAACCATCCGTCCGCCGAGATTGACGTCGAGAAGCGCGCCGGAAAGATCAGGCTCGCTGTCGAGGAGGGCAAGGGCATCCTCCGCCGAGGCGGCCGGCCCCACCGCATCCACGCCCATGGCCTTCAGCCGGGTGATCAGGTCGGTGACGACGAGATAGTCGTCTTCGACGACCAGGATGCGCTTGCCCGCCAGGGGGTTTTCGGCAATGGACATCGATGCCTCCCGTGAACGGTCCCGTGCAAGAGAGGTGAACCGCCGAGCGCGCAGATGGTTCCCGGCGGCGCCTCGCACGCGCCGGCGCCAAGGAACTTAGTCGCCGGAAAGAGGTTCCCCGACGACAGGAAACGACCGTGCCGGGAGGGACCCATGAGGCCGTTGAGAGACACCAGCCTGACCATCGTGCTGACCGCCGCGACCTTGGCGACGCTGGCCGGCATGGTGATGACGGGGCTGTCGGTTCACAACGAGGAGCTGCTGCAGCATCACCGGCCCGCCGTCACCCTCATGGCCTACATGGCGAGCGGCCATTTCCTCTCTGCCGTCTTCGAGAACTGGGAAAGCGAGTTCCTGCAGATGTCGGCCTATGTGGTGCTGACGGCCTTCCTCTTCCAGCGGGGCTCGGCGGAATCGAAGGATCCCGATGCCGAGGCCGAACAGGACGAGGACCCCGCGGCCCACGCCGACGATCCGGACGCGCCGCTTCCGGTGCGCCTCGGCGGGCTGCCCCGCACGCTTTACTCCTACTCGCTGGGCATCGCGCTCATCGTCCTCTTCCTTCTCAGCTTCGCCCTTCATCTGCACAACAGCGCGGCGGCCGAGGCGGTCGAGGCATTGAGCCACGGCCAGCCGGCCCCCACGGTCTGGCAGCACGCCGGCAGCGCGAAATTCTGGTTCGAGTCCTTCCAGAACTGGCAGTCCGAGTTCCTTTCGACCGCCGTGCTCGTGGTCCTCTCGATCTTCCTTCGCTTCCGCCACTCGCCGGAATCGAAACCCGTCGCAGCGCCCCACTCCAAGACCGGAGGATAGGGACAAGCCCGCCGGGACGGCAAGGCGGCGTAAAAAAACATCTGCGCATGTCCCCGACGGGACATGCGCAGATGCGCCAGCCCATGCGCGTCGCTCAGATTCAGCAGCGATCGATATAGCGGCGACCGTAGCGGTCACGATAGTAGCACTGGCCGGGCTGGTCCTCGACGCTGCCGATCAATGCGCCGGCCACCCCGCCGACGGCGGCGCCGACCGCCGCGCCGCGGACATTGCCGGTCGCAACCCCGCCCACGACCGCACCCGTCGCAGCGCCGACGCCGGCGCCTCGTTCCGTTGCCGTGCAGGCGGCGAGCGAAAGACCGATGCACGCGATAAGGATCATCTTCTTCATTGTAACCTCCCTGTTTCGACGACCTACTAACCCGTGTACCGGGTGTAGGTTCCGTCGAAAGCCGGGATTGCCGCGCCCGCAAGGCTGCGAGGGCCCCGCAAACGGAGAAGAGCGGCCGAAGGGCCGCTCTTCCGTGACGGGGCTACAAGCCTTCCGCTCAGCGCCGGTAGCGCAGGCGCTCCTGCTCGATTTCGGAGGGTCCGTAGGGGTCGAGCGTTTCGTCGAAGCGCGTCCAGCCCTGCTCGGTATAGGCGGTGCGGCGCTCGACGGGATCGACCCGGTTGGACTGGCTCAGGATCGCCTCGGCTTCCGGATAGATGCTCTCGTCGACGCGCGCGGTGACGAGCGTTCCGCCCCGGCGCACGCCTTCGGCATAGACATGCGCATGCTCTTCCGGCACGCCGGATTCCGTCATGGCGCCGATCAGGCCGCCCGCCGCGCCGCCCGCGACCGCGCCGGCGGCGGCCCCTGCGGCGGTGGCGGCGAGCCATCCGGCGGCAACCACCGGCCCGACGCCCGGAATGGCCATGACGCCGAGCCCGGTCAGAAGACCGCCGACGCCGCCGACGGCCGCCCCGATGCCGGCACCCGCGCCGGCGCCCTCGGCGGCATTCGACTCGCGCGTGTAGCGGTCATCGACATTGTTCGAGACGATGCTGATGTCGTCCGAGGGGATGCCGCGCGCTTCCAGGGCGCTGACGGCGGCGCTCGCGTCGGCATAGTCGTCGAAAAGTCCAGTAGCCGTTTTCTTCATGGGAGTTTCCTCGATGTTGGAGTCAGTTGGCGGTGATGTTGCCCTGGTAGTCGAGCGCGACGTTGAAGGACTTGCCGTCCTTCATCGCCGTGCCGCGCCATACGCCCTTGTCGTCGAGCTTCAGCCCCGTGACGTCGGCATAGCCTGCCTCGACGATGCGCTCGCGCGCCTGGTCTTCGGTGAAGCTGTTCGCCCCTTCGACCGGCGCGGTGGCGTTCTTGCTGTCGGGGGTCGCGACAGCCGGCGTATCGCCGTCGGTGGCCGGCGCCGTCGACGTCTGCGCAAGGGCGGCAAGGGTGGATGCGCCGACGAACGCGGCGGTAATGAGTAGCTTGTTCATGATGTCGTCCTCGTTTCACGCCTTGGAAGGCATTGTGCAAACCGAGCGGACGGCGTTTGGTTCCTTGAAATTTCCGGCAAACGAAAAGGCGGGCCGTCAGACCTGCCTCGGCTGGCCGTTCGACGCGGTGAGCCCGCCGTCCACCGGCAGGATGGCGCCGGTGACGAAACGCGCGTCCTCGCTCGCGAGGAACGCGATCACCCCTGCGATGTCATCGGGCTCGGCATAATGGCGCAGGGGAATGCGGTCGACGAACGCGGCGATCAGGTCCTCGTCCGAAAACATCTCCTCGGTCATGCGCGTGCGGGTCAGCGTCGGCGCGACGGCGTTGACCCGCACGCCCCTTTCCCCGTAGTCCAGCGCGAGCGCGCGGGTGAAATTGGCGATGCCGCCTTTCGCGAGATTGTAGACGGACATTCCCCAGTCGCCGCCAAGCCCGGAGACGGAATCGACGTTGACGATCGCGCCCTTCGTCTTCACGAGATGGGGCAGCGCGCTTCGGCAGCCGAAGAAGACCCCGTCGACGAGCGTTCCCATCACGTGCCGATAGTCTTCGGTGGCGATATCGGTGACGTCGCCCTGCACGATGGTGCCGGCATTGTTGACGAGGACGTCGAGCCGGCCGAAGCGTTCGACGGCGACGCCGATCAGTTCCGCGACCGCCTCCTCGTCGCCGACGTCGGTTATCTGGATGAGCGTGCGGTCGCCGTCGAGGTCGGCCGCCACCCGCCGAAGGTCCGTCTCCGTGCGTGAGGCCAGCACCACGTTCGCGCCCTCCGAGGAGAAGCGCCGGGCCGTCGCCTCCCCGATGCCGGAACTCGCGCCGGTGACGACCACCGTCTTCTCCGAAAAGCGTGCCATGGCTGCGCTCCTTTCGCCTTCAGGGACAGCCTTTCGAATTCACACCGTCCGCATATGTTCCATGGCGCCTCGCGGGGCCTGTGCCCCTATTCGTCCTGCGGCAAGGCCGGCTGCGTCACGGTGCTCCTCGCCGGCCCGGGATCGTCCTCCGGGAAATGCCGCTCCGCCACGAAGATCGACCAGGCGGCGATGAAGAGCGCGGCCACCAGCGGCCCGATGACGAAGCCGTTGATGCCGATCAGCGAGATGCCGCCGATCGTGGAGATCAGCACCACATAGTCGGGCAGCTTCGTTTCCTGCCCCACGAGCGGCGGACGCAGCAGATTGTCGACGAGGCCGATCACGAAGACGCCGACGAGGCTCAGGACAACGGCCTGCCCCCACAGCCCCGAGAGGGCGAGGTAGGCCGCGGCGGGCACCCAGACCAGCGCGGCGCCCACGGCCGGAAGCAGCGACAGGATGCTCATCGCCACGCCCCAGAGCAGGGCGGGCTTGAGGCCGAGCGCCCAGAAGGCGACGCCGCCGATCAGGCCCTGGATGATGGCTATGATCACGTTGCCGCGCACGGTGGCGCGCACGACGGACGTGAACTTGGACGCGAACTGCTGCGTGTGATTGTCGCTCAGCGGGATTGCCCGCCGGACGGCCTGCGCCAGCTCGCGTCCGTCACGGAACAGGAAGAAGAGCAGATAGAGCATGATGCCGAAGGCCAGGAAGAACGCGACGGTATTCTGGCCGAAGCTGAGCGCCCGCCCCGCGAAGAAACCGCCGCCGCCGAGAAGGGCCGACGACAGGTTTTCGCGCAGCTGGGCAAACCCTTCCGTGTCGATCGCCTCGATGCGGTCCCTGATGAAGGCCGGCAGCGCATCCTGGAGGCTCTGCCAGAGGCCCGGAAGGTCTATCGCGCCGCTCTGCACGTTCTGGTAGAGCTGCGTCGCCTGCCGGACGAGGGCGCTCAGCACCACGAGGCCGGGCACGATCACGAGGCAGAGGCAGGTAAGGACGGAGATGCCGGCGGCGACGTTCCTGTAGCCGCCGAGGCGCCGGCCGATCCTGGCATGGAACGGGTAGAAGATGATCGCGAAGATCACCGCCCACAGAATGGCCGAGTAAAACGGCAGCACGACCGCGATGAAGGCTATCGTCACGAGCGTCAACATGACGATGAAGCCGATGCGCTGAGCGAGCATTTCCTTCCCCTCCGGATGCATGTTTTGTCACGCGGGCCCGGGCCCTCGCGGGTCCCGGCGGCACGCGGCGGCGGACAAGGCGGCTTCCCGCCGCCTCGCCCGGCTCCCTCCCAACATAGGGCTCGCCCGTCGACGGCTCCAGGGCCGGCCCCTTCAAACCCTCGTATCAGAGCAGGTCCAGCATCGTCAGCGCGTTTTCGATCGCGGCACCGGATGCCGTGTTGTCGAAAACGCACCAGCTGTCGGGGGCAAGCAGCCTTGCGAACGCCCGGATCTCCTCTTCCGTGTAGCTGGAATAATAGACTTTCGGCTTCCCGTGCAGGCGGACGTAGCAGGGCGGATCGGCAAACGCGGCGGACGGCCAAACCAGTGCGGGATCCGCCAGGACCCGGTCGATCGCGTACCGCCGAAGCAACGGCACGACCCGTTCCGACGCCCAGCTCGCATGCCGCACCTCGATGACGATCCGGCCCGGATCCGCGCTGCGCATCACGTCGAACGCACGCTCCATGACGTCCGGATCGAAAGCCAGGGACGGCGGGAGCTGGCAAAGCAGGGGGCCGCGCTTTTCGCCGAGGGGCGCGATGTCCTGAAGGAATGTCCCGAACGGCGCGCCGATGTCCTTCATCGCCCTGGTATTGGTGATCTCCCTCGGGATCTTGACGGCGAACCGGAAGCCTTCGGGCACGGCTTGCGCCCACCGGGCGAAGGTCGAGGGCTTGTGGCGGCGGTAGAAGGTCGAGTTGACCTCCACCCCGTCGAAGACCGAGGCATATCGCGAAAGCCCGCTTCCCTCCGCGGTAAAGCGGCCGGCGACGGTTTTCGGGATCGACCAGGCAGCGGTGGCGACGACCGGCAAATCGAATTTCCTCCTTTGCCGGACACGAGCGCGGCACATGCACGCTAACCGGCAAGCCGGCGCCCGGTTCCGAACCGGTCTATCCGCTTGCCGGGAACGTCATGCTGACCGTGGTGCCGGCCGAGGCGTCGATGTCCAGCGTGCCGCCGATCTGCGCGGCGAAACCGCCGACGAGCTTGCTGCCCATGCCTTTGCGCGCCGTCTCGGGGGAATAGCCGGGGCCGTCGTCCTTGAACACGAGCCGGGCCCTGCCGCCGTCGGCGGTCAATCGCACCGACAGGTGCCCTTGCCGCTTGTCGAAGGCGTATTTGAACGCGTTCGACACGACCTCGTTGACGATGAGGCCGATCGGAAGCCCGTGATCCCTTTCCACCCTGACGGGCTCCAGCTTCAGCTCGATGTCCACGTTGCCGGGAAAGCCCTTGGCGATCTCCCTGACAAGGCGCTCGACGTAGGGGGCGAGCTCGAGCTGGTCGAACTGGTCGGATTCGTAGATCTGCTCATGGACGGCGATCATCGCCGCGATGCGGCGCGACATGTCCGCCTTGCTTTCCTCCGGCAGAGGCTGCATCCGCAAGAGCGATGCGACGGCCTGGAGATTGTTCTTCACCCGGTGATGAATCTCGCGCAGCAGGAATGCGTTCCGCTCGAGCGCCTGCTCCAGCTGCGCGCGGCGCATGCCGTCCCTGCGCAAAAGGCTGGCGATCCACAGCGTGCCGAGCACCATGACCGCAACCGTCGGCACGCCGATCACGAGCCCGCCCAGGAGGCTGCTGCGGAAATATTCGAGGGCCTCGCCGCGCTCCACGCCCGTGGTCGCCACCAGCGGCCAGTTCTCCACCTTGCGGTAGCCGACGATCCGCGAGATGCCGTCGGCGGGGGATGCGGAGCTGTGGTAGAACCCGCTCGGCTGCCGGGGCAGGTAGTCGGCAAACAGCGGCGTGCCGCTGAAATCCATCGAGCGGTCGAGCTGGGGATGGCGGGCGATCAGCCAGCCGTCCGTGCGGATGGCCGAAACCGTCGAGTGCGGCCCCAGCTCCATCGCGCTCCAGAACTCGTCCATCGTCCTGGTGGGGATGGCGATGCTCGCCGCGCCGTGAAACGCGTTGGCGCGCGAGATGCGCCGCGCGATGACGAACACCTGCTCCCCGCTCAGGCGCTCTTCGAGCTGCGGCGAGATGACGACCATCTCGCCGGCCTTCAGCCGCTGGAAATACTCGCGGTCGGAGACGTCGATGCCGATCGCCTCGGGCACGCTGGACAGCCTCAGGCGGCCGGTCTCGTCGTAGACCGAATACTGGAACCCTTCCGGCAGGTCGCCGACGGCCTGCCGGATGTCGGCGATCGCACCGGCGGAGACCCCGACCGGATCGTCCGCGAGCGCGGAATCGATGCGCCTGAGAGCCTGGTCGCTCGCCTCGATCATCCATTCGAGGTGCGCCGCCACGATCTGCGCGGAAGACGTCGCCTTGGCTTCGCCGGCCCGCAAGGCCGCCGAATAGCTTTGCCAGGTCATCAGCGCCGCAAGCGCCGCGATCGCCGCCAGCAGGAAGGCCGCAAATCCGATCGCAGCCAAAGGGGTGCCGATGACAAAGCTCCAGCCCCGTGAGCGAACCTCCTCAGCCGACACGCCTCTCCCCCAACTCCACGCACACCCGGTTCGACCGATCCGGCCACGAGCCTATTCTTCTTCCATGAGGAAAGAAATCGCTTTCGTCCCGATCCGCCGTCCCTCGACGGAAAAGACCGGGCCGCACCCGCCTCGTACCGGTCGAAATCGTTCGCGAACGCGCTACATCGCCATGCACCGGCGTCGCGAGGCGGCCGGTTTCCCGTGGGTCGAGAAAGTGGCAGATGCGTTTTTCCTTTCCCCATAGCCATGCCTTCCCCGGCGGCCGCGTCACCGTCGAGGATGCCGCGGCGGCGGAGGGTTCCTGCGTCGTGGAGTTCGGCGACGGCATCGTGCTGATCGGCGAATGGCGCCCGGCCGGCACGGACATCGAACTGGACGTCCCGGCCTACCGCACCGCGAAGGGAACGAAAATCGACGCGCGGCGCTGGCGCCTGGTTCAGGGCGGCGATGGCCTCTGGCGCTCGCAACGCGCAGGCTGACATGTACGATTGACGCGTCTTGGAAGCTGATACGACCCGGAGCCTGCTGAACTGCCTCAAGCGCCTTCCCTCGCCGGACACCCCGGCTTGATGGCGATCAGCCACATCGTCACCGCGACGATCCCCTCCAGCACGCGCCAGGCGGCTGGATTGGCGAGGACCGGCCGCTGCTTCGCCGCGCCATGGTTTTCGGCCGGAGCGTTTCGAGGTTGGGGAACGGCTCCGGCCCGGGGCAGGCCCGTTCCGCTTACTGCTTCGACATCGTCGCCACCAGGTCGCTGAAGCGCTCGCCCTGGATCCCGACATGCTGGCGCAGCAGCGTTCGCGCGCGCTCCGCATCCCCGGCAAGTATCGCCTCGACGATCCCCGCATGCTCGGCGAACGAGGTGGCGACGCGGTTGCGCACGCGCAGTTGGAGCCGGCGGTAGGGTTGCAGGCGGCGATGCAGCGCCACGCATTGGTCGTTGAGGAAGCCGCTGTGGCTGGCGGCGTAGATCGCCTTGTGGAAACGCTCGTTGTCATAATAGTAGGCGTCGGTGTCGTCGGCCGAGGACGAGCGCTGGCAATCCTCGTGCGCGGCGAGAATGGCGGCCCGATCGGCATCGGTCAGCCTGCGGGCCGCGAGCGATCCGGCCATGCCTTCCAGCTCCGCCATCACTTCGAACATCTCGAACACGCGATGGGGACCGGGGTCGATCACGACCGCGCCGCGCCGCGGACGGATCTCCACGAGGCCGATGGCGTTCAACTGCATCAGGGCCTCCCGGACGGGCGTCCGCGACACGCCGAAACGCTTGGCGAGCTGCATCTCGTCCAGGCGCTCCCCGGGAGCAAACGTGTGGGAGATGATTCCGTTTTCTAGCTCGTCCCGCAGGCGCTGGACAACGTTTTCCGACATTCTCGAAGCCTCTTCCATTCACAAAAGCATTTCTTGCATGCAAGATTATTGACATTGCGTACAAGGCGGCGTATCCAAGCTACCATCAATTGGCAGTCGCACACAATCGAACCGGCATCTGCATCTGCGCGTCCCTTGAGGCTCGCGCGGATTGCCGCCGGCCCGGTTTCGGTCTGCGGGAGGAGTCTGCATGGCGGGAATGTCGTTCTTCAGTGACATGCTGCAAAGCATTACCGAGCGCGGCCGCCGGCTGCTCGCCTCCGGCGAGCCGAGCACCCGGATGGAGGCCGAAAAGGACATCTCCACCCTCTGCAAGACGCTGCTGTCCAGCCGCGGCGAAGCATCCGGCATGGCGCTCGCCGCCGAAATCCTGGAGCGGTGGTCGGCCCTCGACGCGGCCGGCCGGCAGGATTTCGTGCGCATGCTCTACGAGGAGTTCGGCCCCGACACGCTCCGCCTGGAGCGCGCCATCGAGAACTACCGTGACGACAAGAGCTCGGACGCGGTCATCGAACTGCACCGCGCCGCCGAGCCGCAGCGCCAGGAGCTGGTGCGGCGCCTCAATCTGGCGCCGGGCGGCACGGCAAAGCTCGTCGAGATGCGCCAGAACCTTCTTGCCATGAAGGACATGAGCGAGCAGTTCCGCGCGGTCGATGCGGACTTCTCGCATCTCTTTAGCTCCTGGTTCAACCGCGGGTTCCTCACGCTCAGGCCGATCGACTGGTCGACGCCGGCCGACATCCTGGAGAAGGTGATCAGGTACGAGGCGGTGCACGAGATCGCCGGCTGGGAGGAGCTTCGCCGCCGCCTGGTGCCGACCGACCGGCGCTGCTTCGCCTTCTTCCATCCCCGCCTGGCGGACGATCCGCTGATCTTCGTCGAGGTCGCGCTCACCACATCCATTCCCTCGGCCATCGCGGACGTGCTCAACGAAAACCGTTCGCCGATCGTGGCGAACGAGGCGTCGACCGCGGTTTTCTACTCGATCTCCAACTGCCAGGACGGGCTGCGGGGCATCTCCTTCGGCAATTTCCTCATCAAGCAGGTGGTCGAGGACCTGCGGCGCGAGCTGCCGGGATTGAAGACCTTCGTGACGCTGTCGCCGGTTCCCGGATTTGCCGGCTGGCTGTCGCGGCTGCGCAAGGCGGCGGACTCCGATCTCGACGGGCACACCCGCGACACGCTCGCGCTCCTGGACGATGCGGCATGGGCCGACGATCCGGCGAAGGTGCGCGCGGTCGAGCCCGTGCTGATGCCGCTTGCGGCGCGCTACCTGTCGAAGGAACGTTCCGACGGCCGCCGGCCGGTCGACCCGGTCGCGCGGTTCCATCTCGGCAACGGCGCCCGCCTCGAGCGGCTGAGCTTCCTTGCGGACCGCTCCGCCAAGGCCATGCGGCAGTCGCACGGACTGATGGTCAACTATCTCTACAAGCTCGACGACATCGAGAAGAACCACGAGGCCCTTGCGCAGCACGGCCAGATCGCCGCATCGGCGGAGGTCAGGAGGCTGGCCGCGACGGGCCCCGCCGAGACCGGAGGCGGCGCGGGCCGCCGACGCCAGGACGAAAAGCAAAGTGCCTGACAAGGCACGCGGAGAGGAAATCCATGAGCAATCACCTGTTTGATGCCATCCGGGCATCGGCCGGGGCGGGCGGCGCCGTCTTCATCGAAACCGCCGACGGCCGGCGCTGGACCTACGGCGAAGCGCTGCGCGTCTCGGGGCAGATCGCCAGCGCGATCGACGTGCTCGGCGTCCGGCCGGGTGACCGCGTCGCCGTCCAGGTCGAGAAAAGCCCCCTTGCCCTGCTGCTCTATCTGGCCTGCCTGCGCAGCGGCGCGGTCTACCTGCCGCTCAACACGGCCTATACGCTGGCCGAGCTCGACTATTTCATCGGCGACGCCCATCCGCACCTCGTCATCGTGTCCTCGAAGGCACGTGCCGGCGTCGAGGCGATCGCGCGCAGCCACGGCGCGATCGTCGAGACGCTCGATGCCGATGGCGGCGGCTCCCTCATGGAACTCGCCGCGGACGAGCAAGCCGATTTCATCGACGCGGCCCGCGGGCCCGACGACCTCGCCGCCATCCTCTACACGTCCGGCACCACCGGCCGTTCGAAGGGGGCGATGCTGACCCACGACAATCTCTTGTCCAACGCCCTGGCGCTCCGGGACTGCTGGCGCGTGACGCCGGAGGACCGGCTGATCCATGCCCTGCCGATCTTCCACACGCACGGGCTCTTCGTCGCGACCAACGTGACGCTCATCGCCGGCTCGTCGATGTTTCTGCTGCCGAAGTTCGACCCGGCGGAAATCCTTTGCCTGATGCCGCGCTCGACGCTGATGATGGGCGTGCCCACCTTCTATGTGCGGCTGCTCCAGCACGAAGGGCTCGACCGGGCGGCGGCGGCCGGCATGCGGCTGTTCGTCTCCGGCTCGGCGCCGCTGCTTGCCGAGACCCACGCCTCGTTCGAGGAGCGCACCGGCCACGCCATCCTCGAACGCTACGGCATGACCGAAACCAACATGAACACGTCCAATCCCTATGAAGGCGAGCGCAAGGCCGGAACGGTCGGGTTCCCGCTGCCGGGCGTTTCCGTACGCGTGAGCGACCCGGCGACCGGCCGGGTGCTGGAGCCGGGCGAGACGGGGATGATCGAGATCAAGGGCCCCAACGTCTTCAAGGGCTATTGGCGCATGCCCGAAAAGACGGCGGCCGAGTTCACCAAAGACGGCTATTTCATCAGCGGCGACCTCGGCAAGTTCGACGAGGAGGGCTACCTCCACATCGTCGGCCGCGGCAAGGACCTCGTGATCTCGGGCGGCTACAACATCTATCCGAAGGAGGTCGAGAGCGAGATCGACCGGCTCGACGGCGTGGTCGAAAGCGCGGTCATCGGCGTCGCGCACCCGGAATTCGGCGAAGGCGTGACCGCCATCGTGGTGACGGAGCCGGGCGCCGCCCTGACGGAAAAGGCCGTCCTCGACGCCCTCGGCGACCGCCTTGCCCGCTACAAGCAGCCGAAAAGGATCATCTTCGCGCAAGAGCTTCCGCGCAACACCATGGGAAAGGTGCAGAAGAACCTGCTTCGCGACCGGTATCGCGATCTTTATCAGAAAGCGCCCTGACACCGGCACCAGCGTTCCCGCGTCGCGCCTGGGAGTGAGCCCGGCGCGGGCTGTTCCGTAACGATCAAGATGGAGAACGGGCGCCGCACGGCGTTTCCCGAGGGAGGAACATATGAATATCCAGATCTTATCGATCGTGCTCTTGGCCGGCATGTTCGTCGTCGCGACAATCCAGCCGATCAACATGGGGGCGCTCGCGTTCGCCTGCGCCTTCCTCGTCGGCTCGCTCATCATGGCGATGAAGGCGAGCGAGATCTTCGCGGGCTTTCCGAGCGATCTCTTCCTGACGCTGGTCGGCATCACCTACCTCTTCGCGATCGCGCAGATCAACGGCACGATCGACTGGCTGGTCGAGGGGGCCGTCAAGCTCGTCCGGGGGCATGTCGCCTGGATCCCCTGGGTGATGTTCCTCGTCGCCGCCGTCATTACCGGCTTCGGCGCGCTCGGTCCGGCGGCGGTCGCGATCCTCGCGCCGGTCGCGCTCGGCTTTGCGTTCCAGTACCGCATCAGCCCGGTCCTGATGGGCCTGATGGTCATTCACGGCGCCCAGGCGGGCGGCTTCTCCCCGATCAGCGTCTACGGCGGCATCACCAACCAGATCGTCGAGAAAGCCGGCCTGCCGCTTGCCCCGACGTCGCTGTTCCTTTCGAGCTTCTTCTTCAATCTCGGCATCGCGGTCGTCGTCTTCTTCGTCTTCGGCGGCTGGAAGAGCCTGCGTGAGGGCGCGCCCGCATCCGGCCCGCTTCCCGATCTTCATCCCGAAGGCGTGTCGCAGGCGATCGTCGGGCACGGCGGCACGCCGGCCTCCCCGATCAGCCATCACGTCTTCGACAGCCAGGCGAAGGAGGCGCCGCGCCTCACCTCGGAGAAGCTGACGACGCTGGTCGGCCTGACGGCCTTGGCGGTCGGCGCCCTCGTCTTCAAGTTCAACGTCGGCCTCGTGGCGATCACGGTCGCCGTCGCCCTGGCGCTGATGTCCCCGAAGACGCAGAAGGCGGCCATCGACAAGGTCAGCTGGTCGACCGTGCTGCTGATCTCCGGCATCATCACCTATGTCGGCGTCATGGAGAAAATCGGCACGATCGACTATGTCGCGGACGGCATTTCCAGCCTCGGCATGCCGCTTCTCGTCGCGCTGCTGCTGTGCTTCACGGGCGCCATCGTCTCCGCGTTCGCCTCGTCCACGGCGCTTCTCGGCGCGATCATCCCGCTGGCCGTGCCCTTCCTGCTGCAGGGGCAGATCAGCGCGGTCGGCGTGGTCGCCGCGATCGCGATCTCGACCACCATCGTCGACACCAGCCCGTTCTCGACCAACGGCGCGCTCGTCGTCGCCAATGCCCAGGATGCCGAGCGGGAGAGCGTATTGCGGTCGCTGCTCGTCTACAGCGCGGCGATCGCCCTGATCGGGCCGGTGGTCGCCTGGCTCGTGCTCGTCGTGCCGGGCCTGGTGTGAGCACACCCGAACGGTGGCGCCGCCCCCGGCGCCACCTTGCGGGGGGCTCACCCCATGCGTTCTGACTTGTAGGATCCGGGGCTTGGCGGGAAGACGATGGTCTTGTTGCCGTTCATGAAGACGCGGTGGTGGATATGGGCGTGCACGGCCCGCGCCAGCACCTGGCTCTCCACGTCCCGGCCGATCGACACGTAGTCCTCCGCCGACTGCGCATGCGTGATGCGCGCCACGTCCTGCTCGATGATCGGGCCCTCGTCCAGGTCTTCCGTCACATAATGCGCCGTCGCCCCGATCAGCTTCACCCCGCGCTCGAAGGCCTGCTTGTACGGGTTCGCACCCTTGAACGACGGCAGGAACGAGTGGTGGATGTTGATGATCCGCCCCGACATCTTCCTGCACACCGCATCCGACAGGACCTGCATGTAGCGGGCGAGCACGATCAATTCTGCGCCGGACTGCTCGACCACCTCCATCAGCCGGGCCTCGGCCTG